>VAWY01000126.1 GCA_005888335.1 Actinomycetota bacterium
CAGCACAACTTCAACGCGAAGAGGAACTGGCTGACGAACTCCCCGCCATACGGATACGGCGGACGCAGGGCCGACATGATCGTCTTGCCCGTCAGGATCATCATGTCCCCGACCTCTTCGAGCAGGCTCTTGACCGGCAAGAACCCACGATCGGCGACGGAACGAACCAAGTGCTGCCTCCCCGTTGGTGACCCGGTATCGCAAGCGTATGTCACGGTCGCATGGGCTGCCAACCAAGAACCTGTTTCGCTGCGTCCTGAAAACAAATCTGCGCGTGATCTCGCGCCGCTTGGTACGTTCCGGCCCGCGATGAGATGGGGTCTTCGCCTCGGGTCGTTCGCCGCGCTGGCGGCGCTCGCCGTGGGCGGGTGCGGCGGGGGCCAGCGGCAGGACGTCAACGAGCCGTCGGGCACGTTCGACGTCGACGTCGTCCTCGACTCGTTCCCGCTGATCCAGCACGTCGCCCAGCAGTCGCGCCTGCGCATCGAGGTGCGCAACGCCGGCGACCGCACGATCCCCAACGTCGCCGTGACCGTGAAGGGCTTCAACACCCGCGACACCGAGCCCGGCCTGGCCGACCCCAGCCGGGCGGTCTGGATCGTCGACGCCGGCCCGCGCGGCGGCGACACCGCGTACGTCGGGACCTGGGCGCTCGGCAAGCTCCCGCCGGGGCGCAGCCGCACGTTCGAGTGGCGCGTGACCCCGACGAAGGCGGGCCTCTACGACGTGCGCTATGAGATCGCGGCCGGCCTGAACGGCAAGGCCAAGGCGCGCGCGCGCAACGGCAACCGGCCCGGCGGCCTCTTCACCGTTCGCGTCTCCGGCAAGCCGGCCGACGCCAAGGTCGACCCGAACACGGGCCGGGTCATCCGCGAGAGCCACTAGTGGGCCCGTCCGCAAGTCCGCCGGTTCCGCGTCGGATTTGCGGACGGGCCCACTAGTCACCCGTCGCCCCCATCCGCCGGGGGCGCTACCTTCGCCCCATCGCCCCCCATTCCGCCGGAGGTGCCGTGCGGCACAAGATCGACCTCGGCTCCGGGCTCGTGGCGCTCGGCGCGCTCGGGGTTCTCATCAGCCTGTTCCTCGACTGGTACGCCCCCCACCTGACCGCCTTCGACGCGTTCGAGGTCGTGGACTGGATGCTGGCCTCCCTCGCCGTCGTGACCCTCGGGGGGCTGAGCCTGGCCGCCCGCGACGCGGTCCCGGTCCCGCCCTGGCTGGTCTTCGCCGTCCTCGCCGCCGTCGTGCTGGTCTTCGCGCAGGTCATCGATCCGCCGCCCGATGCCCATGGCGCCGCCCGCCAGGCGGGCGCCTGGCTGGCGGTCGGGTCGGCCGCGCTGATGGCCATCGGCGTGGCCCTGGCCACCGCGAGCATCTCGGTGACCGTCGACGTGCGCGGCCGCGAGCGCCGCCGCCGCGTCCCGGCGGTCGACCGGCGCGAGGCGGCCGCGTCGCCGCCGCGCGAGCCCGACGCCGCTCCGCCGCGCCCGGCCGCCGCCGCCTCGCGCGCGGGCTCGGCGACGCCGCGGCCGGCCACCAGCCCGCCGCCGCGCGAGCCGGACCTCGGCGCGCCGCCGCGCACGGCGCCGGGCGATCCCGACCGCACGCAGCCGCTGCGGCCCCTCGAGCCCCGACCGCCCGGACCGGGCACGGAGACGAGCGGCGAGTGACCCCGCCCTTCGAGGTCCTGCGCTTCACGGGCGTCCCGGCCGGCGCGGACGTGTGCGTGCTCGAGCTCGAGGGACGCTTCGCCGAGGCCGCCGCCGACCGCACGCCCGACCGCGACCGCGACCGCGCCCGGCTCGTCGTCGAGAACGCCGAGCGCCAGGTCGAGACGCCGCCCGTCGCGGCCGCAACGTTGGCCGACGGATCCTGGCGCGCGACCTACGCGCTGCCGCTGAGCATGCTCGCGGGCGCCGTCTACGCGCTCGCCGTCGGGCGCGACCTGCTGCTCGACCTCCCCGCCCCGGATGTCGAGACGCCGGACGGCGGCGCGGCCGACCCCCATGTCCGCCTCGCCCGCGAGGCCAACGAGCTGCGCGCCCGCCTCGACCAGGCCGAGGCCGCGCACGCGGCCGCCGACGAGCGCGCCGCGGCCGCCGCCGCCGCCCTCGCCGCCGAGAGCATTGCCCGGGCCGAGGCCGAGGCCGGCCGCGAGCGCGAGGCCGCCCGCGCGGACGAGGCCGTCGCCGCGCGCGAGCGCGCCGAGGCGGCCGTCGCCGAGGCCAAGCGTGCGGCCGAGGAGCGCGTGGCCGCGGCGAAGGCCAACGCCGAGCAGGCGCTGGCCAAGGCGCGCGCGGAGCACGAGGCCGCGCTGGCCAAGGCCGGCGAGGAGCACGAGCGCCAGGTCGCCGAGGAGCGCGACGACGCCGAGCACCACCTCGAGGAGGCGATCGCCGCCGAGCGCGCCCGGGCCGCGGTGACCAGCCACGAGCTGCGCTCGGCGCGCGCGGAGCTCGAGGCGCTGCGCCGTGAGCTCGCGCTGCGGCGCGCCGCCGTCGCCCGCCCGCACCGCGTCGCCGACCGCGCCCGGGCCGCCGCCGAGCGCCCCGGCTGGCCCGCGGGCGCCAACGGCGCGCCCGCGTCGCCGCCCGCCGACGACCCGGACGCCACGAACCGCCTCCCGGAGGCGACCGAGACCGTCGCCGTCTCGACCGAGGCGACCGCGGAGGTGTCCGAGCAGGGCGGCGAGGGCTTCCGCGTGCTCACCCCGCGCGCGCCGCGCCCGCGCCACCGTGCCGAGGACGAGCCCCAGCCCGGCGCGCTGCCGCCGGGCGCCGCGGCGACCGGCGCGCGCAGCTTCGAGCCGGCGATGGGCAGCTCGAGCTCGACGCGGATGCTCGCCGTCGTCGCGCTCGCGGTCGCGATCCTCGCGGCGATCCTCGTCGTCGTGCTGCGCGTCGGCCTCGTCTGACTACGCCTGGGGCAGCGACGCCACCGCGCCCGCGCGGAGCGCGCGGCGCAGGACCACGGTCGTCCCCTGCGGGCTCGGCGAGACCTCGACGTCGTCCATGAACGCGCGCATGAGCGTCAGCCCGCGACCGCGGTCGCCGGGCTTGCGCCTGGTCTTGTTCTCACGCCAGCGGCCGCGGTCGCGCACCGTGATGACGACCTCCGAGCCGGTGCGCTCGAGCTCGACCTGGAACGGCTGCGAGCTCAGGTGGTGCCCGTGCTCGATGGCGTTCTCCACCGCCTCGTTGGTCGCCATCGTCACCGCGGCGACCTCGTCGGCGTCGGCGTCGTTCTCGGCCAGCCACCGGCGCAGCGTGGCCCGCAGGCTGGCCAGGCCCTCGTGCTCGCCGGGGAACGAGAGCGACAGCCGGTCGCCGAGGACGGCCGGCGAGTTGGCCACGACGAACGTCACGTCGTCCGACGACGTCGCGCCGCCGAGGGTGCCGCCGAGGATCGCGTCGCACAGCTCCTCCGGATCGAGCGCGCCGTTGCCGCTCGCGTCGCGCAGGCGGTCGAAGCCCTCCTCGAGCGGCCGGCCCGGATGCTCGACGAGCCCGTCGGTGTAGAGGATCACCGTCATGCCGGGCGACAGCGCGGCCTCCGACTCCGGGTAGACGGGATCCTCGACGGCGCCGAGCGGCACGCCGCCTGCGCCCTCGAGGTAGCGCGCGCCGTTCGGCCCCACGACGAGGGGCGGCGGATGCCCGGCGTTGGCCCAGCGCAGCACGCCCTTGCCCGGGTCGAGCACGAGCACGATCACGGTGGCCATGCTGTCCTCGTCGAGCTGGAACTGGAAGCGGTTGAGGCGCTCGAGCACGCCGGCCGGGCCCGCGCCCTCGAGCGCGTAGGCGCGCAGCGCGCTGCGCAGCTGACCCATCGACGCGGCCGCCGCGACCCCGCGCCCGGCGACGTCGCCCATGACCAGGCCCAGCCGGTTGCCCGGCAGCGCGATCGCGTCGTACCAGTCGCCCCCGACCTCCGTGCCCGCGCCGCCCGGCAGGTAGCGGGCGGCGAGGCGCAGCCCGGGGATGCTGGGCAGCCGCTCGGGCAGCAGCGCCGTCTGCAGCTGCTGGGCGATGCGGTGCTCGCGCTCGAAGAGCCTCGTGCGCTCGATGGCCAGCGCGGCGCGGTCGGCGGCCAGCTGCAGCAGGCTCGCGTCGGCGGGCGTGAACGACCGCTGGAACAGCGTGCCGACCGTCAGCACCCCGATCGCGCGGTTCTCGAGCAGCAGCGGGACCGCGAGGACCGAGCTGACCGCGGCGCCCGGCAGCGCCTCGTCGAAGCCCTCGTCCTGCCCCGTGTCGTCGACGATCAGCGGCCGGCGGTCGCGCAGCACGCGCAGCACCGCGCCGTCGGGCTCGGGGCGGAAGGCCGTGCGCACCGCCGCGTCGACACCCTCGGCGGCCTGCACGACGACGTAGCGGCCCTCCTGGTCGGCAAGGATGAACGACGCGCCGTCGACGGCCAGCACCTCGGCGATGCGCGCCAGCAGCTCGCCGAGCAGCTGGTCGAGCGCCAGCGGCGCCAGCGCCGCGTCGACGATCCGCTGGATGCCCTGGAGGCGCTCGGTCACCGCCTCGGCCTCGAGGCGGGCGGCCTGCTCGCGGATGAGCAGCTCGCGCGAGCGCTCGGCCCGCTTGCGCTCGCGCAGGTCCTCGACGTGGGCGAGCAGCGCGGGCTCGGCGTTCTGCGGGCGGGCCATCGCGAACGAGACCAGCGCCGGGATCGCGCGGCCGCCCGCGCCGAGCAGCCGGCGCTCGACCTGGTAGCGCGAGCGGCGCCCGCTCAGCAGCGCCTCGCGTTCGGCCGCGTCGGCGCGGCGGTCCTCGGCGTGGGTGAGATCGTCGATCGTGCGCCCGGCGAGGCGGTCCAGCCCGAGGCCCAGCGTCTCGCACAGCGCGCGGTTGGCCGTGATGATGTGCCCGTCGCGGTCCATGCGCGCCATGCCGATCGGCGCGTCCTCGAACGCCGCGCGCGCGAGCTCCTCGCTGGCCCGCAGCGCCCGCCCGGCGCGCCAGAGCTCGATGAAGACGGCGACCTTCGAGCGCAGGACGACCGGGTCGTAGGGCTTGAACACGTAGTCGACCGCGCCCGCCTCGTAGCCGCGGAAGACGTGGTGCTGCTCCTTGGAGATCGCCGTCACGAAGATGATCGGGATCGAGCGCGTGCGCTCCCGGCGCTTGATGTAGTCGGCGGTCTCGAAGCCGTCGAGCTCGGGCATCTGGACGTCGAGCAGGATCACCGCGAAATCGTGGTCGAGCAGGCACTTGAGCGCCTCCGCGCCGGACGTCGCGGTGACCAGCCGGCAGCCGAGCGGCGCGAGGACGGCCTCGAGAGCGACGAGGTTCTCCCGGCGGTCGTCGACCAGCAGGACGGGGGCGCGCGAGTCCTTCACGCCCGCGCCCTCCTCGCGGCCCAGCCGACGACCTCGTTGAGCCGCGCGGCGATCTCGGCCAACGGGAGCACCTCCGCGGTCGGAACCGAGGCCAGCGCCGCGTCCGGCATCTCGCGGCGCTCGGCTTCGCCGGGGTCCTGGACGATGGCCAGCCCGCCGCGGCGGTGGACCTCCGCCAGGCCCGCCGCCCCGTCGGCGTTCGAGCCGGTGAGCACGACGCCGACGAGGCGGTCGCCGTAGGCCGCAGCGGCCGACTCGAGCAGGACGTCGATCGAGGGCCGGCTGAAGGCGACCGGGGCGTCGGTCGACAGCGCGACGTCGCCGCGCTCGACGAGCATGTGGTAGTCGGGCGGGGCGATGAGCACCGTTCCCGGCCGGAGGTGGGCCTTGTCCTCGGCGTCGCGGACGGTCAGCGCCGTGCGCCGCCCGAGGAGGGAGGGAAGGAGCGTGTCGTCAGCGCGCGGCGAACGGTGCTGGGCGACGCAGATCGGCGCGGCGAAGTCGCCGTCGAGCCCGCACAGGAGCGTCTGCAGGGCGGCGAGACCGCCCCACGAGGCCCCGATCGCGACCAGATCGCAGCGCATCAGCCTCGCCGCCGGAAGAGCTTCTCGGCCGGATCGAGCGACTCGTACCGCTCGGCGATCTCGGCATCGGAGATCGCCTCTTTGCGGCCCAGTCCCAGGTGACCGAGGGGAACCAGGCTGTCGAGGAAGAGCTCGTGCACGTGCCGCTGCAGCTCTCGGCCGAAGTAGATCATGACGTTGCGGCACAGGATCATGTGGAATTCGTTGAACGAGCGGTCCGAGGCGAGGTTGTGCTGGGCGAAGACCACGCCCTGGGAGAGGCGCCGGTCGAAGACCGCCCACTCGCCGTCGATGTCGTAGTGAGCCTCCATGTTCCCGCTGCCGCCGGCGCGAGCGTAATTGTCCTTGTACGTCGTGAGCTCCGCCGCGGGCACCGCGAACCGGCGCGCCCGGTGCAGCGCGGCGTCGTTCATGTCGGTCGCGTAGATGCGCGTGCGCTCGAGCAGGTCCTCCTCGCACAGCGCGACCGCGAGCGAGATGACCTCCTCGCCGGTCGAGCAGCCCGCCACCCAGATGCGCAGGAACGGATAGGTCCGCAGCTGCGGGAACACCTTGACGCGCAGCGCGCGGAAGAAGGACGGGTCGCGGAACATCTCGGTCACGTTGATCGAGAGGTCCTTGAGCAGCCGGACGAGGCACTCCTCGTCGTGCAGGACGCGGTCGAGCAGCGCGGTCAGGGTCGTCAGGCCCTCCAGGCTCGTGCGCTTCCACAGCCTGCGCTTGAGCGACGCACCCGCGTACCCGCGGAAGTCGTAGCCGAAGCGGCGGAAGATGCCCTCGAGCAACAGGTCGAGCTCGAGGGCCTCCGTCGCGTCGCCCGCCGCGGGCGGAGTCGGGCCCGCTACCGGTAGAGCCACACCCGCATGAGCGACAGCAGCTGGTCGGGATCGACCGGCTTGGTCACGTAGTCGGAGGCGCCCGAGGCGATGGACCGCTCTCGGTCGCCCTGCATCGCCTTGGCGGTGAGCGCGATGATCGGCAGGTCCTCGAACCGCGCCCGCGCGCGGACGGCTCGCATCGCCTCGTAGCCGTCCATCTCGGGCATCATCACGTCCATAACGACCAGGTCGACGTCCGGGTTGGCCTCGAGGATCTCGATGCCCTCGCGCCCGTTCTCGCCGAAGAGGACGGTCATGCCGCGCGCCTCGAGCACGCTCGTCAGCGCGAACACGTTGCGCACGTCGTCGTCGACGATCAGGACCTTGCGCCCCTGCAGCACGGCGTCGGCGTGGTGCAGCTGGTCGAGCATGCGCCGGTGCTCGGGCGTCAGCGCGGACGGCGGCCGGTGCAGGTACAGGGCGGTCTCGTCGAGCAGCCGCTCCGGTGAGGCGGCGTCCTTGAGCACGATCGCGCCGGCGTAGCGCTTCAGGCGCGTCTCCTCCTTGCGCGTCAGCGCCTTGCCCGTGTGGATGATCACCGGGATCTCGCGGAAGCGCTCGTCGGCCTGCAGCTTCTCGAGCAGCTCGAAGCCGTCGCCGTCCGGGAGCTTGAGGTCGAGCACCAGGCAGTCCGCCCCGCGCTCCCCGAGCTCGGCCAGCGCCTCGGCGGCGCTGCCGGCGCCGACGACCTCGACGTCCTCTCCGCCGACGAGCTCGGCCACGCTCGCGCGCAGGTGCTCGTCGTCCTCGACGTGCAGCAGCCGCTTGGTGGGCCGGTCGAGCGTCTCCTCGAGACCGGCGAACGCGGCCTCGAGCGCCTCGCGCGAGAGGGGCCGCTCGACGAAGCCGGCCGCGCCGGCCTGCAGCGCCGCGTGGCGCGACCCGGGGTCGCCCACCACCCAGACGGGAACGTGCCGCGTGCGGGGGTGCTGCTTGAGCTGGCCGAGCAGCCCGGTGCCGCCGAGCAGCAGGGCGCCGTCGATCGGGTGCTCCTGCGCGAGGGTCAGGCTCCCCGCGCCGCCGAGCGCGACGATCGCCTTGAGCCCGTGCTCGCGGGCCAGCGACAGCGCGAGGTCGCCCTCCTCGAGCGTGTCGGCGACGAGCAGGATGACGCGATCGCCCGGCGCCAGGCGCTCGCGGTCGTCGGCGACCTCGGGCTGCGGGGCGCCCTGCGGCTCGAACTCGAACTCGTCGGCCAGCGCGTGCGCGGCGACGGCGGCCGGGGCGCCGTTGCCCTCGGCGTGCACCGCGCCGACCTCGGCGGGCGCCTCGGTGACGGGGGCCGACGGCGCGAGCGTCGCCGGCAGCAGCAGGGTGAACGTGCTGCCCTCGCCCGCGGTGGAGCGGACCCGGATCTCCCCGCCGAGCAGCCGGGCGATCTCGCGCGAGATCGACAGCCCGAGGCCGGTGCCGCCGTAGCGCCGGTTCGTCGTCCCGTCGGCCTGCTGGAAGGCCTCGAAGATCAGGCGCAGCTTGTCCTCGGGGATCCCGATGCCGGTGTCGACGACGTTGAAGGCCACCGCGTACGGCGTCCCGTCGAAGCCGACCTCGCTGCTCGCCTCGACGTGCAGCGCGACCGAGCCGCGCTCGGTGAACTTCATCGCGTTGGACAGCAGGTTGCGGAGGATCTGCTGCAGCCGCTGCTCGTCGGTGAACAGCGACTTGGGCGCGGTCTCGTCGGCCTCGATCGAGAACGCCAGGCCGCGCTCCTCGGCCACCGGGCGGAACGCGCGCTCGACGGCGCCGGTGATCTCGGTCATGGGCACGTGGCCGGCCGAGACGTCCATCTTGCCCGCCTCGACCTTCGACAGGTCGAGGATGTCGCTGATCAGCGACAGCAGCTCCGTCCCGGCGTTGTGGATCGTCTCGGCGAACTCGATCTGCTTGGCCGACAGGTTGCCCTCGCCGTTGTCGGCCAGCAGCTTGGACAGGATGAGCAGCGAGTTCAGCGGGGTGCGCAGCTCGTGGCTCATGTTGGCCAGGAACTCGCTCTTGTACTTCGACGAGAGCGCCAGCTGGGCGGCGCGCTCCTCCAGCGCCTCGCGCGCGCGCTCGATCTCGGCGTTCTTCTCCTCGATGTCGCGGTTCTGCTGCGCGAGCAGCGCCGCCTTGTCCTGCAGCTCCTCGTTGGTCTGGCGCAGCTCCTCCTGCTGGCTCTGCAGCAGCTCCTCGGACGCGCGCAGCGACTGCGCCTGCGCCTCGAGCTCGGCGTTGGAGCGCTTGAGCTCCTCCTGCTGAGCCTGCAGCTCGTCCTGGCGCTCCTGCAGCTCGGTCGCGAGGCGCTGCGACTGCTCGAGCAGCTCCTCGGTGCGCTGGTTGGCGATGATGTTCGACAGGACGACGCCGATCGTCTCCGAGAGCTGCTCGAGGAACGACTGGTTCGTCTCGTTGAACGCGTGCACCGACGCCAGCTCGATGACCGAGAGCACCTGGTCCTCGAAGAGCACCGGCAGGACGATGATGTTGACCGGCAGCGACTCGCCGAGCCCGGAGGTGACGCGCACGTAGTCCGACGGCGCGTTCGAGACGAGGATGCTCTTGCCCTCGAGCGCCGACTGGCCCACGAGGCCCTCGCCGGGCGCGAAGCGGTTGGCGAGGTTCTTGCGCTTCTGGTAGCCGTAGCTGGCGATCATCGTCAGCTCGGCGGGCGCGCCGTTGTCGTCGGCGCGGTTGAGGAAGAACGCGCCGTGCTGGGCGTCGACGAGCGGTGTGACCTCGGACATGATCAGCCGCGACACGGCGGCGAGGTCGCGCTGACCCTGGATCGCGCCGGTGATCCGCGCGAGGTTCGTCTTGAGCCAGTCCTGCTCCGCGTTCTGCTGGGTGGTGTCGCGGAGGTTGGCGATCATCTGGTTGATCGTGTCGTTCAGCGTCGAGACCTCGCCCGAGGCGGCGACGGTGATCTGGCGCGTGAGGTCACCCTGGATCACCGCGGTGGACACGTCCTTGATCGCGCGGATCTGCGTGGTCAGGTTGCCCGCCAGCTGGTTGACGTTCTCGGTCAGGCGCCGCCACGTGCCGCTGACGCCCTCGACCTCCGCCTGGCCGCCCAGCTGACCCTCGGTGCCGACCTCGCGCGCCACGCGCGTGACCTCGTCGGCGAACGACGACAGCTGGTCGACCATCGTGTTGATCGTCTCCTTGAGCTCGAGGATCTCGCCGCGCGCGTCGACGGTGATCTTCTGGGTCAGGTCGCCGTTGGCCACCGCCGTGGTGACCTGCGCGATGTTGCGCACCTGGCTGGTCAGGTTGCCCGCCAGCTGGTTGACGTTCTCGGTCAGGTCGCGCCACGTGCCCGACACGCCCTTGACCTCCGCCTGGCCGCCCAGGATGCCCTCGGTGCCGACCTCCTTGGCCACGCGGGTGACCTCGTCGGCGAAGGACGACAGCTGGTCGACCATCGTGTTGATCGTGTCCTTGAGCTCGGCGATCTCGCCGCGCGCGTCGACGGTGATCTTCTTCGACAGGTCGCCGGTCGCCACCGCCGTGGTCACCTGGGCGATCGAGCGCACCTGCGACGTCAGGTTGGACGCCATCAGGTTCACGTTCTCGGTCAGCCCGCGCCACGTGCCGCTGACGCCCTCGACCGTGGCCTGGCCGCCCAGCTTCCCCTCGGTGCCGACCTCCCGTGCGACGCGCGTCACCTCCGCCGCGAACGCGCGCAGCTGGTCGACCATCGTGTTGATCGTGTCGCGCAGCTCGGCGATCTCGCCCTTCGCCTCGACGGAGATCTTCTTGGACAGGTCGCCGTTGGCCACCGCCGTGGTGACCAGCGCGATGTTGCGTACCTGGTCGGTCAGGTTGACCGCCATGAAGTTCACGGACTCGGTCAGGTCGCGCCACGTGCCCGACACCCCGGCGACCTCGGCCTGGCCGCCGAGCTTGCCCTCGGTGCCGACCTCCTTGGCCACGCGGGTGACCTCGTCGGCGAAGGACGACAGCTGATCGACCATCGTGTTGATGGTGTCCTTGAGCTCGAGGATCTCGCCGCGCGCGTCGACGGTGATCTTCTGCGACAGGTCGCCCTTTGCCACCGCGGTGGTGACCTGGGCGATGTTGCGCACCTGGTTGGTCAGGTTGCCCGCGAGCTCGTTGACGTTCTCGGTGAGGTCGCGCCACGTCCCCGAGACGCCGCGCACCTCCGCCTGACCGCCGAGCTTGCCGTCGGTGCCCACCTCGCGCGCCACGCGCGTGACCTCGTCGGCGAAGGTCGACAGCTGGTCGACCATCGTGTTGATCGTGTCGGCGAGCTGGGCGACCTCGCCGCGCGCCTCGACGGAGATCTTCTGCGAGAGGTCGCCGTTGGCCACCGCCGTGGTGACCTGGGCGATGTTGCGCACCTGGCTGGTCAGGTTGCCGGCCATGAAGTTCACCGACTCCGTGAGGTCCTTCCACGTGCCGGACACGCCCGGGACCTCCGCCTGGCCGCCGAGGATCCCCTCGGTGCCGACCTCGCGCGCCACGCTCGTGACCTGCTGCGCGAAGCGCGACAGCGTGTCGGTCATCGAGTTGATCGTCTCGGCGAGCGCGGCGACCTCGCCCTTGGCCTCGACCGTGACCTTCTGCGACAGGTCGCCGTTGGCGACCGCGGTCGTCACGGCGGCGATCTGGCGCACCTGGTCGGTCAGGTTGGACGCCATGCCGTTCACCGAGTCGGTGAGGTCCTTCCACGTGCCCGCCACGCCGGGCACCTCGGCCTGGCCGCCGAGGATGCCCTCGGTGCCCACCTCGCGCGCCACGCCGGTCACCTGCTCGGCGAAGCGCGACAGCGTGTCGGTCATCGAGTTGATCGTGTCGGCGAGCGCGGCGACCTCGCCCTTGGCCTCGACGGTGATCTTGCGCGTCAGGTCGCCGTTGGCGACGGCCGTGGTGACCTGGGCGATGTTGCGCACCTGGCTGGTCAGGTTGCCCGCCAGCTGGTTGACGTTCTCGGTGAGGTCGCGCCACGTGCCCTCGACGCCCTTGACCTCGGCCTGACCCCCCAGAATGCCTTCGGTACCGACTTCCCGCGCCACGCGCGTGACCTCGTCGGCGAAGCGGGAGAGCTGGTCGACCATCGTGTTGATCGTGTCCTTGAGCTCGAGGACCTCGCCGCGCGCGTCGACGGTGATCTTCTTGGACAGGTTGCCGTTGGCGACGGCCGTGGTGACGTCGGCGATCTGGCGAACCTGGGTGGTCAGGTTGCCGGCCATGACGTTCACCGAGTCGGTCAGGTCCTTCCACGTGCCCGAGACGCCCTTGACCCGCGCCTGCCCGCCCAGCTTGCCCTCGGTGCCCACCTCGCGCGCCACGCGCGTGACCTCGTCGGCGAACGACGAGAGCTGGTCGACCATCGTGTTCACGGTCGTGCCGATCCGGGCGAACTCGCCCTTGACCGGCTGGCCCTCGATGGTCATGGCCATCTTCTCGGACAGGTCGCCGTCGGCGACCGCCTCGATGACCCGCGCGACCTCGGTGGTCGGGCGTACGAGGTCGTCGATGAGCGAGTTCACCGACTCGACGTTCTCCGCCCACGCCCCGGGCACCGGGCCCAGCGACGCGCGCTCCATCATGCGGCCCTCGCGCCCGATCACCCGCGAGACGCGCGACAGCTCGCGCGCCATGCGCGCGTTGACGTCGAGCAGCTCGTTGGTGCGGACCTGCAGCTCGCCGATCAGGTCGCGCCGGCGCGTGCGCAGGCGCGGCGAGAAGTCCCCGTCGCGGGCGGCCGTCAGCGCGGCCAGGACCTCTTCGAGGGCCTGCGCGTCGCGCCCGTTGGCGCTCGAGTCGGCGCCGTTCTCCGGCGGCGCCTCCACGACGGCCTGGCCGCCTTCTGCTTCCGTGCTGGCCCCGGCACGCCTCCGCGCGCCGGCTTTCGTCGTTCGCGTCGCCACTTGCGTCCTTCCTCCCGGGGGGCCGCGGTAGGTTACCTCCGGCGCGCGGGCGCGGCGACGGATGGCGGTTGCGTTGCGCGGGCCGCCTCGCCGAGCCTGCGCACGCCCTCGGCGATGGCTCGCTCGCTCAGCGCGGCGTATCCGAGCAAAAGACCGGGACCCGGCGGGTTGGCTCGCTCGTAGAGCGAGGTCAGCGCGGCGATCTCGACGTCGCGCTCGGCGGCGGCCGCGACGACCGCCTCCTCGTCGGTCCCGGGCGGCAGGAGGACGACGGCGTGCAGCCCGGCGGCCACGCCGGTCACGCGGGCGTCGGGCAGCTCGCGCGCGAGCGCGTCGAGCAGCGTGCGGCGCTTGGCGGCGTAGGCCTGGCGCGTCCGCCGCAGATGGCGGTCCAGCCCGCCGCCGCGCAGCAGCTCGGCCAGCGCGAGCTGCTCGATCGCTCCGACCCCGAGGTCGATGCCCCAGCGCACCTCGGCCACCGCGCGCGCCCAGCGCCGCGGCGCCACCAGCCAGCCGATGCGCAGCCCCGGCGCGAGGCTCTTGCTCGCCGAGCCGGCGTAGACGACGCGCTCGGGGTCCAGCCCCTGCAGCGCGCCGACGGGCCGGCGGTCGTACCGGAACTCGGCGTCGTAGTCGTCCTCGACGACCAGCCCGTCGACCTCGCGCGCCCAGGCGAGCAGCCGCGCGCGCCGCTCGGCTGCGAGGACGTGTCCCAACGGGAACTGGTGCGCGGGCGTGGTCACGACTGCGCGGGCGCCGCTCGCGGCGAGCGCGTCGACGCGCAGCCCGTCGTCGTCGGCCGGCACGTAGACGGGCTCGAGCCCGGCGCGCCGGACGAACGCGGCGAGCAGCGGGAAGCCCGGGTCCTCGAGCGCGAGGCGCTCGTGGCCGGCCTCGCGCAGCGCGTGGCAGAGCAGGCCGAGGCCGTGCGTGAAGCCGTGGGTGACCGCCACGCCGGCGGGGTGCGCGTGCACGCCCCGGACGCGGGCGAGGTAGGCGGCGAGCTCGGCGCGCAGCGCGGGCATCCCGCGCGGCTCGTTGTGGCCGAGGTCGGCGGCAGGCGCGGTCCGGACCGCCTGGCGCAGCGCGCGCAGCCAGGCGGCGCGCGGGAAGGCGATCAGGTCCGGCAGGCCGGTCGTGAACGCATAGGTGCGCGGTCGCGCCGGCGAGCGCAGGGCCGCCGGCGTCTCCCCCGCCCGGGCGCGTGCGCGCACGCGCGTGCCCGATCCGGCCCGCCCCTCGATCCAGCCCTCGGCGGCCAGCTGGTCGTAGGCCTCGACGACCACCCAGCGCGAGCAGCCCAGCTCGGCGGCGAGCGCGCGCGTCGCGGGCAGCCGGTCGCCGGGGCGCAGGCGGCCCTCGCGTATCGCCGCGCGCAGCGCGGTCTCCAGGCGCTCGCGCCGGCCGCCCTCGAGCGCGTCGAGGTCGAGCAGCAGCTCGGGACCGGTGGCGTCCACGGCACGAAGGTAGATGGCCTGGTCGCGCGGTGCCAACTTGGGCCTGCCCACCGCACCGCTCGTGTGCTTGGCTCCTCGGTCATGCCAATCCGCTTCGGACTCCTCCTGCTCGCCGTCTCCCAGCTCGTCCTCGCCGTGTGGCAGGTGGCCGACGCCGGATCCTTCCACGACCAGCTCGGCAACTTCGGGCCGCGCAACGACCACTACATCCGCGACATCGCCACCTGGGAGGCGGCGCTCGCGGTGACCGCGCTGGTCGCCGTGCGCCACGCCCGCTGGCGCCTGCCGGTCCTCACCTTCGCCGCGCTGCAGTTCACGCTGCACACGATCAACCACATCGCCGACGCCGGGAAGGCGGTGGGCGCGACGAACGGCGCCTTCGACGCCGTCTCGCTCGGCATCGGCGCGGCGCTCCTCGCCGCGCTCGCCTGGCTGACGGTGCGCGAAGCGCCCGCCGCACGGTGACGTGCGCGATGTGCGCAGGTTTCGTGCCAACAGACCGTCTTGAGGAGCGCCGGCCGCGTGCCGATGCACAGGCCGTGACGCACCTCGCCCTGATCCACGCCGCGATGCTCACCGCGCGCGTCGCGCTCGGTGCCACCGCCGTCGCCGTCGTCGCGTGCTGCGCGCACGTCAAGCACGTGCACATCGGGCCGGTGCGCCTCGCCGACAGCGCGCTGTTCGCCCTCGCGCTGGCCGGCGCGATCGCCACCGGCGCGCTCGTCTCCGACCTGACGCTCGCCGTGCTCGTCGACCTGGCCGTGCTGCTCGTCGTCGTCGCCCCGACGGTGGCCGTCAGCGTTCAGGTGCCGCGGCGATAAGCGCCGCGGCGTCCCGGCGCCACTCCCCCTCCCGCCGGCCGGCCACGCGCCGGGCGAGGCGCAGCAGGGCCACCGCGCGGTGCCAGCTCAGCGCGCGCGTGTCGACGAGGTCCTCGATCCCGCGCCGGAACGCGGCGAGCGCGGCGGCGGCCTGGCCGGCGAGCGCCCGGTCGAGCGAGGCGCGCGTCACGGTCGCCTCGAACATGCCGGCGTCGGCTTCGAGCGCCCCGAGCCGGAACCGGTCCCAGTCGATCACGCCGGGTCCCGTGCCGAGGTCGAAGACGTGGGCGGCGTAGAGGCTGCCGTGGAGGGCGCTGAGCGCGCGCTCGGCGGGCGGGCGGTCGGCGAGCGCCCCTGCGACCGACCGCGCGGCGGCGCCGAGGCCGGCGTCGAGGCGGGCGAGGATGTGCGCGCGTGACCGCGCGTTGCGCAGCGCGTCCTCGGTCGCGTAGCGCTGGCCGCGCGTCACGGCGAGCTGCGCCGCGCGGCGCAGCCACGCCGCCGCGAGCTCGCCGGCCCGCGCGCCGGCGCCCGAAGCGATGAGGTCCAGCGCGCACGGGGCGTCGAACCAGCGCGTCACGATGACCCGCAGCGCCGGGTCCCAGGCGACCAGCGGCGCCACGGTCGGCGGGGACCCGCCGGCGATGCCCTGCTCCGCGAGTCGCCGGAGAACGTCGACGATCGACGCCGGATCGCTCGCGTACGCCTTGACCGCCACGCCGCCGCCGGCCGTCGGCGCGTGGAACGTGCAGCGCGAGGCGGCGTGGTACTTGAGCAGCGTGACCTCGCCGCCCGCGGCGCCGGCCACGCCGAGGTCGGTCAGGACCGCGGCGATCCCCCGGCTCGCGACGGCGGCGAGCGCGGGGATCGACGGATCGTCGGGCAGCCCGCCCGGTCCCACCGCAACGGCGGTCTCGCGCGCACCCGTGCTCCCATAGGCCCGGAACGCGCGGGTCGACATGCAGCCAGGCTAGACCGCCGGCGCGCCCGCGGCCACCCCCGGGACCGCGAACGACCCCGGCAGAAGCGCCCGCTGCGCCCGCGCCGGGCGGTGCCGGGGACCCCCGCCCTCGCGCTGCGCCCGGGCTCAGCGCGGGAGCCGGGGCGCGATGATCCGGTAGGCCTTGAGGCCGAGCCCGAGGCGCTCGCGATCCTCGGAGAGCATGGGGTCCAGCCCCGTGAGCTCCTTCACCCGCTCCAGCCGGTAGGCGACCGTGTGGCGATGGGCGTAGATCGTCGCCGCGGTCGCGTTCATGTTGCAGTTCTGGTCGAGGTAGGCCTCCAGCGTGCCCACGAGGTCGGTGCGGTACTGGTCGTCGTACTTGACGATCGGCGCCACGGTGTCCTCGTAGAACGAGCGCACCTCCTCGGGATGGGAGGCCAGCACGCGGAACAGCAGGCGGTAGGTCCCCGTGCCGATGTCCTCGGCGATCGGCGCATCGGACGCCTTGAGCACGTCGAGCACGAGCTCGGCCTCCTGCATCGCGCGCGCGAGCTCGCCGGGGTCCGCGTAGAAGCTCGACAGCCCGACGGTCCCGTGGCGCTGCAGGCGCGCGGCCAGCCGGCGGCCCGACGCCAGCGTCGCCTCGGGCGCCTCGTCGCCGCCCGCAGCGGGCAGCAGCGCGTAGACGCGCGGCGGCCCGCCCGGGCCGTCCATGTGCTGGGCCAGCGCGCCGGGGTGCTCCCCGGCGATCGTGGCCACCACATGGCGCGGGCGGTCGGTGGTCAGCTCGGCGCACAGGACGACGGCGCCCCTCGAGAGATCGCAACCGAGCCGAGCTGCGCGGCGGACGATCTCCCGCGGCTCGAGGTCGGGTCGCGCGCGCAGGTCCTCCAGGAACGAGCCGCGCAGGTTCTGCTCGACCTCCTCCTTGGCCTCCTCGACGGCGACCTCGGTGAGCGACGCCACCGCCGCAAGGTGCAGGAACTCGGTCGCCTCGGGCGACGGCAGCGCGTCGGCGCGCAGCAGCGCGACGAGCCCGACGAGCTCGTCGCCCGAGCGGATCGGCACCTCGGCGAGCACGCAGTCGGGCAGCGGCGCCGGGCGGTCGCGCACGCGGTCGGCGACGTGCCGGCGCAGCGTGTCGATCGCGTCGGGATCGGCCGCGGCCTCCGGGGCGACGGCGGTCGCCCCGAGCCGCGGCACGACCACCGCCACCGGTCCGCCCGCGGCCTCGGCGGCGAGCTCGGCCACCCGGCCGAGCCCGTCGCCGCCGAGGACGGCGTCCACCATCTTCAGGTGGACGGCGCGCAGGCGCTCGACGAGGGAGGACGGGGCCGCGGCGCCGCCCTGCGGCTGCTCCGCGGCCGCCCTCATCACCGCGTCGCCGCCGCCGCGTCCGGATGCGCCTGGAGGATCTCCTCCCCGGCCTCGCCCGTGCGGACCCTGAAGGCCTCGTCCACGGGCATGACGAACACCTTGCCGTCACCGACGGCGCCCGTCCGCCCGTGCTTGAGCACGGTGTCGACGATCGTCTGCACGTCGCGCTCGGCGACCACGCACTCGACCTTGATCTTCGGGCGCAGGTAGTTCGTCAGCTCCGCTCCGCGGTAGCGCTCGGTGATGCCCTTCTGGCGCCCCGACCCCTTGACCTCGCTGATCGAGAGGGACGGGAACCCGAGCTCGAGCAGTTCCATCCGGATCGGCTCGAACGCCTCGTGGCGGATGTACGCCACGACCATCTTCATGCCGGCACCTCCTGGGGGCTCGTCGCCATCCCGCCGGCGGCCCCGCGGGCCGCCGTCGGAGCCGCACCGTAGCCCACGAGCTCAGGCGCCGGGATGAACTGCTCGGGGTAGCCGTACATGCCGTGCTCGGAGATGTCGAGGCCGGCGTCCTCCTCCTCGGCCGACACGCGCATGCCGTAGACGAGCTTGATGAGGAAGAACGTCGCGGACGACACCACGAACACGAACGCGAACACGGTCACGACGCCGAGCGCTTGGTGGCCGAGCTGCGCGAACGACCCGTTGTAGAGCAGGCCGCCCTTGCCGACCGCGTTGAACGCCGCGAGCTTCGGGTCGGTGAAGAGGCCGCACGCGAGCGTGCCCCAGATGCCGGCCAGGCCGTGCGCCGACAGCGCGCCCACCGGGTCGTCGAGGACACGGTCGATCGCGTAGACGCCGAGGACGACGATCACGCCGGCGACGAGGCCGATCACGACGGCGGCCCACGGGTCGACGTAGCCCGACGGCGCCGTGATGGCCACGAGCGCGGCGATCGCGCCGTTGCCGGCCATGCCGATGTCGATGGCCCTGGTCTTCAGCCACGCGGTCGCGATCGCGCTCAGCACGCCGGCGCACGCCGCGAGCTGGGTGACGACCAGCACCTCGGTGAAGCGACCGTCGATCGCGTTGAGCGTCGAGCCCGGGTTGAAGCCGAACCAGCCCAGCCAGAGGATGAAGATGCCCAGGCCGAAGAGCGGCATGTTGTGGCCCGGGATCGCCCGCGGCTTGCCGTCGGGGCCGTACTTGCCACGACGCGGCCCGAGGAACAGCAGCGCGGCGAGCGCGCCGGTCGCGCCGATCAGGTGGACGGCCGTCGAGCCGGCGAAGTCCTGCATGCCGACGTTGGCCTGCAGCCAGCCGCCGCCGAACACCCAGCCGGAGGCGACCGGGTAGATGAAGCCGGCGAAGACGACCGCGTAGATCATGTAGACGCCGAACTTGATCCGCTCGAGCGTCGTGCCCCACACGATGGCCAGCGAGACGGCGCAGAAGACGAACTGGAAGAACCACTTCGACTCGACCGTCGCGTTGGACAGCCCCATGATCGGGAAGGCCTGCTGCGGGTCGCCGAAGTCGCGCAGGAAGATCCCGTGCGTTCCGATGATGTGACCCAGCGGCCCGCCGAAGGCGAACGCGAACCCGATCGCCCAGTACATGAGCCCGGCGATCGAGAAGTTGGTGAGGATCTTCGCGACGACGGTTCCGGCGTTCTTGCCGCGAGAGAAGCCGATCTCCAGGAAAGCGAAGCCGGCCTGCATGAACATGACGAGGCAGCCGGCGACGATGACCCAGATCGAGTTGATGGCGACCGACTGCAGCAGGCCGGTGTTGCCCGCGCGGTCGAAGGTGTCGGCAGAGGCCACCGCCGGCAGGGCCAGCGCGACCAGCGCCCCGAGGGCGGTGGCGCGCGCCAGCGTCTTGTGTCTCATCAGGGTTCGTCCTCCTTGCGGTCAGGGTGCGCAGTAGAGGATCGGTGGCGCGGCGCCGCAAGGCTTTAGACGGGTGTCGAAAGATCGGGCGCGGTCGTTTCGCCATTCGGTCGAGCGGTGTTGTCCCGGGTGCGAAACGCCCCGGCCCAGGTTTGTCCACGCGGATAAGGTGCCCATTCACGCGCGTGACTAGCGTGCCGCCGCGCCACCGCGAACAGGAGGACCCACCCCGCATGCCCATCCGGACCCGACAGCCGAACGTCAACGCGGCTCAGTGGAGCGCGAACGGCTCGGCGCTCGGCGCCGTCGATCTCACCCAGGCCGGCGCCCACGTCTTCGGCCTCAACGTCTTCTCCGAGGCCGTCCAGCGCCAGCGGCTGCCCAAGGACATCTTCAAGCGCCTTCAGCACGCGCTGGACACCGGCGAGGGTCTCGACGGCCAGCTCGCCGACGCGGTCGCGGTCGCGATGAAGGACTGGGCCCAGGAGAAGGGCGCCACGCACTTCACCCACTGGTTCCAGCCGCTCACCGGGCTGACGGCCGAGAAGCACGACTCCTTCTACTCGCCGCAGGGCGACGGCACGGCGATCGCCGAGTTCTCGGGCAAGGAGCTCATCCAGGGCGAGCCGGACGCGTCGTCGTTCCCGACCGGCGGGATCCGGGCGACGTTCGAGGCGCGCGGCTATACGGCCTGGGACCCGACCTCCCCGGCCTTCATCCTCGAGAACCCCAACGGCGCGCTGCTGTGCATCCCGACGGCGTTCGCGTCATGGACGGGCGAGGCGCTCGACCACAAGATCCCGCTGCTGCGCTCGATGGACGCCCTGTCGCGCAGCGCGGTGCGCGCGCTCAAGCTGCTCGGCGTCGAGTCCGGCCGCGTGTTCACGACCGTCGGGCCCGAGCAGGAGTACTTCCTCATCGACGAGCAGTACTACTTCGAGCGCCCCGACCTCGTGAACACCGGGCGCACGCTGTTCGGCGCCAAGCCGCCCAAGGGCCACGAGCTCGACGACCACTACTTCGGCTCGATCCCCGAGCGGATCCTCGCCTGCATGCTCGAGTCCGAGCAGGAGCTCCAGAAGCTCGGCGTGCCGGTCAAGACCCGCCACAACGAGGTCGCCCCCAACCAGTACGAGATCGCGCCGGTCTTCGAGAACTCCAACGTCGGCTGCGACCACCAGCAGCTGACGATGCAGGTCATGCAGAACGTCGCGCGCAAGTACGGGCTCGTCTGCCTGCTGCACGAGAAGCCGTACGCGGGCGTCAACGGCTCGGGCAAGCACAACAACTGGTCGATGGGCACCGACACGGGCCACAACCTGCTCGACCCGGGCGAGACGCCGCAGGAGAACCTGCAGTTCCTGTTCTTCTGCACCGCGGTCATCCAGGCGGTCAACAAGCACCAGGCGCTGCTGCGCGCGTCGGTCGCCAACGCGGGCCAGGACCACCGGCTCGGCGCCAACGAGGCGCCGCCGGCGATCATCTCGATCTTCTTCGGCAGCGAGCTCGAGCGGCTCTTCGACTCGATCGTGAGCGGCAACGGCAACGGCACGACGCCCAAGCAGATGCTCGAGCTGGGCACGACGATGCTCCCGCCGCTGCCCATGCACGGCGGCGACCGCAACCGGACCTCGCCGTTCGCCTTCACCGGCAACAAGTTCGAGTTCCGCGCGCTGGGGTCGAGCATGTCGCTGGCGCTGCCCAACACGGTGCTCAACACGATCGTCGCCGAGGCGATCGACGACCTGGCCTCGCGGCTGGAGAGCGCGATCGGCGCCAGCGGGTCGCTGCAGGACGCCGTGCTGGGCGTCGTACGCGACAGCTACTCGGCCAACAAGCAGATCATCTTCGGCGGCGACAACTACGCCGACGAGTGGTACGCGGAGGCCGAGCGCCGCGGGCTGTACAACCTGCGGACGACGCCCGACGCGCTGCCGTGGCTGCTCGAGGACCAGACGGTCCGCGCGTTCGAGAACTACTCGGTGCTGTCGCGGCGCGAGCTCGAGTCGCGCTTCGAGGTCATGGCCGAGCAGTACGTGACCAAGATCAACATCGAGGCCGAGACCGCAGCCGACATCGCGCGCACGCAGATCATCCCGGCGGCCACGCGCCACCTGGCCGAGCTCCACAAGGCCGGCAACGAGGCGCTGATCGGCGAGTGCTCTGAGGCGGTCGAGGAGCTCGTCTTCGCGGTGCGCAAGCTCGAGGGGGCCAACGAGGAGCACCCGGAGGGCGTCGAGCTCCTCGAGCACGCGACGTACATGCGCGACCAGGTCATCACGGCGATGGAGGCGGTCCGCGACGTCGCCGACCGCCTCGAGCGCATCGTCGCCGACGACCTCTGGCCGCTGCCGAAGTACTGGGAGATGCTGTTCATCAAGTAGCGTTTCCGGCGACAAGCAGACGCAGCGAAGGCCCCGCCGTGCGGGGCCTTCGTCGTTCCGGGCGGGGCACGCCGCTCGACGCTCGTGACGAGCGTCACGCGGCCACGGTGACGGCGCTCATGGGGCGCCGCACCCAGGAGGTTGAGGCTGGACCCGTTCCGTCTCGCGTCCCCGGAGGGTCTCTCAACATGAAGTTCTCCAGCAAGTCCCGTCGCCTCGCCGTCGCGCTCGCCGTGACCGCGGCCGCGGCGACCGCCGGAGCGGGCGCCGGGACGGCGTCCGCCCAACCGTCCTTCTGCGTGCCCACGCCCGGTGGTGGGTGCATCGACATCCCCGATCCGGGCGCCCAGTTGTCGGCCTTCGCCGACGACGATGGCGATGGGGTGCTCAACAAGGACGACAAGTGCGCGGGCACCCCGGCGGGGACGAAAGTCGACGCCCAGGGCTGCGCGGTGAAGCCCTTCTTGATGCCGCCCGGCGCCATTTGCAAGCTCTTTTGCGACGACGATGGCGATGGCGTATCGAACAAGGACGACAACTGCGCGGGGACGCCGGCAGGCACCAAGGTCGACGCCAACGGCTGCCCAGTCCCCAAGCCGGCCGACGACGACGGCGACGGCGTCCCGAACGGCACCGACAAGTGCCCGGCGACCGCGGCCGGCGCGACGGTCGACGCCGACGGCTGCTCAGCCGCCCAGAAGACGCCGGCCGACGACGATGGCGACGGCGTCCCCAACAGCATCGACAAGTGCCCCGCCACCGCGAAGGGCGCGGCGGTTGATGCCAATGGCTGCTCGGCCGACCAGCGTCAGGACAACCACCAGACCGTCGTCGTGCATCCCACGCAGCCGGACGTGGACGTCAACGTGACCACGCCGAACACCGGTCCCGCGGTCGTCCCGACGTCGCCTCAGCCGGTGATCGTCAACTCGTCGGGCCCGGGCTCTGCGCCGAACCAGACGGCGGGACCGCCCGTCATCAACGTCACGCTGCCCAGCCAGCCGCAGACGCAGATGGTCCCGGTCCAGATCCCGGCCACGCAGGTCCAGATGCCGGCCACGCACGTCCAGACGCACAAGCCGCGCGTGCAGCGCCGCCCGCAGCGTCACCGACGCCACGTCAAGCGCCACCGCCGCCACCGGCGTCATCACCGCGCCTGAGGGCGGATCGACCGATTCGCTGAGCCACGAAGGCCCCGCCCAGCGGGGCCTTCGGCGTGTTCGGGGGTGAAGCGGTCTGGGCCTGGGCTTCGGCGCCCGCTTGACCGCCTGCGTCGGGCACGGAACGAGCGCGGGCACGTCCGGGACCGGGCACCACAGGATCCCGCGCACGCACGCCACCTGCGCGACAGGATCGCCCGCGTAACACGGGAGATCGGCCTGTGGGGCACCTCTCTCGTCGCGGCGGCCGTGGGATGTGTCGTGGGGGCGGCGCAAGCCGCCGCCCGTCGTTTGGTTGGGGTGGCGCGATCCACCCCTGAGGGGGTCGGCGCGGCGCGCGGACGACCAGAGACTCGGCCGTGTCCCATTCCCCAAACCCCCAAGGAGATCTCCATGCGAGGAATCCGCACTCGCGTCACCGCCGTCGCCCTCACCGGCGCGGTGGCGGCGCTAGCCGTGGCGCCCGGCATCGCCGCCGCCAAGCCGACCGGTGGCCCGAACGGCCAGAGCATCGGCGCGACGCTCGGAGCTCTGCTGAAGCAGAATCCGCGCCTCGTCGACCTGGTCGCGCTCAACCCGCAGCCGCTGCCGCCGCACCCCGACGAGGCGAGCATCGTCGCAGCCCTGCGGCCGCACCTCGGCGATCTGATCGCCAAGCTGCCGCGCCGCGGGGACGAGGTCGCGCTCAACCCGCAGCCGCTGCCCCCCGGGCCCGACGACGCCAGCCCCGTCGCGCTCAACCCGCAGCCGCTGCCCCCCGGGCCCGACGAGGCGAAGCTCGTGGACGTGCGTCTGCCCGACCTCCAACTCGAGGTCGGCCCCTAGCGCGCCGGACGCGTCCGACACGACGAGCAGGACCCAGGCGAAGGCCCCGCGACGCGGGGCCTTCGTCGATGGGGGGCGGCGGTCAAGCCCTAAGGGGGTCGTGGCGGCGTCCGGCCTGGCGATGCAGGATCGAACGCCGCAAGGGCGGCGCAGTTCGACCTTCCGATCCCGATCCCGCTGCCGATCCCGATCTCCATCCCCATCCCCCTCCCGGACCCGTGCCCGGTCGTGGACGTGCCCGTGGTGTGCGACAAGCCTGCGCCGTCACCGCCGCCGTCCGGCACGCCGACCCCGGCGCCGAAGCCGGCGCGCGACCAGTGCAAGGTCATCGACTGCACGATCGCCGTCGGGACCAAGCCCGACCCGGCGCCGGCGCCGGCGCCCGCGCCCGACCCGGCGCTCGCGCCGACGCAGACGCCCACGCCCACGCCGACGCCGACGCAGACGCAGACGCCGCAGCCGACGCAGACGCCGCAGCCGATGCCGCTCATCGATGACGACGACCGCGGCGACGACGACCACCGCGGCCACGGCGGTGGCGACGACCGCGCCGACGACGACAACCGCGGCGGCGGCGGCGACCGCGACGACGACTAGCTGAACCGCCGGCTTCGCCGAGCGTGCATGCCGGAACCCCGGGGGCGGCGCAAGCCGGCCCCGTCGTCGTCAGGGGTTCGGCAGCCGCGCGACGAAGTCGGCCAGGCGGCCCGGGTCGCGCAGCGGCGCGCCGTGGCCGAAGCACGTGAGCGCCGGGCGAAGCTCGGCGAGGCGGCGGGCCGAGGCGCGGTTGCGCGCGGGGTCGGGCGTGAAGATCCGCTTCGGCTCGTGCAGCCCCGGGATGCCGGTCAGCGTGTCCATGTTGGTCAGGACGTCGCCGAGGATCAGCACGCGGTCGCGCTCGCGCCAGTAGGCGACGTGGCCGGCGGAGTGGCCGGGGACGTCGAGGACGGTGAAGCCGGCGACCTCGTCCCCTTCGCGCAGCCGGCGCGCAACCGGGTGCGGCGGCCCCAGCCAGAAGCGGTTGATGAGGCGGTTGACCGGGTGGTCGGGCTGGCGCAGCGGGATGGTGCCCTGCTCCATGTCGCCGGCGTCGGCCTCGCCGCACCACAGCGGGATGCGCAGCGCCTCGCACACCTCGTGACTGGCGCCCTGGTGGTCGGGGTGCGCATGGGTCAGCGCGTGGGCGCTCACCGCACGCCCGCGCAACTGGCGCAGGATCCGCCGCCCGGCGCGCCGCGTCGCGGCGTCGATCAGCACGTCGCCGGCGAGGTACACGTTGATCGCGTTGGGCGGCAGGCCGCGGAGCTGCCACAGGCCGTCGGCGAGCTGCTTCATCGGTGGCGGACCCTCATCCGGCGCGAGCGTACCGGGCGCGCTCCAGGCGCCACACGCACTCGATGCCCTCCTCCCCGGGCGCCTTGCGCTCGTCGGGCCGCTCGCCGACGAGCTCGAAGCCGGCCGCGGCGGCGACGCGGCCGCTCGCGACGTTGGCCCGGTCGTGATGGATCTCGACGCGCTGGACGGCCTCGTCATCGAAGGCCTCGGCGCACAGGCGGCGCACCGCCTCGGTCGCGATGCCCCGGCGCAGGAACGCGGCGTGGACCCAGTAGCCGATCTCCAGTCCCGCGTGGCGAATGCGGCGGTGCAGCCCGCCGCCGCCCACGATGCGGCCGTCCAGCCAGAGGCCGTAGACGCGATCGGGCCCGACCGCCGTCTCACGGATCCACGCCCGGCGGCGCTCGAGGTCGATCGGCTCGGCGGCCGCCCACGGCATCCACGGGCGCAGGTGCTCGACGCTCTCGGCGATCGCCTGCGTGAGCGCGGGCGCGTCGACCTCGGTCCAGGGCCGCAGGATGAGCTCCACGTGGCGCATGCTGGCATCGTTGTGCACGTGGACCACCGCGAGCTGATGCGGACCGCGATCGAGCACGAGGGCGAGGGGCATCGTGCGGCGCTGCGCGGCGACGCGGACGCGGCGCGTGCGGCGTACGGCCGGGCCGTCGACGCCTACCGCGCGTCGTGGGAGGCCGCGCCGCCGGAGGCCTACGGGCGGCTGGTCGGCCTGCTCAAGGCGGCGGTGCTCGCCAGCGCGCCTGGCGAGGAGGCGGCGTACGTGCGCGCCGCGGTCAGCGACGAGCTGGCGTCCGGCTCGCCGACGGCGGCGTACGCGCTCGCCGTCGCCGCGCTCGTCGCCGGCGACGACCACGAGGCGGCGCGGTGGGCCGGCGTCATGCGCGCCGGGTCCGAGCCGTTCGCGCGGACGGCGGCGGCGATCGAGTCGCTCGCGCGTGGCGACCGCGCCGGCTACCGCGATGCGGTCACAGCGATCGTGCGCGACTTCGAGGGACGCGAGGAGCACCTGACCGGCGTGGCGTTCGCCGACACCGCGGCCATGCTCGAGGCGCTGGCCGAGCCGCGCGGGCTCGCCGCGCGGCCGTCGAGCCGGGTCCTCGCTCCCGCGGTGTAGGCGCGCGCGGCGGGCCGTTCTCGCCCGCCGCTCGCTTGCTGAGCTCAGGCGCGACGCGCGGCGCGGCGCTGCAGCCGGTCCTGGAGCTTCTGCTTGACCTGCTGCTTGACCTGCTCGCCGCGCTCGTGGCGGCGCTCGGCGCCGGCCTGCTCGCGCTGCTTCGCCGCCGCCAGCTGCTCGTCGGTGACGTCCTTGCGGTGGACGACCTCGCAGTCATCGGCGACCGAGTCGAACTGGTCGGCGACGACCATGTCCTCGCCGTCGCCGCACGTGACGTCGTCACGCTCGCCGTCGCGCACGTGGATCCGGTCGTCGCCGGCGCCGCCGGTCACGACGTCGCCCTCCTCGTCACCGAGCGCGACGACGTCGACGGCGGCCTTCGCCCACAGGCGGTCGTCGCCCGCGCCGCCGTCGATCGTGTCGCGGCCCGGACCGGCGAAGATCGTGTCGTTGCCGTCCTGGCCGGTGACCGTGTCGTCACCGGCGAGCGCCTTGATCAGGTCGGCCCGGGCAGTGCCGGTCAGCGTGTCGTCTCCGGTCGTCCCGCGGACGATGCTCGCGGCCGAGGCGCTGCCGGCCAGCAGGGCGCCGGCGCCGAGAACGGCGACGAGGGCGCGAGGAGTGGTGCGGATGATGTGCATGGGATGCCTCCGTGCATCGGGGGTGGTGTCGGAGGCGTGACCCTGGCCGGGCGCGCGCGGTTGGCGGGATGCGGCCAGGGTCGACCGAATGTCCAGTCGGGCTACGGCGACGCGGTGGTCGCGGGCGCCGGCGCGGCGAGCGCCTGGTCGGGAACCCGGCGGGCGGCGGCGCGCCGGAGGCGAACGCGAGCGGGAGCGGCGACGCCGGGGCGCTCTGCCGCGCGCCGGAGCGGCCCCGTCGGACGACGCGACGCTCGCACGCGTCGGATGCCCGCGGCGGGCCGCGCGCCGGCCGGCGTGCGGCGGGCCGCGCGCCGAAGCGCAGCCGGACGCCGCGACGCCGGCGCGCGCCGGACCCCGGTGGCCGGCCGTGCGCGGCCGGCGAGGCGCTGGAGTGGCGCCGCCCGAGTGGCGCGCCGGCGTTCGCCGTGCAAGGGACCCGGGCGGGCGGCGGCGGGCTGCTCAGCGCGGCCGGCGCGCCGGTCGACGAACGAAGGCGCTCCGGCCTCGCCGGCCGGGTCGCTGGGCCGCACGCCCGCAGGCGCCGCGCCTCCCGTGTGAGCGGCGAGTGCGGCCGGCGCTCGCGTGCCGGATGCCGCGGCGGGCGATCGCGTCGGTCGAGTGGCGACCGGAGGGGACGGCGCTCGCGTGCCGTGCCGCGGCGCATCCGTCGCAGCGAACGGTCGCGCCGGAGCTCTGGCTGCGGGCGGTGCCGAGCGGTGCGGCGCGCGGGACGGGACGCCGGGAAGCGCGCCGGTCGCGGCTCCGGTCGCCCCCACGATCGTCGCCGCTACGAGCGCCTTCGCGGCGAGCGCCTTCGCGCCTCCCGTCAACGCAGCGGTCCCGAGGCGCTCGGCGGCCGCGGAGCCGCTCGCCGACGCGGCCACACCGACGCCGGCCGCCGCCCCGCCGGTCGCCGCGGAGGCGCCGCCGAGGCCGAACGCGGCACTCGGTGTGACCGGCAGGAGGAGGGCCAGCGCGGAGCGCTGCTCGCCGACCGCGGACTTGAAGTCGCGGCAGCCCGCGCAGTCGCGCAGGTGGCGCCGGAGCGCGGCGCGCCGGAGGTCCGCGCCGCGGGCGGTCGCCAGCGTCGCGCGGATCGCCGCGCACGACGTGTCGCGCGCCTGGCGCTGCGCGATGAGCGCTTCGCGGGCCTGGAAGACGAGGGCCTTCACCTTGTCGCGCGGACAGGCGAGGATCGCCGCCACGTCCTCATGAGAATGGCTGCCCAGCTCGGCGAGCAGGAGCGCTGCGCGCTGGTCGGTCGGCAGTCGCTGCAGGTCGCCGATCAGCGCGCGCAGGTCGTCGCGGCGCTGGACCTCGTCGGCCAGGCCCTCGGTGGCGACCTCGACCTCCCCCGCCTCCCCCGGCAGCTCGCGCCGGCGGCCGAGGATCGTCAGGCAGCGGTTGCGCGCGATCCCGTAGAGCCAGGCCTTCAACTGGACGGGCCGGTCGTCGCGCCGCAGCGCCGCCAGCGCGCGGATGAACGTCTGCTGCACGGCGTCCTCGGCCTCGTCGGCTTGGCCGAGCATGTGCCGGCAGAAGGACAGCAGCGGGCGGTGGTGGCGGTCGAAGAGCGCCTCGAAGGCGCGGTCATCTCCCGCTCGGACGCGCGCGACGAGCCGGTCGTCGGGCAGCCGGCCCAGCCGCCAGCCGCTCAGGCCGGCCGCCGGCCGCACCGCGAGGGCGTCGCTCATCGGGACGGCGCCTCGTCGGCGACGCGGCGAGCCGTCCGGGCGATGTGCACGATCAGCCCGCCGCCGTACGGCGCCGGCGCCACTCCCGCGCCTGCCCGGGCGCGCTCGCCGGCGCCCGAGCCGCCCCCGCCCTTCGCCACCGCCGCGCCGCCGGCCGGCGGGGCGATGGCGGCCGGCGCCGGCGCGCCGCGCCCGTGCACGGCGATGGCGACGAAGATCACGCCCGCGACCAGGGCGGCGATCGCGCCGGCGCCCGCCGCCGTGCGGTTCACGCGTCGACCCGGCGGCGCATCGGGCCCCGCCGACGGCCGGTCGGACCCGCGCTCCGACGTCTCGCGGGCCTCCGGGGCGCGGAGCCGGTCGCTCGGCACGACCGACAGCACGATGGCCAGCGCGCGCCGCAGCGCCCGCAGCGCCTCGCCGAAGTCCACGCACGCGACGCACTCGGCGAGGTGGCGGCGCACCGCCTCGCGCCGCGGCGCGCCGCCGCCGGCCGCGAGGTCCGTGCGCGCGTGCGCGCAGCTCCAATCGGGCGGCGTCTCGGCACCGGCGAGCGCGGTCCGGGCGGCGGCGACCAGCGCGTCGACCTTGTCGCCCGGGCAGCCGAGGATCGCCGCGACGTCCTCGCGCGAGTGCTGGTCCAGCTCGGTCAGCAGCAGCGCCGCTCGCTGGTCGGGCGGCAGGTCGCCGAGCGCCGCGAGCAGCGCGCTCAGCTCATGGTCGCGCGCGACCTCCGGGTCGAGGCCGGCCGTCTCCACCGTCTTGTCGGGAGCTGCGGCCCCGCAGCGGTTGCGGGCGATCGCGAAGAGCAGCGCGGAGAAGTGGACCGGCCGGTCGTGCTTGCGCAGCGTCGCGAGCGCCTGGCGAAACGACTCGACCACCGCGGCCTCGCCCGCCGCGCGCCGCCCGAGCATGTGCCGGCAGAACGACAGCAGCGCCCTGTGGTGGCGCTCGAAGAGCGCGGCGACGGCGGCCGCGGACCCGGCGCGCACGCGCTCGACGAGCTCGTCGTCGGAGAGGCTGGAAAGGCGCTGGCGGACAGGGTCGTCGCTCATGGCGTTGCACCGCGCGCGTCGGCGCACGGGTCGCGCACCCTTGAGCGGCGACGGCCGCGGCTCGACGACCGTCCGGGTCTAGGGGGCGCGCAAGGCGAGAGCGAGCGCGAAGCGCGAGTCGGCGTCCTCGAGCGCGCCGTCGGGCAGCAGGTCGCGCAGCCGGCGCAGCCGGTAGCGGACGGTCTGCGGGTGTACGCCGAGGCGCTGGGCCACGCGCTGGGGCTGGCCGGGCTCGTCGAGATACGCGCGCAGCGTCTCGAGCAGGCGCGCGCGCGACGCCGGGCGCTCGCCCGCCAGCGGGGCGAGCAGGCGCTCGCGCAGCTCGGCGGCGAGCTCGGGCGCGGCGCCGAGCAGCAGGGTGTCGAGGTGCTCGCCCGCCGCGACGAGCGCGTCCGGCGCGAGCGCCCCGGCGAGCTGCAGCCGGCGCGCGGCGCGCGCACGCTGCAGCGAGCGGGCCGCCTCGGGCCACGGCACCGCGGGCCCGAGCGCGGCCGGCGCCGCGCGCTCGAGCTCCGAGCGCCGGCCCGGCCCGTCGGGGTCGGGCACGAAGGCCAGGCACTCGGTCTCGTCGGCGAGCGCCAGCGCCTCGGGGGGCAGCCGGCGGGCGGCCTCGGGCTCGGCGACCAGCACGGCGACGAGCTCGGGCAGCCTCCACGCCGCCCGCTCGGCCTCGGCGCGGACGGCCTCGGGCGGCGCCGGCGGGTCGGCCGCGAGCAGCCGGGCGAGGCTGCGCCGGCGCCGCTCGCGCTCGCCGTGCACGCGCGACTGCTCGGACGTGTAGCCCTCGACAGACTCGGCCGAGATCTCGTCGATGTACGCGAAGACCGCCTCGCCGAGGTCGTAGATGGTGTCCGGCGGCAGCCCGCCGGCCGTGGCCGCGTCGACGATGCGCCGCCAGGAGACGCGCGCGCCGACGCGGTACGCGGCCAGCAGCGCGTCGAGGCTGCGGCCGGCCCGGGCCTCACCGCGCCCGAGGCCGACGTACACGTCGCGGGCCCGGTCGGTGGCCGCGGCGTCCGGATCCTCAAGGGCGTCGACGAAACGGCGCAGCGCCACGTCGACGCCACGACGCACATCGCGCCCGAACGCGCCGGTCAGCGGGCGCGCGTACTCGGGCACCTCGGCGCGGATGGCGGCGAGGATGGCCTCGCCCACGCCGGGCAGGGCGGGCCGCAGGACGGCGGCGCTCTCGGGCGGCAGCGGGCGCATGACTTGAGGGCAAGCTACAAGAACGACGCGGCCGGTTGCCCGGAAAGCGACAAGAGGATGTGCGCCTTGCGGCTTTAGCCTCAAGTCACATGACCACCGTCAACAAGTACGCCAACCTTGGCGCCGTGATCATCCCGTTCGTCGCGTTCCTCGCGGCGATCGTCCTGCTCTGGAATCGCCTGGTCGACGGCATCGACCTCACCATCCTGGCGCTGTTCTACGTGCCGATCGGCTTCGGCGTCACCCTGGGCTATCACCGCCTGCTCACCCACCGGGCCTTCCAGACCCACAAGTGGATGGAGTACGCGCTGGCCGTGCTCGGGACGATGTCCGTCCAGGGCCCCGTCATCAGCTGGGTCGCCGACCACCGCAAGCACCACGCCCACACCGACGTCGAGGGCGACCCGCACTCGCCGCACGTCGGCCAGGGGTCGGGCCTGCGCGGCGCGCTGCGCGGCCTGTTCTTCGCGCACATCGGCTGGCTGATGACCGAGCAGGGGCGCGCCCAGCGCCGCCGCTACGCGCGCGACCTGTGCGAGGACCCCGGCATGCGCTGGATCTCCCGTCACTTCCTGGCGATCATCGCCGTCGGGCTGGTCCTGCCCGCCCTCGCCGGCTTCGCCTGGCACGGGACGCTTGCCGGCGCGGCGACCGGCTTCCTCTGGGGCGGCCTGGTCCGCGTCTTCCTGCTGCACCACGTGACGTGGTCGATCAACTCGGTCTGCCACTTCTTCGGGACGCGGCGCTTCGCGACCGAGGACGAGTCGCGCAACGTCTTCTGGCTGGCGCTGCCGTCGCTCGGCGAGGCCTGGCACCACAACCACCACGCGTTCCCGCGCGCGGCGGTCCACGGCCTGCGGCGCTTCGAGCTCGACCCGACCGGCTGGCTCGTGCGCGTGCTGAAGCGCGCCGGCCTCGCCTGGAACGTGGTCGAGATCACGCCCGAACGCCAGCGCGAGCGGATGCAGGCGCCCGAGCGGCTGCAGCCCGTCGCCTGAGGTGACGGGCATCACGCCGGGAGGGTGACGAGCCTCCTCGGACGGGCCCGCGCGCGGCGACATGCTCCGCGCATGCCCACCCGAGGAGGTCTCTCATGAAGGTGCTGACCACCCGCCCGATCGCCCGATCGGCTCGGACCGTCCTCGCCGCGGCCGGCGCCTGCGCGGCGGTCGGGCTCCCCGCCGCCGCGCCGGCCGCCCAGGCGCATCCGGTCCCGAGTGCGAATCCCATCGGCCTGTCGTGCCCGGCGCCGGGCGAGCCGACCCGGCACTTCATGCCCGTCGACCTCCCGATCGTCATCGACGCACCGGTGCCCTGCCTGGTTCCCGGGATCATGCCGATGCCCGGCTACCCGGCGGGCGACGGCACGAGCTGAACGCGGTCGGGAACGCCGTCCGGCGGCGCCCGCGCGAAACACCCTAAGCCGCGTAGGCTTCAGGGTGTTTCCGTCCGGAAGGAGCCGCCGTGAGCGTCACCGACGAGCTGCTGCGCAACGCCGAGCAGTACGCGTCCTCGTTCCAGAAGGGTGACCTGCCGCTGCCGCCGGCCAAGAAGGTCGCGGTCGTCGCGTGCATGGACGCGCGGCTCATCCCGAGCCGCGTGCTCGGCCTCGAGGAGGGCGACGCGCACGTGATCCGCAACGCCGGCGGTGTCGTGACCGACGACGAGATCCGCTCGCTGGCGATCTCGCAGCGGCTGCTCGGGACCGAGGAGATCATCCTCATCCACCACACCGACTGCGGGATGCTCACCTTCACCGACGACGAGTTCAAGCGGCAGGTCCAGGACGACACCGGCATCAAGCCCGAGTGGGCGCCCGAGTCGTTCACCGACCTCGACGAGGACGTGCGCCAGTCGATCGCGCGGATCAAGGCGAGCCCGTTCATCCCACGCAAGGACCAGGTGCGCGGGTTCGTCTACGAGGTCGAGACGGGCAAGCTGCGCGAGGTGACGTAGCCGGGGCGTCGCCCGGTCGCCGCTCCCTTGTGACCAGCGTCACGAGCGGCACGTGACATCCGTCATCGGAACCGGCTCCGCGAGAGCGAATGCTGAACGCGTTCGCGTCCTCGAACGGAGGTCCCAATGACGGTCCATAGCTGAGCCCCACGTCTCGCGTCGACCGGGCCCCGCGGCCGCTGCGGCGGGGGACGCGCTTCTTCGCCGACGAGCGCCACGAGCCGTGCGTGAACCCGCTCGTCGGACCCTTGCGGCCGGCGCAGATGCCGGCCTGCTCGCGTCCCCTTCCTCTTGGAGGTCTCTCATGAAGGTCCTCACGCATTCTCTGGGGCTGATCGTCCTCGCGCTCGCCATCGCGGTGACGGCGCTCGGCGCCGGCGCCGGCGCCGCTTCCGCGGATACCTGTATCTCCATTCCGAATCCGATCACCGGGGGTGGGTCAATCTGCGTGCCCGACCCCTCCACGACCGCCACCGGCAACGTGGACCAGACGTGCCAGATGCACCCCGATCTCTGCACCAAGCCCGACCCGTGCGACACGATCGGCAGCTGCACCTCCCACATCCCGAAGCCAAACGACCCCGGGTGCTTCGTGGCGAACCCGCCGTGTGGGGGACCGTCCGGCGGCGGCACGACCGACACCGACGGCGACGGCGTGCCCGACAGCAAGGACAACTGCCCCAGCACCCCGGGCGTCGCGCCCGACGGCTGCCCGCCCAAGCCGGCCGACGCCGATAACGACGGCGTCGCCGACAACGCCGACAAGTGCCCCGGCACGAAGGCCGGCGCGAGCGTCGACGCCAGCGGCTGCTCACCCGACCAGCTCAAGCCGCCCGACGCCGACGGCGACGGCGTCCCCGACAGCGCCGACACCTGCCCGGGCACCGCGCCCGGCGCGGCCGTCGACGCGCACGGCTGCTCAGCCGCCCAACAGCACAACAACGGCGGCCAGACGGTCATCGTGCGTCCGGTGCAGCCGGACGTCGACGTCCACGTCACGGCCCCGAACACCACGCCGGTCGCTGCGCCGAGCCAGCCGGTGATCGTCAACTCGCCGTCCCCGACCCAGGGCTCGTCGTCTGGGCAGGCGCTGCCGGTGATCATCACCACGCCGGCGCCCAACCCGACGCCCGCGCCCGCCGGGCCGCCCGTCATCAACCTCACGCTGCCCAACCAGCCCCACGAACACACGGCGCCGGTCCACCACGTCGTCCACCACACCCGCCGGCACCGCCCGGTGCGGCATCACCGGCGGTCCCACCGCCGCACGCGCCGCCCGCGCTGACGCTCCCCCGAACCGTGCCCGCAGCCACCCGGCTGCGGGCACGGCATGGGTGGTCTCAGTCCATCCCTGAGGGGGTCGTCGGCATGGGCGCGCCACCGGAGACTGACGACGACCAGATCACGTCGCCCGGAGGTTCTCCCATGAAGGTCTTCACTTCCCGCCCCGTCGCTCGCGCCCTCAACGTCGCCGCGCTGGCCGGAGCCTGCTCGGCGCTGGCGCTGAGCGCCGGGGCGCCGACGGCCCTCGCCGACTGCCAGAAGTGCGAGGCGCCTGACGCTGCGGCGCTGCAGCATTTCCTCCCCGCCGCCACCGCCCCGACCGCCGACACGCGGCCGTATCACTTCATGCCCATCGACGTCGGGCCGTTGGCGCACCGGCCGGTCGTCAAGCCGTTTGTCCTGGGCCAGACCAAGCCGGCCATCCCGCCGGCCGATCGCGAGCCGAGCGAGATGCCGACGCTGCTGCCGCCCGCGACCGCGCTGCCCGCCGCGACGTCGCCGAGCGCGACGGCCCCCGTTCCGTCTACGAGCTGAGCGGCGCGGCGTGACCGGCGTCACGCGCGCACGGTGACCACGGTCTCCGGCGGCGCCGGCGCGGCGGCAGATGCTCTTCGTGTCCCCGTTCCTCACAAGGAGGCCCGACATGAGAAGCATCCGCAGCCGCGCCGCCGCCATCGCGCTGAGCGGCGCGATCGCGGCGCTCGCCGCGACGCCCGGCCTGGCGGCCGCGGCTCCCGCCGGAGCGTGCCAGGACCATCCCGCGATCTGCGTCGCGCTTGGAAGCGTCCATTTCCCGCCCAGCCCGGCCGGCATGGTGACGCGGCCGCCCCACTGGCCGGGGCCGCCCGATCCCGGGCCGCTCCACATCCACCCGGGCGACTGGGTCGCGCTGAACCCGCAGCCCCTCCCGCCGGGCCCCGGCGACCTGGTGAGCCTCAACCCGCAGCCGATCCCCCCGGGCGTCCAGGACGTGGTCGGGCTGCTCCCGCCCGGCCTCGGCTAGGCAGCTCCGTGACAGGCCGGCGCAACCTTGCCAAGCTCGTGTCAAGGTTGCGCTAGCCTTCACGGCCATGCGCGACTTCCGCCAAGCCATCCGCGAGCGCGTCGTCGTCTTCGACGGCGGCATGGGCGCCACGCTCGAGCAGTTCGAGCTCACGCAGGAGGACTACGGCGGGCTGCCGGGCAAGTGCCACGAGGCCCTCGTCCTGCACCGCCCCGACGTCATCCAGGGCGTCCACGAATCGATGGTCGCGGCGGGCGCCGAGGTCGTCGAGACCGACACGTTCCAGGCGTCGCGCCTCAAGCTCGACGAGTGGGGGCTCGGCGAGCACACGCTGGAGATCAACCAGAGGGCCGCGGAGATCGCGCGCAGGGCGGTCGGCGAGGGCCGCTTCGTCGCCGGCTCGATCGGCCCGACCGGCTTCCTGCCCGCCAGCGACGACCCGACGCTGGGCAACATGCGGTTCGGCAAGCTCGTCGAGGTCTTCACCGAGCAGGCGACCGGGCTGCTGAAGGGCGGCGCCGACCTGGTGATCATCGAGACCGCCCAGGACATCCTCGAGGTCAAGGCGGCCGTCTTCGGCGTGCGCGAGGCGTTCAAGGTCGTCGGGCGCGAGGTGCCGATCCAGACGAGCGTCTCGCTGCTGCCCAACGGCGGCAAGATGCTGTTGGGCACCGACATCAGCGCGGTGCTCGCCACGCTGGAGGCGCTGAAGGTCGACGTCATCGGCCTGAACTGCTCGACGGGCCCCGAGGACATGCGCGACGCGATCCGCTTCCTCGGCGAGTTCTCGCCCCTCCCCGTCCACTGCATCCCGAACGCCGGCCTGCCGCTGCAGGGCCCCGACGGCGAGACGATCTTCCCCGAGCAGCCCGGGCCGCTCGCCGACACGCTGGGCGAGTTCGTCGAGCGCTACGGCGTGACGATCGTCGGCGGCTGCTGCGGCACCACGCCCGAGCACATCGCCGCGATCGTCGACCGCTGCGCGGGCCACGCCGTCGGCGAGCGCCCCGCGCCGCGGCCCCCGCACGTCAGCTCCATGATCGCCGCCGCGCCGCTCGTCCAGGAGCCGCGCCCGACGCTCGTCGGCGAGCGCGTCAACTCGCAAGGCTCGCGCAAGGCCAAGGAACTGCTGCTGGCCGACGACTACGACGGGCTGCTGCAGGTCGCCGAGGATCAGGTCGAGGGCGGCGCCCACGTGCTCGACGTCTGCGTCGCGCTGACCGAGCGCCAGGACGAGGACGAGCAGATGCGCCAGGTCGTCAAGCGCGTCTCGCTCACCCAGCCCGCGCCGATCCAGGTCGACTCGACCGAGCCCGAGGTCATCGAGACCGCCCTCGAGCAGATCCCCGGCCGCGCGATCGTCAACTCGATCAACCTCGAGGCCGGCCCGGCCAAGCTCGACGTCGTCGTGCCGCTGGCCATCAAGCACGGCGCCGCGCTGATCGCGCTGACCATCGACGAGGTCGGCATGGCCAAGACGGCCGAGCGCAAGGTCGAGATCGCCAAGCGGATCACCGAGCTCTGCGAGGCGCACGGCCTGGACCGCGAGCTGCTCATCTTCGACGTGCTGACCTTCACGCTCACGACGGGCGACGACGAGTGGAAGCCCAGCGCGGTCGAGACGATCGAGGGCATCCGCCGCGTCAAGGCCGAGCTGCCCGGCGTGAAGACCTCTCTCGGCGTCTCCAACGTGTCCTTCGGCGTCTCGCCGAGCGCGCGCGCCGTGCTCAACAGCGTCTTCCTGCACCACTGCGTCGAGGCCGGGCTCGACCTGGCCATGGTCAACCCCAACCACATCACGCCGTACGGGGAGATCTCCGAGGAGGAGCGCGAGCTCGCCGACGACCTGGTCTACAACCGCCGCGCCGACGCGCTCGAGCGCTTCATCGGGCACTTCGAGTCCAAGGGCGCCGAGGCGGAGGACGAGAAGGCCGACCCCACCGAGGGCATGGAGCCCGAGGAGGCGCTGCACTTCCACATCCTGCGCCGCAAGAAGGAGGGCGTCGAGGACTGGATCGACCGCTCGGTGGACAAGATCGGCGCAGTCCCGACGCTCAACGACGTCCTGCTGCCGGCGATGAAGGAGGTCGGCGACAAGTTCGGCGCCGGCGAGCTGATCCTGCCCTTCGTGTTGCAGAGCGCCGAGGTCATGAAGCGCGCGGTCGCACGGCTGGAGAACTACCTCGACCGCATCGAGGGCTATACGAAGGGCACGGTCGTGATCGCCACCGTGTTCGGCGACGTGCACGACATCGGCAAGTCGCTGGTCAACACGATCCTCACCAACAACGGCTACACGGTGGTCGACCTCGGCAAGCAGGTCCCGGTCTCGGCGGTCATCGACGCGGCCAAGGAGCACGACGCGACGGCGATCGGGCTGAGCGCGCTGCTGGTCTCGACCTCCAAGCAGATGCCGCTGTGCGTGCAGGAGCTGCACGCCCAGAAGCTGGACTTCCCGGTGCTCATCGGCGGGGCTGCGATCAACCGCGACTTCGGCCTGCGCGCGCTGTACCCGGGCGGGCGCGAGTCCGACGAGGTCTACGACCCCGGCGTCTTCTACTGCAAGGACGCCTTCGAGGGCCTGGCCAAGATGGACCAGATCGTCGACGGCGAGGCGCGCGAGGCGCTCGTCGCCAAGACGCGCGAGGCCGCGCGCCGGCTGCGCGAGAAGGGCCCGGAGCCCGAGGCGCTGCCCACAGATGACGACAGCGTGCGCTCCGCCGCGCACACGGACAACCCGGTTCCCGAGCCGCCGTTCTGGGGGGCGCGCGAGATCGACGTCGACCTCGACGAGGTCTTCCCGCACCTGGACACCCACGTGCTGTTCAAGCTGCACTGGGGCGGGCGCGGCGTGAAGGGCGAGGCGTGGCAGAAGCTCGTCACCGAGGACTTCCAGCCGCGTCTGGAGCGCATGTGGCGCGAGCAGGACTACCTGCACCCGCGGGCGCTGCTCGGCTACTTCCCCTGCTACGGCGAGGGCAACGAGGTCGTCGTCCTCGACCCCGACGACCGCGAGACGGTGCTCGAGCGCTTCGTCTTCCCGCGCCAGCCGGGCCACGACCGCCTGTGCATCGCCGACTTCTATCGCCCCAAGGACAGCGGCGAGCTCGACGTGGTCGCCTTCCAGGCGGTGACCGCCGGCGACGAGGTCACCGAGCTGATGAAGGAGCTCGAGGGCCGCGGCGAGTTCGCCGAGCAGCTCTTCGTGCACGGCCTCGGCGTGCAGACCGCCGAGGGCATGGCCGAGTGGCTGCACTCGCGCATCCGGGCCGACCTGGGCATCGATGCGGCGCAGGGCCGGCGCTGGTCGTGGGGCTACCCGGCCTGCCCCGAGCAGTCCGAGCACGAGAAGCTGTTCCGGCTCATCGACGCGCCGCGGATCGGGCTGCGCCTGAGCGGCGGGTACGCGCTCGAGCCCGAGCAGTCGACGGTGGCGATCGTCGCCCACCACCCGCAGGCCGTCTACTTCGGCATGAAGTCCGGCAAGCTGCCGAAGGGCGACCGCCAGGCGCGCGACGAGGTCATCAAGGGCTCCGACAAGGACGCCACCCGCCGGCAGGTGCCGGCCGCGGCCGAGTAAAGAAGGGCCGCCCTTTTCAGGGCGGCCCCCTTTCAGTGGGCGCGGCGCCGGGAGCGCTTCTCCCTGAGGGGGGACTGCAGGGGGACGGGTCGCCCCCGAACGCACGCGCCCACGGGCAAGGTTCGGCGCGACGGGCCGCTCGGGTTGCGGCCGCGCGTCCTTGCGCAGGTGCAGGGACCGGAAACCTGCCTAAAGCTGCACGCGCACGATGTCCGCGGTGCGGCCGTTGCGCCGCAGGCGGGTGACGTACGCGGCCTTCGTCGTCAGCGCCGTCGTCCACAGCAGGTAGCGCGCCGGGCGCAGCGGGCGCCGGTGGCGGTCCTCGGGCAGGCGGCCCTGCTCGGAGTAGCCGTGCTCGTGGCCCGAGTCGCGCCGGATCGTCGAGCGGATGCGCAGCAGCTCCCGGTCGCGCTCGGGACGCTGCAGGCGAGCCGGGCCGCGCAGCAGCTGCTGGTGGAGCGCGCTGGCGCGGACGTAGAGCAGGGTGCCCGCGCGCAGGCTCGGTTGGGCGAGCAGGGCGCGCTGCGTGCGGCGCAGGACGGTCCGCCGGCCGGTCGCCAGGTTGACGGCGCGGATCGTGCTGCCACGGCGTCCGGCCACCGCGTACACGAGCCGGTCGCCGTCGAGCGACGGGCGGCTGAGCGAGGCGGGCGCCGGGACCTCGGCCACGGTGCGCGGGGTCGCGGCCGGGTCCGCCAGGTCGAGGACGTCGAGGTGGTCAGGGCCCGGCCTGCGCCAGGCCAGCCAGCGCGCGCCCACCGCGACCGCGTCGGCGCCGGCGGCGGGGACGGTGCGCGTGCTGCCGTCGCTGTTGGTCAGCTCGATCGCGCTCGTGGTCGCGTAGGCGAGCCACGGGCCGCCGAGCGCGGGATGGCCGCCGGGAAGCGCCTGGACGGTGCCGGCACGCAGCACGTAGCCCTGGGCGGCGGGGCGCTGCCAGGCCAGCGAGCCGTCGGGGCCCGTGGTCGGATCGGTTCCCGAGCTGACGACGACGACGGGGCGCGCCGCCGCCCTCGCCGGCGCGGCGGCGAGGAGGGCCGCGCACAGCAGCAGCGCGGCGGCGCCCGCGGCGCGCGCGGCACGCAGCACGGCCGGGCGCTCGGCCATCGCGGTCATCGCGCGCGCGCCCGCCTCGCGGCCGGCCAGGGGCGCGAGGACGACGACCGGCAGCGCGCGGCCGGCGCCGAAGGCGACCCCGACCGCCACGCCGAGCGCCGGATCGCCGAGCGCCACCATCACTGCGGCCAGCGCCGGCACGGCGAACGACAGCACGTACGTCGTGAAGCCCATGCCGAGCAGGACGCCGTAGAGGGCGGCGGCCGCGGGCAGCGGGAGCACGCGGCGCCACGGCTCGGGGACCTGGCGGCGGATCTGCGGCAGGACCGGCGCGCCGGCGGCGTCGAGGACCGCGCCGGCGAGCGCGATCGCGGCCGCGACGCCGAGCGCGGCGCGTCCGGAGTGCAGCGCCGCGCCGGCGAGGGCGAAGCCGCCGAAGGTCAGCACGCCGCCGGCGGGCGCGCCGAGGGCGAACGCCGCGCACGCCGGCGCCGTGGCGCGCCCGCGTCCGCCCAGCGTGTCGATCATCGAGAACCCGCACGGCGACCACGACCCGGTGGCGCCGGCGGCGAGGGCGGCGAGCGTGAGCACGATCAGCACGGGACGCGCGTCTGGAAATAGGTGACGCAGAACACCTTGCGCCCGCGGTAGCAGTAGCCCGTCAGCGCGCCGTCGCCGTTGATGCGCCGCGAGCGGTAGCCACAGCAGTCCCAGAGCTTGCGCACGTGGCCGCCGCAGCAGCGATACCAGGCGCCGTCGAGGTGCGGCGTGAAGCCGTACTGCGCGGCGGCGCTGTCGCACACCCGGGTGCGCGAGGCGACCGGCAGCGGCCGCCCGCTCGGGTCGGTGAGCGGGCGCCCCGCCTCGTCGACGGGCCGACCCTCGTCGTCGATGCGCCGGCCGAGGTCGTCGACGGGCACGCCGTCCTTCGCGCGCAGCGGGTAGCCGCGGACGTCCACGCGCGGCAGGCCGGTCGGGTGCGGGCACGACGCGGTCGTGTAGATGTGCCCGCAGAAGTGGAAGCCCTCCGCCTCGCCGGGCGCGATCGCCCTGGCGACCACGCCGCCCGCCGTTCCGGCGACCAGGGCGCGGCCGACGCGCGCGAGCAGGCCGCGCCGCGAGGTCCGCGCGGCCAGGCGCTCGGTCCACGCGGCCCTGCCGACGATGGCATCCGTGCCAATGTGGGCGGCCTCACGCATGCGCCGCCTCGAGCGCTCGGCGCTCGGCGGTCGCGAGCACGCTCTCGAGCTGCGCGAGCCCGTTGAACGTGCCCTTGGCCAGCACCGTCCCGGTCAGCGGGTCGAGCGCCACCGCGTACGGGCTGCCGGGCACGCGGGCCAGCGACCACGCGCCGGCATGGCGCGCCTCGTCGAAGACCTCGACGGCCAGCCACGGCTCGCGGGCGAGCAGGTCGACCGAGGGCGCGACGGCCTGGCAGAGCGCGCAGCCCTCCGACGAGAACACGGCGAGGGCGAGCCGCGTCTGCGCGGTGCTCGCGAAGCGCTCGGCGAGCGCCGACGGCTCGCCCAGCGGCGGCCCCTCGTCGGGGACCTCGAGCGCGCCCTGCGCCCCGGCGGCCAGGCGCAGCATCCCCACCTCGCGGGCGAGCGCGAGCACCGCGACGGCCAGCGCGACGATCCCGGCGAGCGCGACGCCGAGCCCGAGCGCCAGCCACGTCTGCGTGCTCACGTCGCCGCGCGGCAGCGCCGGCAGGGCGGCGAAGGCGCCGGCGAGCAGGACGTCGCGCGCCAGCGCCGCGGCGCTCACCCGCGAGCGCGCGCCGAAGCATGCGCACGGGGCGCCCGCCCGGCCGCGGGCCAGGGCGACCGCGACGGCGGCGGCGAAGCAGGCCAGCAGCCCCGCGGCCGCGTAGGCGGCGGCGTCGATCCGGGCGGCCACGCCGGCGGCCAGGACGAGCTCGAGGCCCACGACGACGACCCACGCGAGCGCGCGCGAGCCCTCCCCGCGCAGCCCGAACGTGGCGAGGGCGGCGCGGCTGTCGGCGGGCGCCGCGAGCTTGGCGACGGCCGCGGCGGCGAGCACGGCGGCGAGCATCCATGACGCGGCCAGGTGCAGCACGAGCGCGGCAGACTAATCGCCGCGACGGTCGGTGCGCTCCCAGCCGCGATCGTCAATTCGCGCGCCGCGCAACCGATCGACGAAGTCGATCGGCGACCCCAGGGCGCGGATGCGCCAGATTGCCGCGCATGCGACAGCGAGTGAGCCTGATCACCCTCGGCGTGCGCGATCTCGCCCGCGCCCGCCGCTTCTACGAGGCGCTCGGCTGGGAGACCGGCGCGGAGCCCGACGACGACGTCGTCTTCTTCCAGACCGGCGACATGGTCCTGGCGCTGTGGGACCGCGCCCGGCTGGCTGAGGACAGCTGCGTCGAGGACGGCGGCGGGTGGGGCGGCGTGACGCCCGCGCACAACGTGGGCTCGCGGGCGGAGGTCGACGCCGTCGTCGAGGAGGCGCGCGCCGCGGGCGCGACGATCGGCCGCGAGCCGGCCGAGAGGTTCTGGGGCGGGTACAGCGCCGTCTTCGTCGACCCGGAGGGCCACCCGTGGGAGATCGCCCACAACCCCCACTGGACGATCACGCCCGACGGCGGCCTCAGGCTGAACTGAGACGTCGCTCGCCCGCCGGGCCCACGCCGGCGGCGAGCAGCGCCGCCGCCGGCAGGCCGGCGAGCCGGGCACAGTCGCGCGTCAGATGGGGCTGGTCGGCGTAGCCCGCATCGGCCGCGAGCCGGGCGAGGTCGCCGCCCGGCGAGGCGAGCGACAGGAAGCGCTGCAGCCGCAGCACGCCGGCGAGCGTGCGCGGCGCGTAGCCGACCGCGCGCTCGAAGCGCCGCCGCAACTGGCGCTCGGAGATCGCCAGGCCGCCGCACAGCTCCGCGACCCGCGCCCGCGGCCGGGCCAGGTCCTGCACCGCGGCGCGAACGAGCGGGTCGGGCGCCGGCGCGTCGGCGAGCCAGCCGGCGGCCATCTCGGCGAGCAGCGACAGACGCGCGCCCACGTCGGGCGCCTCGGCCACGCGCGCCGCCCACGCGTCGCCGTCGGCGCGTACCTGGCCGAGCGCAGGCGAGCGGTCGAGCAGCTCGGCGGCCGGCAGCCCGAGCGCGCCGCCCGCGGCCCCGACCCGGAAGCGCAGGCCGACCTTCGTCTCGCCGGACGGCAGCGTCGGTCGCACCGCGCGCGTCGCCGGTCCCGCGACGATCAGCTCCGCCCCGGTCCAGACGACGTCGACGCAGCCGTCGGGGAGGACCCGCCCCGGGGCGCCCGAGCGCGCCCACAGGCATGCCACGTGAGCGGCGAGCTCCGGCGGCGGAGCCAGCTCGCGGTAGCTCAGGTTCAGGCTTCCGCTCGGCGCGCGCGCAGCTCGACCGGCGCGTGGTGCAGGGCGCGCAGGCGCACGTCGCGCCACGACAGGCCTTCGTTGACGAGCGCGGGCCCGCCCATGATGACCGCGGTGGCGATCTCGACGGCCTGCAGGATGATCCCGTAGCCCAGCGCGTCGGCCGAACCTACGCCGTAGCCCGCGCTCAGCACCGCCACGCATGTGGCCTGGAAGACGCCGAGGTTCGACGGGGTGGCCGGGAGCGCGGCCGTCACGTTGACGGCGAAGAGCACCGCCGCGGCCGCGCCCGCGCCGGCGCGGTCATCGAGGCCGAGCGCCGCCAGCAGCGCCACGCAGGCCAGCCACTGCAGGCCCCATGCGGCCAGCTGGGCGAGCGTCGCCTGCGCGCCGAGCCGCGGCGAGCGGAAGACGCGCAGCCCGTCGCGCACCCGCGTCAGCGCGCGGCGCGCTCGGGCGATCCCGTCGGCCACCCGCCGCGACCGCGAGGTGGCGCCGGCGCGCAGCAGCGCAGGCGCGACGAGCACGGAGAGCAGGATCGCCACCGGCGCGACCGTGAAGGCGATGAGCGCGCCGTGATGGCCGGTGAACAGGTCGACGGTCGAGAACATCGTCACGCCGAGGACGACGAGCGCGACGAGGTTGAGCAGCGTCTGCGAGACGAGCGTGCCGAGGACCGTGGGCAGCGCCTCGCGAGCGCGCCCGAGCCGCCGGGCGACGACGAGCGCGCGCGACGGCTCCCCCAGGCGGGCGGGCAGCGTCGCCGACATGAGCACGCCGATCGCCGTACCGCGCATGGCGTCGCGCAGGCGCACGCGCGTCCCGGGCAGCGCGGCGCGCAGGATCGCGTGCCAGGCGACGCCGCGCAGCAGCATCGACGCGCACATCAGGCCAAGGCCCATCAGCACGTAGCTCGGGCTCGAGCGCAGCAGCGAGGCGCCGATGCGCTGCAGGCCGATGCGCTCCAGCGCGACGAGCGAGAGGGCGACACCGGCGACCGCGGCGAACGCGACGGCCACGCGGCGCGCCGCCGCCAGGCCGCGGCGGCGCTCGGTGCCGCGCGGCTCGAGCGTGGGCAGCCGGCGCGCGGGGCGGCGCTCCTGGCCGTCGGCGGGCAGGACGCCCAAGCGCACCGCAGCGCGGCGCGGGGAGGTCGCCGGCGCCGGCACGGCGCGCGCGTCTTCGTAGGCCTCGAGCACCTCGCCGGCCACCGACGGCCAGGCGTAGCGCCCGGCGCGCTCGGCCGCCGCGGCGGCCAGCCTGGTGCGCCGGCCGGGGTCCACGGCGAGGTCGTGCACCGCTTCGGCCAGCGCGGTCGCGTCGCCGCGGCGCACGAGGACGCCGTCGATGCCGTCGCGCACCACGTCGGCGTAGCCGGGCAGGTCCGAGCAGACGACGGGCGTCGCAGCCGCGAAGGCCTCGGTCAGGACCATCCCGAACGACTCGCCGCCCAGCGAGGGCGCGCAGAGCACGTCGGCTTCACGCAGGGCAGCGCGCTTGCGTTCTTCGTCGACCTTGCCCAGCGCGGTGACCCCGCGCGGGTCGAGCAGCAGCGGGCTGATCTCGTCGGGCCCTGCGCCGACGACGGTCAGCTCGCACGCGACGTGGTCACGCAGCGCCTCGAAGGCGCGAAGCAGCAGCGGCAGGCCCTTGCGCTCCACGGCCTGGCCGACGAAGACCAGCCGCAGCGGCCCGGCGTCCGCGCGCGGCGCGGCGAGCGGGTCGAGGTCGACGCCGTTGGGGATCACTCGATAGCGCCCGCCGAAGAAGCGCCGGCCGGTCCACGCCGCCGCCTCCGACACCGCAATGCGGACGTGGAGGCGGTTCATGCGCCGGCGCGCCCCGGCCAGGTTGCCCAGCCCGTTGGTCAGCGCGTTGGTCGAGTACGTGTGGAAGGTCCCGACCAGCGGAGCGTCGATCGCGCACATCGCATCCCAGCACGGCGCGGGGGCGATCGGCTCGTGGAGGTGCACCACGTCCGGCGCGAACGCCTGCAGCTCGCGGCGCATCGTCGTGATCCCATACGGCGTCAGCGAGATGTTCGACACCGCCCCGTTGGCGGGGATCCCGATCGTGCGACCGAGCCTGACCAGGTGGTCGGGCGCCGGCCGCGGCTGCGGGCGCGCACCGCGGTGCAGCCGCGCGCTCAGGCGGTCGTCGGGGTCGTAGGGCGCGAGCACGCGGACGTCGTGGCCACCGGCGAGAAACTGCTCGGCGAGGGCCTCGATGTGCCGCGTCACGCCCCCTGGGTACGTCCACGAGTAGGGCGACACCAGGGCGATGCGCATCGCGAAGAGTCTAGGAGGACCGCCCGACACCGGCCCGCAGATGGGCCGCGACCCACGGTCATCCGGGCACGGGGGCCGCGGGGTCAGCCATCTGAGGACCGCCCGACACCGGCCCGCAGATAGGCCGCGACCCACGCCGCGACGAAGACCGAGAAGACGAGCAGCAGCGGTCCGGAGTCGTTGAACAGGGCGCCGGCCACGCCGGCGGCGGCGGCGCCGCCGAGCGCCGCGCCCCACAGCGGAGCGCCGGGGATCCCGCGCAGCAGCGCGTCGCGGCGGCGGATCCCGAGGACGATCGCGGCCAGCGCGAGCGGCGTGAAGACGAGCATCGCCGGGCGCATGAGGACGTGGAAGGCGAGCTCGTAGCGGCGAGCGATCACGTCCTCGAGCGCCGTGCGGTCCCCGGCGCGCAGGACGGTGCGGGTGAAGTGCGAATCTCCGCCGGTGGCGAGGTCGAGCGCGGCCAGGGCGACCAGCGCCGCGGCGGGCGCCAGGACGACGAGCGCCACGCGCCGGCCCGTCAGGCGGCCCGGCGCCGCGAGGGCGACGGCGACCGCCGTCCCCGCGCCGACGGTGATCACGCCGCCGACATCTGCGCCAAGCCGCCCCGCGCCCACCGCCGCGCCGAGCACCACGCCGCCCGCCGCGAAGGCGAGCGCCGCGCCGCGCGATCGCCCGCGGGGGCACAGCGCCGCCGCGACGGCGACGAGCATGAGCACAGGCAGCGTCGCCTCGAGCTCGTTGCCCACCCCATAGAAGCGCGCGCCGAACAGGGGGTTGGGACCGAACAGCGAACGCACGATCAGCGACGAGCCGGCGGCCAGGTCGGCGACGTAGGCGACAACGCCGATCGTCGCGGGCACCAGCGGCGCGCGAGGCCAGGCCACCAGCCGGTCGGTCAGCGCCGCGAGGACGAGCGCCGACGCCCCGACGCCGACCTCCTCGACGACGCGCCCCGGCCGCGCCGCCGCGAACGCCAGCAGCACCGGCAGCACCCACAGCACCGCGAGGCCGCCGATCCGCACGGCCCGCCGGGAGCGCAGCACGGCCACGACCACGAGCCACAGGGCGCCGAGGATCCAGAGCGTGGGCAGGCGCCGCGCCGAGACGACGCGCAGCCGGGCGTCGAAGCTCCGCAGCGCGGAGACGTCGATCGCGCCGTCGGGACGCAGCGGCTGGCCCTGCATCTGGCGGGGCACGGGCCTTCCGAGCCAGCGCAGGATCGTCGGCGCCACGTCGATGCCGGTGACCAGGCCGTCGGTGCGCGTCGTGCGGGACGTCAGCTCGCGCCCGCCGCCGAGCCCGAAGGCCGCGACCGGCAGCAGCTGCGCGCGCCGCGCGGTCGGCGGGGGCGCGCGCACGGCGAGCACGAGCGTCGCGCGATCGCGCTCGGCGACGAGCCGGCGCAGCGCGGCCGTCCCGCGCACCACGGTCACGACGAGCGCGTGGCGGCGCAGGCCGGCGCGCACGCTGCGTGCGGGCGCGAAGCGGCCATGCCGGTCCGCGGCCGCGATCGCCTCGTCCTCGGTGCCGCCGGCGAACGCCGCGCCGCCCGGCAGCGACGAAGCGACCAGCCCGGGCACCACCTCGGCGGGCGCGGCGCCGGCGCGGCGGACGAGCGCGTCCCAGCCGAGGATCCGCCCCCGGGCGATCCCGACGGCCGGCAGCTCACGCGGGTCGTAGGCGTTGAACGACGTCCGTGTCCCCTGCGTGATGTCGAGCAGCGCCTGGACCTCCTCGTAGCGCCCCTGCGTGGCCCCGAGCAGCCCGACCGACGCGCCCGGGAGGACCGCGAGCCGCTCGAGCGGCACGTGGGGCACGAACGCGAGCACGGCGCGCCGCGGCGCAGCCTGAGAAGGTGCTGCGAAGCACAAGAGCGCGAGCAGCGCGCCCGCTATCGTCGTCACGGCATGGCGACGCGGCATTTCGTCAAGTACACCTTCTTCAAGCTCGACCCGGCCTGGCGCCGCCTCCCCGCGGCCGAGCGCGCCGAGCACAAGCGCGAGTTCCTCGCCGCCTGCCAGGACTTCGCCGCCGACCATCTCCTGCAGTCCTTCAGCCTGGTCGGCACCCGCGGGGACGCCGATCTCATGCTGGTCGCCGAGGCCGAGAACCTCGACCGCATCCACGAGTTCCACGTCGTGCTCGGGCAGTCGGGGGTCGCGAAATGGGCGACGCAGCCGTACTCGTTCCTCGGGCTGCGCAAGCCGAGCGAGTACTCCGACGAGCGCCGCGAGCAGCCTCGCGCCTTCCACGGCAAGTACCTGTTCGTCTACCCCTTCATCAAGACGCGGCCGTGGTACGCGCTGCCGGCGGCCGAGCGCGGGCGGATCATGGCCGACCACATCGCCGTCGGGAAGCAGTACCCCACGGTCGACAACCACACGATCTACTGCTTCGGCCTCGACGACCAGGAGTTCGTCGTCGCCTTCGACACCGACGACGCCGGGGCCTTCCTCGATCTCGTCCAGCGTCTGCGCGGGACCGAGTCCTCGGCGTACACGCTGCGCGACACGCCGAGCTTCACGTGCATCGCCGTCTCGCTCGAGCGCGCGCTCAACGCGCTCGACGGCGAGACCGTCACCCAAGAGGCGTCGCTGGCGTGAGCGACGTCGACGACGTTCGCGACATCACGATCATCGGGGCCGGCCCGGTCGGGCTGTCCGCCGCCTTCTGGGCGGGGATGCGCGAGGCCAGCGCCCGGATCATCGACTCCCTGCCCGACATCGGCGGCCAGCTGACCACGCTCTATCCCGAGAAGTGGATCTTCGACGTGCCCGGCCACCCGCGCGTCCTCGCCAAGGACCTCGTCGACCAGCTCAAGGCGCAGACGCTCGACCAGTTCGACGTGCCCGTCCATCTCGAGACGACCGCGGAATCGATCTCGTGGGAGGACGACGTCGTCGTCCTGCACACCGACGGCGGCGAGCTGCGCTCGCGCGCGGTGATCATCGCCGGCGGCCACGGCGCGTTCGAGCCCAAGAGGCTGCCGGTCAGCGAGATCGACCTCGAGCCCTGGGAGGGCCGCGGCGTCCACTACCTGGTCTCCGAGAAGGCGGCCTTCGCCGGCAAGCGCGTGGCCATCGTCGGCGGCGGGGACAGCGCGCTCGACTGGGTCATCAACCTCCAGGACACCGCCGAGCGCGTGCACCTGATCCACCGCCGCGACGGCTTCCGCGCCCACGAGGTGACCGTCAAGCAGGTCATGGACCTCGCCGACGCGGGCGAGGTGGAGGTGCACATCCCCTACACCGTGCGCGAGGTCGCCGGCAACGGGACGCTCCAGCGCGTGCACCTGGAGGGACCGGAGCCGCTGGACCTCGACATCGACGCGCTGCTGCTGCAGCTCGGCTTCTCGACCAAGCTCGGGCCGCTCAAGGACTGGGGCCTGGAGATCTCCAAGGGCGCGATCGTCGTCGACCAGCTCATGAAGACGAACCTCGACCGCGTGTGGGCGTGCGGCGACATCACCACCTTCGAGGGCAAGCTCAAGCTGATCGCCACGGGGTTCTCCGAGGCCGCGATCGCGGTCGCCCAGGCGGTGCACTCCTTCCGCCCGGAGATGCGCATCCAGCCGCAGTACTCGACGAACACCGGCGTCCCGGGCGCCGTGGAGGGACAGCCGTAGCCGGCCCGCGCGGTGCCGCGTCGGGCGACGGTCGCCCCGGCTCGGCGGAGCGATCGTCGTGGCTGGCGTCGACCGTCATCCGAAGGCGTGGCGCGCCACGTCGAGGATCGACGGGTGGCGCCAGGCGTGGCCGGGCACACGCGGGCGAAGCCCGTGGGTCGGGCCCGCCGAACGGGGTGACCGTTGCCTGATGCGGCACTGGCCCACCTGCGGGCGGCCGACCCGGTCATCGCGCGCCTGATCGACGCGCACGGCGAGATCGACCTCGTGCCCGCGCACCGCCGCGGCCGCGACCACTACACCGCGCTCGTCCGCTCGATCGTCGGCCAGCAGCTGTCGGTCAAGGCGGCGTCGACGATCTACGGGCGCCTCGAGGAGCACTTCGACGGCCACGCGCCGACACCCGAGCAGATCCTCGCCGCCGACCCCGAGGCGCTGCGCGCGGTCGGCATGTCGCGCCCGAAGGTCGGCTACCTGCGCTCGCTGGCCGAGCACGTCCTCGACGGGACGATCGAGCTCGACCGCCTCGACGAGCTGCCCGAGGACGAGGTCATGCGCGAGCTCGTCGCGGTCAAGGGCCTGGGCGAGTGGACCGCCCACATGTTCCTGATGTTCCAGCTCGGGCGGCCCGACGTTCTGCCGGTCGGCGACCTGGGCATCCGCCGGGCCGTCGAGCGCGCCTACGGGCTCGCCGCGATCCCCGGCCCCGCCGAGCTCGAGCGCATCGCCGAGCCCTGGCGGCCGTGGCGCACGCTCGCCTGCCGCTACCTGTGGGAGTCTCTGGACAACGCGCCCGCATGAAGCCGCTGCTCGCCGCCGTCGCCGTCCTCGCGCTCGCCCTCCCGGCCTCTTCGCAGGCCGCGTTCCCCGGCCGCAACGGCCGGATCCTCTTCACCAGCGCCGACCGGCTGTACACGGTCGACCCCGCCGGCGGGCCGTGGACGCGGCTGGTCGCCGACGAGACGCGCCAGGGGCAGGCCGCGTGGTCGCCGGACGGCGCGAGGGTCGCCTTCCGGGTCGGGCCCGACGGCGACAGCGAGATCTGGGTCGTCAACGCCGACGGGACGGGCGCGCACCCGATCACCGACACGCCGAACCCGGCCGCGAACGACCCGCGCTACTCGAGCCAGCCCGCGTGGTCGCCGGACGGGCGCCAGATCGTCTTCCGCTCGGACCGCCGCGACAACAATCCCGACGTCTGGATCATGGACGCCGACGGCGCCAACCCCCGGCCGCTCGTCACCACGCCGGGCGACGAGCGCTATCCGGCGCTCTCGCCCGACGGGACGCGCCTGGTCTACCGCAGCGACATCGACGGCGACCCCGAGATCTACGTCGCGCGCGCAGACGGCACGGACCCGGTGAAGCTCACCGACAACGCGATCTTCGACTCCGCGCCCTCGTGGTCGCCCGACGGGGCGCGCATCGCCTTCGAGCGCGGCGAGCTCGGCGCCGACGATCCGCGCAACGCGACCTACGCGACGATGGAGCTCTGGACGATGGCCGCCGACGGCAGCGACCAGCAGCGGCTGACCGTCAACGACGTCCACGACGAGGGGCCGGCCTGGGCGCCGGACGGCAGCGGCGCGGTCGTGTTCACGCGCGACGACAAGGTCAACAGCGACCTGTGGATCCGCGACGCCGCCGGCGCGGAGCGGCGGCTCACCGACGCGCCGTCGCTCGAAGAGTCGCCGGACTGGCAGGCGCTGCCGAGCGAGGCGGGCGCGCCGCCGAGCGAGCCGCCCGCGAGCACGCCGGCGCAGAGCCCGTCGACGACCCCGCGCCCCGCCGCGCGGATCGTCCTGCTGACCCGCCGGGCCCGCGTCTCGCGCACGGGGCGCCTCGCCGTGCGGGTGCGATGCGTCGCGCCCTGCGCCGGGACGCTGTCGCTGACGCGCGGCGGCGTGCGCCTCGCCCGCGCCCCGCTGCGCGCCGCCGCCGGCCGCACGGTGCTCGTGCGGCTGCGGCTGGGGCCGCGCACGCTGCGCCGGCTGCGCGCCGCCCGGCGACTGGCCGTCGACGTGCGCGCCGCGCGCGGGCGACTGGTGCTCGTCGCGCCGAGGTAGCGTCCCGCTCACCGTGAGCGATCACGTCACCGTCGACCGCCTGCAGTTCTCGCTCACGATCACGTTCCACTACCTCTTCCCGATCCTCACGATGGGGCTGGCGCTCTTCATCGCCTACCTCAAGACCGTGAGCTACCTCGGGCGCGAGAACCGGCGGCTCATCCTGCTGCGCAAGACCGCCGGCGAGCGCGAGCGCTACGAGTCCGCCGCACGGTTCTGGGCCAAGATCTTCGCGGTCAACTTCGGCGTGGGCGTGGTCACCGGCATCCCGATGGAGTTCCAGTTCGGCACGAACTGGGCGGCCTTCTCGAACTTCGCCGGCGGCGTCATCGGCCAGACGCTGGCGATGGAGGGTGTGTTCGCGTTCTTCGCGGAGTCGGTCTTCCTCGGCGTCTTCCTCGCCGGCCGCAACCGGGTCAGCGCGCGCATCCACTGGATCAGCTCGCTGTTCATGTTCGCCGGCTCGTGGCTGTCGGGCTTCTTCATCCTCGCCACGAACGCGTGGATGCAGCACCCCGTCGCCTACGACCGCGCCGGCGACCGGCTGCAGCTGAGCTCGCTGGGGGGCATGCTCACGAACCCGTGGCTGCCGTGGCAATACGCGCACAACATGAGCGGTGCCGCGATCACCGGGGCGTTCGTCCTCGCGGCGATGGGCGCGTTCTTCCTGCTGTCGGATCGCCACCACGAGTTCGCACGCATCTGCGTGCGCGTCGGCGTCGTCGGCGCGCTGATCTTCTGCTCGCTGCAGATCTTCCCGACCGGCGACCGCCAGGCCCACAACGTCTTCCAGCACCAGCCGGCCACGTTCGCGGCGATGGAGGGCATCTTCCCGACCGAGAAGGGCGCGCCGCTCGTCATCATCGGCAACCCCGACACCGAGAAGCGCAAGCTCGAGTCGACCGTCGCGCTGCCCGACTTCCTGTCCTTCCTGACGTCGCGCAACTGGACGGAGCGCGTGCAGGGGCTCAACGACATCCCCACCAACCGCTGGCCCGACTCGGTCCCGCTCGTCTACTACGCGTACCACATCATGGTCGGCCTGGGGACGATCCTCGTCGCCATCGCCGCGCTCGCCGCGCTGCTCCTCTGGCGCGGGCGCCTGTACACGTCGAGGCCGATGCTGTGGGCGCTGATGCTCGCCTTCCCCTTCACCTACATCGCCAACATCGCCGGCTGGGCGACGGCCGAGACCGGCCGCCAGCCGTGGCTCGTCTACGGCCTGCAGCGCACCGCGGAGGGCGCCTCGCCGGCGAGCTCGGTCCCCGCGGGCACCGGCATCTTCACGCTGCTGGGCTTCGCCGGGCTGTACCTCTTCGTCGGGATCCTCTACCTCATGCTGCTCGTGCGGATCATCAGCCGCGGGCCCGAGGACCTCGAGCCGCCGACGCCGTCCACCGCCGCAGCGGTGAGCACCGCCTGACCAATGCCCACCGCCTGGTTCTGCTTCCTCGCGGCCATGGTCACCGTCTACGTCGTCCTCGACGGCTTCGACCTCGGCGTCGGCGCCCTGCACCTGCTGCTCGGGCGCACCGACGCCGAGCGCGACGAGGCCACCGAGGCGATCGGGCCGGTCTGGAACGGCAACGAGGTGTGGCTGATCGCCAGCGGCGGCGTGCTCTTCATGGCCTTCCCCGCCGCCTACGCCGCCGCGTTCAGCGGCTTGTACTTCGGGCTGATCCTCGTCCTCTGGCTGCTCGTGGGGCGCGGGCTGGCCCTCGAGCTGCGCCACCAGCTCGACAATCCGCTGTGGCGGTCCGCCTGCGACACGGTCTTCTCGCTGTCGTCGGCCGCCTTGGCGCTCGTCTTCGGCGTCGCGCTGGGCAACGTCGTGCGCGGCGTCCCCCTCGGGCCCGACGGCTACTTCCATCTCGGGCTCTTCGAGATCCTCAACTGGTACGGGCTCCTCATCGGCGTCTTCGGCCTCGTGGTCCTCTGCGCCCACGGGGCGGGCTTCCTCGCGCTGCGCGGCGCGGACGACCTCGCCGCGCGGGCGCGCAGGTGGGCGCCGCGGCTGACATGGGGGTCGGCGGCACTCTTCGTCGTCCTGATCGGACCGACCGCGGCCGTGCGCGAGAGCATGCTGACCAACCTGACCGATCACCCCTGGCGGCTCGTCTTCCCGCTGCTCGCCGCCGCGGCGCTCGTCGTGACGATCACCGCGCAGCGGCGCGGGCGGTGGGGTCGCGCCTTCACGGGCTCGGCGCTGTTCATCGCCGGGCTGTTGACGACGATGGCGGCCGGCCTGTACCCGTACGTCCTGCCCGCCCACGAGCACCGGCCCTACGGCCTGACGGCGAGCGCGGCCGCGGCCGGCCACGATGCGCTGCGCACGGCGCTCGTCTGGTGGCCGCTGGGGATGGCCCTCGCGGCCGTCTACTTCGTCTACGCCTACCGGATGTTCTTTCGCACCGCCACGGTGCGGTCGACCTCGGCGGCGATCGACCAGCCGCCAAGCGGCTGAGCGCCGCGGAACAGCTCGTCGACGACGCGCGTCGGCCCGGGCAGGCCGCGCCCGCCGGGCACGCCCTCGCGCGCGTCGTGGAAGAGCAGGTGGCCGCCGGGCACGACGTGCGGATGCCAGAGCTCCCAGTCCAGGCGAGTCGCCGCTTCGGCGTGGTCGCCGTCGACGAAGACGAGGTCGACCGGCGCGCTCCAGCCGCGCGCGGCGTCCTGGCTGAGCTCGACGTGCCAGACCACCCGGGGGCCACCGCCGCGCCGCGCGGCGCGGGCGACGACGCGCCGGCTGGCGCGCTCGGTGGCGCCCCAGCCGGCCGGCAGCGCCGTCGGGTGGTGGCCGAAGGGGTCGACGAGGTGCAGCTCGGCGTCAGGCCCGAGGACGTCGCACAGCGCGGCGGCCGACGCGCCCTCGTACACGCCGATCTCGACCACCCGGCGCGCCCCGCGCGCGAGGCGCTGCAGCAGCGCGCGCTCCTCGGCCGAGTGCATCGTCCGCGGCGGGATCAGCCCGGCCCCGACGGCGAGCGCGCGCAGCCGCACATCGTCGCGGACGCGGTCGGGCAGGGCGCGGCGCAGCGCCTGGGGCAGGACGGCCACGCGGTCTAGGCTAGATCGTCATGGCCGAGGCGCTGATCATCGTCGACTTCCAGAACGACTTCACGCCCGGCGGCGCGCTGGCTGTGCCGGACGGCGACGCGATCGGCGAGCGGGTGCGCGAGCTCGTCGACTCCGGGCGCTTCGGCCTCGTCGTCGCCACGCGCGACTGGCACCCGCCCGACCACGGTTCCTTCGCCGCGCAGGGCGGCCCCTGGCCGCCGCACTGCGTGGCCGGGACGCCGGGCGCCGAGCTGCACGCCGCGCTGCCGCGCGACCGCGTCGACGTGATCGTCGACAAGGGGACCGACCCGGCGACGGAGGGCTACTCGGGCTTCGAGGGCACGGGCCTCGAGACGCTGCTGCGCGAGCGCGGGATCGATCGCGTGACCGTCGTCGGCCTGGCGACCGACTACTGCGTCCGGGCCACCGCCCTCGACGCGCTGCGCGAGGGCTTCGACGTCGAGATCGACCGCGCCGGGGTCCGCGGCATCGACGCCCAGCCCGGCGACGCCGACCGCGCCCTCGCCGAGGTCGAATCCGCGGGCGGCCGCATCACCTGAGCGCCGTCAGTCCTTGCCGGCCCGGACGGCCGAGGACTCCGCGCGCAAGCGCTCCGCGGCCTGGCGCGCGGCGCGGCCGTACTCGCCGTCGTTGCGGCGGCCCGCCGTGTACGCCATGCGCGCGACGACGGCCTCGCGCACGAACTGGGCGACGCTCACGCCATTTTGCGCCGCCTCGGCCTGCATCTCCTCGTAGAGCTCCGGGCCGAAGCGGACGACGGTCGCGCGCATGCGCCGACCGGTGTCAGCTGCCATACCTTTGATGGTAAACCGGGCCCGGGGCTCTGGGCGGTCGAGATCGAAATCTGTACCGTCCTTCCGCCAAGGGTTCACCGAAGGGCGAGGCGATGGTTGGCGAGCTGCGCGACGAGATCGCGGAGCTTGTCCGAAGGGACGAGCACGTGGAGGCCATCGAGGCCGAGCTCGTCGAGGGCGTCGATGATTGACGCGCACGCGCTCGACGACCGCACGTCCGTCATCACGTTGCACGGCCGCGCGAACCTGGCGCTCTCGCGCGATCTCCAGCTCGCCGTCCTGGAGGGCGCGCACAGCGGCCGGACGCGGATCGTGATCGACATGTCCGACGTCGCGCGCGTCGATCCCGGCGTGCTCGGCGCGCTGCTGCGCCTCCGCCGGCTGCTGCTGGCCATGGGCGGCGGGCTGGCGCTCGTCAGCCTGCGGCCCGCCGCCGAGCTCTTCGGGGTCGCCGTGAGCGATCAGCTGCTGGGCCGCGCCGTCAGCGTCGAGCAGGCGGTCGGGCTGATCCATTAGCAGTGCGCGGGCGTTCCGTCGGCCGCTCCGCGCCACGCCGCGTACGCGGGCCGCAGGCGCGTCAGCTCGGCGTCGGCCAGCCCGACCTGGAACGCGTCGTCCTCGCGGAACGTGTACTGGAAGGCGGCGTCCACGCGCGGGTCGCCCGCCCACGCCTGCAGGGCGCGGGCGAGCGCGCGGCAGCCGTCGCGCCCGCTGCCCGCCGCGACGCCCGTCTCGGTGACCCACACGCGCGGCGGCGGCCCGGCGCAGCCGTGCGATGCCAGCGCCGCCTCGACGTCGCGGACGACCGCGCCGGGATCGGCGTCGCCGGCGAGGTCGCTCTCGACGTCGACGTAGGCGTGCTGCGCCCAGACGCCGGCCGAGCACGCGACGTCGCGCGGCAGCGCGCGGGCGAAGTCCGCGGCGCCGGTCGTGGTCGCCGTCGACGAGCGCAGCGCGGCGGTCTCGCCGAGGACGATCCGCTGGTCGCCGGGGGCCGCGTCCAGCTCGGCGCGCAGCGCGCGCACGAGCCGGGCGTAGCGGGCGGGAGCGAGCCCGGGCGCGTCGGCGCCGCAGCCGGCGCGCTGCGGGTTGAGGAACGCCGGGTGGTTGGGCTCGTTCCACGCGCTCCAGAAGCGCAGGTCGGCGCCATCGCGGCGGCCCTCGGCCAGCAGCGAGCGGACCAGCGCGCGGTAGGCGCCCAGACCGGCCGGCATGCGCGACGACGGCTGGGTCCCGGGCCGCTCGCAGCCGGCCGGGCGCGCGGCCGCCCAGCGCGGCGTGGCGAGAATCGTCACGACGACCTGCAGCCCGGCGGCCCGGGCGGCGCGCAGCTCGTCGCGCACCCCGGCGAACGGCTCGCACGGCGGGCGGCCGCGCAGGCAGCCGTCGGCCGGCTGCGACCAGTCGGGCGGCGCGTCACGGCGCGGCTGCACGCGCGACCAGACGACCAGCAGGCGCAGGTAGCGCGGCCGCAGCCCGGCGAGCAGGTCGCGCCAGCGCTCGAAGCGCTCGGGCACCACGCCAGGCGCGACGAGGTACGGGTTGGCCTCGGTGACCCCGAGGGCCAGCGGCGGGCGCGGCTCACCGGCGCCGCCGCAGCCGGAAGCGGCAGCGACGGCGAGCGCCGCGGCGAGACCCCAGCAGAGGCGTTTCCTCGGCCCGCGCCGCCCGGTGCTGGGGAGGACCCCCGCACCCGCGCGGCCGACTAGAGCGCCGAGACCTCTTCCTCGTCGGCGACGCGGAAGGAGGAGCCGCAGCCGCACGCGGCGACCACGTTCGGGTTGTTGACCTGGAAGCCCGCGCCCTGCAGCGAGTCGACGTAGTCGATGATCGAGCCGGAGACGTACGGCAGGCTCGTGCGGTCGACGAGCAGCTTGAGGCCGTGGTCCTCGAACACCGCGTCGCCGTCGCGCTGCTGGTCGAAGGCGAGGTTGTACTGGAACCCCGAGCAGCCTCCGCCGCGCACGCCGACGCGGAGGCCGGCGGTCTGGATGTCCGCGCCCTGGGCGGCGAGGAACTCGCGCACCTTCTCGGCGCCGGTTTCGGTCAGCGTGATCATGCTTCACAAAGTGTAGCGGCCGGTACGCTGTCATGGACAAGATGCCCACGCCCGACGAGATCAAGCAGCGCATCGAGGCCGCCATCCCCGAAGCCCGCGTCGCCGTGGAGGACTGGACGGGCGGCGGCGACCACTTCCGGGCCACCGTCGTCTCCCCCGTCTTCGCGGGCAAGACGCGCATCGAGCAGCACCGGATGGTCTACGCGGTGTTCGGCGACGAGATCGGCGGGCCCATCCACGCCCTGTCCCTGACGACGAAGGCCGACTGACATGAGCGACTCCGAGCACCCCCTCCGCGACGCGATCGCCGAGGCGATCCGCGACAACGAGGTCATCCTCTTCATGAAGGGCGTCCCCGAGGCGCCGGCGTGCGGCTTCTCCGCGCGGGCGACCGCGTGCCTGCAGGCGCTCGACGTGCCGTTCGCCGCCGTCGACGTCCTGCCCGACCCGCGCATCCGCCAGGAGCTCAGCGCGCTCTCGAACTGGCCGACGATCCCGCAGCTCTTCGTCAAGGGCGAGCTGATCGGCGGCTCGGACATCATCATGGAGATGTACGAGTCCGGCGAACTGGCGCAGGCGCTCGGCGTCGAGGCGGCGCCCGCGCCGCAGGAGGAGGCGCCGGCCGGCGCGAACCCCGCCGCCGCGCCGCTCGGGATCGAGAACCGGCTCGGGTAGCTGGCGGGCTTCGCCGCGTCAGCGGCTGACGACGACCGGCACGCGCGCCCGCCCGCTGATCCGCAGGTCCGGGTCGCGGTACGCCTTTTCGCCGCCCTCGGCGCGCTCGCCGGGCAGCGCGAAGGCCACGCGGACGCCGTCGTAGCGGTGCAGGGCCTCGATCCGGCGGGCCACCGCGGCGACCGACCGCGGCCCCGCTCCGTCGTCGGCCGCGCCCGGGCCGAGACCGAGGTCGAGCACCCCGTCGGCGGCGGCTCCTCCGTCGGCCGGCGTGCCGGCGAGCACGAGGTCGCGCCGGCCGAGCGGGGCGCCGGCCGGCACGCGCACGGTCACCGTCCGCGTGAAGCGATGGCCGTAGACGCGCTGAAGCGTCAGGCGCACGCGGGCCTGGCGACCGCGGTGCACGACCTGCGGCGCGCGGGCGCGCAGCAGGTAGGCCTGGCGCAGCCCACGCTCGAGCGTCATCCGCACGGTGAGCCCGGTGACATGGACCTCGCCGAGCTTGAAGGCGTCGATCGACGAGAGGGCGTCGGAGAGGTCGGCGACGAGCGCGGCGGCGGGGACGGCGGAGTCATCGCCCTGCGGCCCGCCGCCCGCGCCGACGTACGTGTTGCAGAAGCCGATCGGGCGCGGGCGCTCGCGCACCGTGATCCGGACGCACATCGAGCCGCTCAGCCGCGCCGGCGCGCTGTCGAGGACCGCGAACGCCGCCTGCGACACCGCCATCGGGGCGGCGAGGGCGAGGGCCGAGCCGCCCGACGGCTCTCCCACGGCGGTCTCGTCGGGCACCTGGGCGTTGAGCACCTGGTGCTCGCCGGTGTCGGCGTCGGTCGCGTCGATGCGGATCGGGATCAGCGGCGGCAGCGGCCCCAGGCGCCCGCCGACGCCGCTCGTGCCGTCGACGGTGATCGTCCCCAGGTCGTGCCCGGGCGCGGCGAGCTTCTGCGAGATGGCGTCGCCGATCCCCACCGGGTTGCCGATCACCGTGTAGACGTAGGCGTCCTTGAGCAGCAGCTCGCGACGGCCGGTCGCGTCGAAGGGGTGGCCGAAGCCCCACACCTTGTCGCCGTCGACGTAGGTCACCGTGCCGACCGCCCCGGCGGTGATGTCGCCGCTGGCCAGCCCCACCGCGAGCGACGACCCGGGCCGCAGCTGCTGCGGCGGGAAGGCGGACGTCACGGGCGCGAACGGCGCCGTCGTCAGGCTGCGGTGCTGGTGGGCCGCGACGGCGCGGAACGCGCGCGCCACCGGCGGCGAAAGGCCGCCGACCGACAGCGGCGCGAGCAGCGGCCGCGGGTGGCGCGCCGCCTTGGCGTTGCGCCGCGTGCCGGGCGGAGGGTCGACCGGCAGGCCGAGGATCGACTCGATCGGCGTGGCCAGGACGACGTGGCCGCCGTAGTCGCCGCTGGCGAACGCGATCGCCCCGGCGATGCGCTGGACGCCGTCCTGGTCGGGGCAGATGATCGGCGAGCCGGAGAAGCCCTCGGCGATGCCGGTCGTGTCGACGGCCGGGCCGGAGACCCGCACGAGGATCAGCGGCTGGTGCGCGCCCGGGTCGCCGGCGACGACGTCGAGCACCTCGACGTCGAACGACGAGATGTCGGTGCCCTGGATGACCGACAGGCCCGTGCACCGCATGCCCTTCTGGACCTGGGACAGCGGCATGATCGGGTCGCCGGCCTGCGCCGGCGCTGCGGCGGCGAGGAGGGCCAGGGCCGTCGCGGCGGCGAGACGGAGCCGGGGCATCAGCGGTGGCAGGCTAGACGGTGCAGGTGGCCCGCTCGCCGATCGGGCCTACGCTTTGGCCGTGATCACGGCGATCCGCCACGCCGGCGGCCGGCTCGAGGTCATCGACCAGACAGCCCTGCCCCATGAGGAGCGATGGCTCGCGCTGGGCTCCGCCGCGGACGCGGCCGGGGCGATCCGGCGCCTGGCCGTCCGCGGGGCGCCGCTCATCGGCGTCGTCGCCGGATGGGCGCTGGCTGTCGAGCTCGCACGGGATCCCGAGGCGCTCGAGGCCGCCGCGGCCCAGCTGCGCGCCGCGCGGCCGACGGCGGTCAACCTGGCATGGGCCATCGACCGGGTCGCCGCCGCGGCGCGGTCCGCCGGGCCGGCGGGCGCGGCGGAGGCGGCCCGCGCCGAGGCACAGGCGATCGAGGACGAGCAGGAGGCCGCCAACGCGGCGATCGGCCGGCACGGGGCCGACCTGCTGGCCGGGTGTCGCCGGATCCTCACCCACTGCAACACCGGCGCGCTGGCCTGCGGCGGTGAGGGCGGGACGGCGCTCGCGGTGATCGCCGCGCTCGCGGCGCGCGGGCCGGTCGAGGTGCTCGCCTGCGAGACGCGGCCGCTGCTGCAGGGCGCGCGGCTGACGGTGTGGGAGCTGGCGCGGATGGGGCTCCCCCACGCGCTGTGCGTCGACGCCGCAGCGGCGGGCCTGATCGCGCGCGGCGAGGTCGACGCGGTGGTCGTCGGCGCCGACCGCGTCGCGGCCAACGGCGACGTCGCCAACAAGGTCGGGACGTACGCGCACGCGCTGGCGGCGCGCGCGGCGGGCATCCCGTTCGTCGTCGCCGCGCCCGAGTCGACGCTTGACCCCGCGACCCCGACGGGCGCGGACATCGTCATCGAGGAGCGCGATGCCGACGAGGTCCGCCGCTTCGGCCCGGCGCTCGTCACGCTGCCCGAGGTTCCGGTCCGCAACCCCGCGTTCGACGTGACGCCCGCGGCGCTGGTCACCGCGCTGGTGACCGAGCGCGGCGTGCGCCAGCTCGCGCCGGCATGAGGGTCGCGCGGTCGGTCGCCCTGCGCGACGTGCGCCTCGAGGAGGCGCCCGAGCCAGAGCCCGGGGCCGACGGCGTCGTCTGCCGCGTGCTGGCCTGCGGCGTGTGCGGCTCGGACGTCAGCGACGCGTACGTCGCGGCCAAGCTGCCGGCCGTCCTCGGTCACGAGGTGGTCGGCGAGGTCGTCGCGGTGGGGCCGGCGGTCCGTGGGCCGGCGATCGGCGATCGCGTCGTCGTCCACCACCATGTCCCCTGCGGCGAATGCCCGGTGTGCGCGGCCGGGCACGAGACGCTGTGCCCGCGCTTTCGCTCGACGGCGCTCGAGCCGGGCGGCTTCGCCGAGCGCGTGCGGGTCTCGGCCGAGCTCGTGCCTGAGCTGCTGCCGCTCGACGGGCTCGACCCCGTCGTCGCCACCTTCGCCGAGCCGCTCGGCTGCGCGCTGCGGGCGCTGGACCGCACGGCGGTCGCGGCCGGTGAGCGGCTGTTCGTCGCCGGCGCCGGCTGCGCCGGCCTGCTCGTGACCGCGGCGGCCCGCGCCCGCGGGATCGACGCGCTGTTCGTCAGCGAGCCGCGGCCCGAGCGCCGCGAGCGCGCGCTCGCCCTCGGCGCGCGCGAGCACGGCGGCGAGGAGGTCGACGTCGCGGTGGTCTGCACGGGCGCCCCCGCCGCCGCGGTGCGCGCGGCCGAGGCGCTCGGCCCCGGCGGGCGGCTGCTGCTCTACGCCACGCCGCCCGCGCCGGGCACGCCGCTGCCGATCGACTGGTCGCTGCAGTTCCGCCGCGAGCTGACCGTGCTGACCAGCTGGTCGGCGGGACCGGCCGACATGCGCGCCGCCGTCGCGCTGCTCGCTCGCGGCGCCGTCGACCCCCGCCCGTGGGTGACCCACCGCCTCGGCCTGGCGGAGACCGGCCGCGCGCTGGAGCTCGCGCGCTCCGGCGAGGCGCTCAAGGCGGTCGTGCTGCCGTGATGGCGGCGGTCCTCCACGCGCCGGGCGACCTGCGCGTCGAGGAGGTGCCGGTCCCTCGCGACGGCGAGATCCTGGTGCGGGTCGAGGCGAGCACGTGCTGCGGCACCGACCGCAAGGCGCTGCTGCACGGCCACCGGATCCTCGGCCCCTACCCGTGCCGCTTCGGCCACGAGACGGCGGGCGTGCGCGAGGACACGGGCGAGCGGGTCCTCGTCGGCGACTCGGTGGCCTGCGGCGCCTGCGCGGCGTGCCGGGCCGGCCGGGCGCAGCTGTGCCGCGAGCTGCGATGGGTCGTCGGCGGCTTCGCGCAATGGATCGCCGCGCCCGAGGCGGCGCTGCACGCCGTGCCCGCCGGGCTGGACGCCGCGGGCGCAGCGATGGCCGAGCCGCTGGCCGCGGCGGTGCACGCGGTCGGCCGCGCCGCCGACGTGCCCGCGGCCGAGGCGGCCGTCGTCGGAGGCGGCGCGATGGGACTGATGCTGGCGCGGCTGCTCGTCCTCGGCGGCCGCGCGGTCACGGTCGCCGACCCGCACGCCGAGCGCCGCGAGCAGGCGCTCGCGCTGGGCGCGGCCGCGGCCGCGGACGGCTTGGAGCCGGGGCGCTTCGGGCTCGTCTTCGAGGCGGTCGGACGTCCGGACGCGTGGCGCGCGGCGCTCGCGGCGGCCGCCCCCGGCGGGACCGTCATGCTCGTCGGCGGCTGCCCGGACGGCACCGACGTCGCGTTGCCCGCGGCGCCGCTGCACTACGACGAGATCGACCTGCGCGGCGCGTTCCATCACGACCGCGCCGAGGTCGACGCCGCCCTCGCGCTGCTGGCGAGCGGGCGCGTCGACTGGCGGGCCTTCGCGGGCGAGACCGTCGGCCTCGTCGGGCTCGCCGACCGCCTGCTCGCGCCCGCGCACGGGCGCGCCGGCAAGCTCGTCGTCGACCCGTGGGCGTGAGCCGCGCTCAGACGTCTTCGGCGCGCCACTCCAAGTGCTCGACGATGCGCTTGGAGTCGCAGATCGCCTCGCCGTCGATGACGAGGACGGGCACGGTGCGCTGCCCGGTCAGCGCGTCGACCTCGGAGCGGTCGCGCCGGCGCAGCGGGACGCGGACGATGTCGTGCTCGACCTCGTGGCGCCGCAGCTCGCGGGCCACGCGGCCGCACGGGCACAGCCAGTTGGTGGGCGTGCGGCAGCGGTAGAGCGTGGCCATGTCGGGGTCGATCGTACGGCCCCGCGCGTCCGGATGGCCGTGGATCGCGGATGCCGGGCGCCGGACGCCGGACCGGAACAGTGCCAGCGGCACGGGCCGGTCCCGGCGGGTGGCGATCCGGCGCCGCGAGGCGCGGTCAGCCGGGCGTGGGGGTCGTGCGATCGGCCCCGCGCTAGGGGACCAGTCTGCCCGCCAGCCCGTCGGCCTGCCGCAATGCGCCGCCCGCGAGTCGCAGCGCCAGCGGCTGGCGGTCGCCCGGCGGGCGCAGGCGCTCTGGCTCGCGCTCGCGGTACCAGGCGATGGTCGTCTCGAGCGTGTCCTCGTGGTGCGACGGCTTCCAGCCGAGCTCGCGGCGCGCCTTGGTCGAGCGAAAGGCCCACCACTGCGAGATCGCGCGCACCTCGGTGACCGTGATCGGCGGCGTGCCGGGCAGCGCCTCGAGGCCGCGGGCGAGCGCGAGCGCGGCGGGCAGCGGAAGCTTCAGCGCGGGCGGCTCGACGCCACTGAGCCGGCCGAGGTCGGCGAAGAGGCGGTCGAGGGTGAAGTTGCGGTTGCCGAGGATGTAGCGCTCGCCCACGCGCCCGCGCTCGTCGGCGCGCAGCTGGCCGCGCGCGACGTCCTCGGCGTCGACGATGTTCAGCGCGCCGTCGACGTAGGCGGGGATCTGCCGGCGCAGGAAGCGCCGGACGACCTCGGTCGACGAGTGGTTGACGTCACCGCGGCCGAAGATGTGGGCCGGGCAGACGATGACGAGCGGCAGGCCGAGCGCCGCGATGCGCAGCGCCTGCACCTCGGCCTCGCGCTTGGCGCGCACGTACGGGATCGCGTCCGCGCCGGCCGGGAAGGGCTGCGTCTCGTCGGCGGTCGAGCGGCGGGGCGCAGGTCCGACCGCGGCGACCGAGGAGGTGAACACGACGCGCTCGACGCGCGCGCGCAGCGCCTCCTCGAGCACCACCCGCGTGCCCTCGACGTTCGTGCGCCACAGCGACTGCGGGTGCGCGCGCAGGTTCGCCAGCCCCGCCGCGTGGAACACGCGGTCCACGCCGCGCATTGCGCGGCGCACGGCGACGCGGTCGAGCAGGTCGGCGGTGACCGTCGAGACCGGAAGCCCGGCGAGGTTGTCCAGCCGCGTTGTCGGGCGCACGGTCACGCGCACGTCGTCGCCGCGCGCGACGAGCAGCCGCACGACGTGCGAGCCGACGAGCCCGGCGCCGCCGGTGACGAGGGTGAATGGCACGGTCAGAGGTTAGGCTCCGCGCGATGCCGGGGGTCGCCGTCGTCTTCGACGACGGCCCGGCGCCGTTACGCTCCCGCGCGCCGTGTCGGTCGCCGTCGTCGCAGATACCACGCACTACCTCCCCCGGGAGATCGTCGATGCCGAGGGCATCCGGCTCGTCTCGCTGTACGTCAACTGGCCCGGCATCCAGGAGCGCGAGGTCGATCTGCTCGACTTCACGGACTTCTACGAGCGGCTGCGCGTGGCGCGCGAGCTGCCCACCACCTCGCAGCCGTCGATCGGCGACTTCCTGGCCGTCTACGAGCCGCTGGTCGCCGAGGGCCGCGACGTCCTCTCGATCCACCTTTCCGGCGGCATCTCGGGAACGGTCGACGCGGCGCGCCAGGCGGCCGAGCAGGTGGCCGAGCGCGGGCACGCCGGGCGCGTCGAGGTCATGGACTCCCAGACGGCGTGCGGCGGGCTCGGGCTGCTCGTGCTCGGCGCGGCGCGCGCCGCGCGTGCCGGGGCGGACCTGCGCGGCACGGCGGACGCCGCGCGCCGCGTTCGCGAGGTGCTGAAGATCTGGTTCGCCGTCGACACGCTCGAGTACCTGCAGCGCGGCGGTCGCATCGGCAAGGCCCAGGCGCTGGTCGGCGCGGCGCTGAAGATCAAGCCGATCCTCTCGATCGAGAGCGAGATCCTGCCGATCGAACGCGTCCGCACGGCGGGCCGGGCCTATGAGCGCCTGGTCGAGTACATGCACTCCCGCCGCGAGGACGGCGCCGACGGCTGGGTCGTCCAGCACATCCAGGCGCCCGACCAGGCCGAGCGCCTCGTCGTGACCGGCCGCGAGCTCTTCGGTTCCGAGCCGCTGTGGGTCTCGGAGATCGGGCCGGTCATCGGCGCGCACGTCGGGCCGGGCCTCCTCGGCGTCGGCGGCTGCCCGCGCCGGCTCGTCGAGTTCTCTGGAGGAACGTCATGAACGTCGAGATCCGCCATGCTCCGAGCTTCGCCGTCGCCCGGGCGATCCTGCAGCCGGGCGAGGCGATCCGCGCCGAGTCCGGAGCGATGATGGCCACCTCGCAGGGCGTCGACATCGAGGCTCGCGCGCGCGGCGGGATGATCAAGTCACTCAAGCGCAGCGTGCTCGGCGGGGAGTCGTTCTTCGTCACGACCTACACAGCGCCGCAGCAGGGCGGCTGGGTCGACTGCGCCGCGCGGCTGCCCGGGGACTGCATAGTCGTCGACGTCGACGGCGCGCTCAACATCTCGCGCGGGTCGTACCTGTGCTCGGCCGCCGGCGTCGAGATCGACACGAGATGGGGCGGCTTCAAGAACCTCTTCGGCGGCGAGGGCGGCTTCCTCGTGCACGCGACCGGCCACGGCCAGGTCGTGCTGTCGTGCTACGGGGCGCTCGACGTCCTCGACCTGTCCGCCGGCGAGTCGCTGGTGCTCGACTCCGGGCACATGGTCGCCTACAGCGAGGGGACCCAGTACCAGCTCCGCAAGGTGGCCGGCGGCGTGATCCAGTCGCTCAAGAGCGGCGAGGGCCTCGTGTTCGAGTTCACCGGCCCGGGCCGCGTGTGGATGCAGAGCCGGAACCCGAACGAGTTCATCAGCTGGCTGACGGACGTCCTGCCGTTCACCCGCGAGTAGGGGTGGGCGATCCCCACCCTTGAGTCGTGGGATTGCGCCCGATCATCCACGACCGTCCCTGACGCACACTCCGTCATTCGCCCCGGCCGTGCCCGGGGCCAAGGAAAGGGACACCATGATGGCTCACCCCATGACCTCTCCCCGCCGCGGGCGCACGTTCCGCCGCGGGGGGCTCCTGATCGCCGCCGCCCTGTCGGCGGCCGCGTTCGCCGCGCCCGGCGCCGCCCATGCGGCGCCCTGCCCAGGCGCCGATGTGCCGCTCAACCAGGCCACCATCGCGCAGCGGGCCCAGGCGAGCGACGCGCTGATCTGCCTGGCCAACGACGCGCGGGCCAACGCGGGCCTCCCGCAGCTCACCCCGGACCAGTCGCTGTCCGACTTCGCGCGCAGCAAGAGCGACCGCGTCACCAGGAACTACCCCAACGACGCCTGCGGCGGCGTCGCAGACAACGGCTTCCCGAACTCGGTCTGCGTCGAGTCGGTCGAGGTCCTGGTGCCCGCGCCGACCGCCCAGCAGCTGTTCGACGGGATCCTGACCGGGAACGGCAACGCGATCATGAACCCCGACGTCACGACCATCGGCGCCGGGGTGTCCAACGGCAATCCCACCGACGGCCCGACCGGCGCCGGCATGACCGCGGACGTGCTCACGATCAGGTCGCCCGACGCCGGGGGCAACACCGGCGGCGGCAACACCGGCGGCGGCAACACCGGCGGCGGCAACGGCGACTGCGCAGGCGCCGACGCGCCGATCACCCAGGACACGATCGGCGTCGCCGAGGACGCGATCACGTGCCTGGTCAACAAGGAGCGCGCGAATGCCGGCCTCGCGCCGCTGGCCGTGAATGCGACGCTGCACGGAACGGCCACCGCGCACAGCACGGACATGGTCGGCCGCCAGTTCTTTGCCCACACCAACCCCGACAACAACACGTTCTGCGACCGAATCCAGGCTGCCGGCTGGCCGGGCGCCCAGTGCCAGGACACCGACCAGGGTCCGCGTACCGCGTGCACGAACTGCCGCGAGAACATCGGCTGGCGGGGCGCGGGCGCGACGCCGAACGACTTCATGTACGACCCCGCGCACGGGGGCCAGGACGGGTGGATGACCGAGCCTCCGGACGCCAACGGCCACCGGTGGCACCGTGAGGCCATCCTCGGCCCGTACAACGCGATCGGCGTCGGCCTGGTCGTCGGCGACCCCGAGGGCGGCGACGGTGTGACCGCCACCCAGGACTTCGGCGGCTGACCGGACCCGGGAACCGCAGCAGTTCGCGACCGAGGGGCGCCCGCGAGGGCGCCCCTCTCGTTTGTCACCATGCGCCCATGGCCGGCGACGCCTCGGAGCCCGTCCGCATCGACCGCTGGCTGTGGGCCGCGCGACTGGCGAAGACGCGCGCGCTGGCCGTCGAGGCCCTGAAGGGCGGGCGCGTCGCCATCAACGGGCAGGCCGCCAAGCCGAGCAAGGACGTCCGGCCCGGTGACCGGGTCGAGGTCAGCTTCGGCCCCGTGCGCGTCTGCGTGATCGTCCGCGCCACGGCGCTGCGCCGCGGCCCCGCCGCCGAGGCGGCGCTGCTCTACGAGGAGACCGAGGAGAGCCGCGAGGCGCGCGAGCGCTACAAGGAGGAGCGCCGCGCGGCCCGGCAGATCGCGCCCGAGGGCGGGCGGCCGACCAAGCGCGACCGCCGGCGGCTCGAGGCGGCGCGCGGGTTGCGGCGCGGGCGCCGTTAGCGGCGCCGGAACAGGCCCGTCAGCCCGGCGATCCCGCCGCCGATGACGAAGCCCGCGACCGCCGCCCCGATGAGCACCTGCTTCTTGTTGCGCTCGAGGTGCTTGCGCCAGTCGGCCGCCTCGGCGAGCTCGCCGCGCAGCGTGTGCAGGGAGCGTTCGAGCTCCATGCGGTTGGCCTCGATCGAGGCGCGGATCTCCTGCGAGGAGCGCTGCGGCATCAGGCCCTCTGCACGGTCTCGCGGATGCGCTGGGCCTCCTCGATGGCCAGCTCCGGCTTTGGCGGCGTGCCCGACCTGAAGAAGCGCGCGGCGACGAAGCCGGCGATCACCCCGAGGATCAGCAGGATGACCGCGACGAAGAAGAAGCCCCAGAAGTAGTTCTGCTTGTCGCCGACGGGGAGCACCCACCAGGCCAGCCAGGCGAAGCCGTGCAGGATCAGCAGCAGCGCGGCGAGCACGAAGACGCCGGCGACCGCGCCCACCACCGCGCCGCGCACGATCCGCTGCAGCTTCTCGGTGATCTCGGTCTTGGCGAGCTCGATCTCCTCGCGCACGAGCAGCTGCGCGCGCTCGCTGACCTCTTGCAGCGCGGCCGCGATCTGCTGCGGGCTGCCGGTCGGCTCAGCCGCCAAGGCGCTTGAGGATCAGGGCGAACAGCAGTCCGCCGGCGAACGCGGCACCGACCTGCACCTCGGGCCGCTCGAGCGGCGGCGTCGGCGCCTGCGCGCCGGGCGGCGGGCCGAAGGTCGGCGACTTGTCGGTCTCCGGCCCGGCACTCGTCGGGGTGTGGACGTCGCCGGCGCTCATTCCGGCGGGTCCTCCCCGAACGCGCGATGCCAGATCAGCGTGGCCGTGCGCTGCACCGCGATCGACGCGAGCGCACCGAGTCCGGCCAGGAGCCCCGACCAGAGCAGACGCTTCGTGAGGTCGTTGCTCATGAAGCGGGAAGTCCTATCACGTGGGCCGGTCGAGTCCCTCGCAGACGGTCTGGACGACGTACGCCTTGGCCTGCGCGATTTCGGTCTCGCCCGCGGGCAGCAGCGCGAAGATCCAGCCGGTCAGAACTTGCTCGATCGCGCCGTAGAACGCGAGCGCGGCGAACTCCGGCGTCACGTCCGAGCGGAACTCGCCGCGGGCCTGAGCCTTGGCCACGATGTCGCCGATCAGCCCGTATGCCTCGCGGATCTTGTCGAGGTGGGTGCGCCCGAACGAGTTCGCAGCCCGCGTGACCTCGACGATGATCACCTTCATGACGTCAGGGTCGTGGGCGTAGGAGTCCACGATGAACGTCGCGATCCGGGCCAGCTTGTCGCGGGCTGACAGATCATCGGCGGCATCGGCCTCGCGGATGACGTCGAGCAGGACGTTCCAGCGCTCGAGGAAGACCGTGTCGAGCACCTCGTCCTTGGACGTGAAGTAGTGGTAGACGAGCCCGTAGGCGACACCCGCTTCGTCGGCGATGTCGGAGACGCGGCAGGCGTGGAAGCCGCGGCGGGCGAAGACGCGCACCGCGGCGTCGAGGATCTGCCGGCGCTTGTCGCGCGCGGCCTGCGAGCGGGCCGTGCTCGCCATACGAGCTACGCGTACACCTCGGGCCGCCGGTTGGCCAGCGAGGGCAGCTCGCGGCGGATGCGCTCCTGCGCGTCGAGGTCGAGGTCGGCGACGACGTGGCCGACGCGGTCGGGGGCGGTGGCCAGGACGAGGCCCCATGGGTCGACGATCAGCGAGCGCCCGCCCGAGCGCAGCCCGCCGCCGGCCTGGCCGATCTGGTTGGCGGCGACCACGAAGGCCTGGTCCTCGATCGCCCGCGCGCGGACCAGGACCTCCCAGTGGTCGCGCGTGGTCGCCAGCGTGAAGGCTGCGGGCACCACGAGGATGCGCGCGCCGCGGACCGCGAGCTCGCGGTAGAGCTCGGGGAAGCGCAGGTCGTAGCAGACGCTCAGCCCGAGCTCGACGCCGCCGGCGGTCCGCGAGACGACGACCTCGTCGCCGGGCTCCTCGTCGGCCGACTCGCGGTAGTCGCGCCCCTCGACGGTGACGTCGAACATGTGCACCTTGCGATAGAGCGCGCGCAGCTCGCCATCGGGTCCAGCGTGGACGCAGACGTTGCGCAGCTTCTCGGCGCCGGGCTCGGCGATCGCCACGGAGCCGACGAGGTCGAGCCCGAGCTCGGCGGCCGTCGAGCGCATCCAGGTGACTGCGGGGCCGTCGAGCGGCTCGGCTCCGGCGCGCAGATGCTCGGGCGTGCCCAGGACGTTCCACTTCTCGGGCAGCACGACCAGCCCGGCGCCGTCGGCGGCCGCGGCGCGCGCGTGGCGGTCGGCCGCCGCGAGGTTGACCGCGGGGTCGGGACCGGAGTTGAGCTGGACGGCGGCGGCCCTCATGTTGACTCGCCGGTCAACATACCCGCCCGTGCTCCCGTGGCGAAGCGATCTCGACGGACCGCCGATCCCCGGCGCGTTCCCGCTGCCGCCCGACCGGCTGCCGCTCCTGCGCGACGGCCGCGCGCTCAAGCGCTGGCGCTACGTCGGCGCGTTCGGTGAGCGCGTGATGCTGTGCATCGGGTTCGCCCGCGTCCTCGGGCTCCCGCAGGCGTGGTGGGCGGTCTGGGACCGCGACGCGCGCCGGCTGCGCGAGCGCACCGTCTTCGTCCGGCCCGGGCGGGCCGTGCGCTTCGCCGCCGGGCGCGCGACCGTGCGCGACGGCGACTGCGCGATCGACCTCGCCATCGAAGAGGACGCGGGGGTCCAGACGGTCTGCCCGCACGGCGACGGCTACGTCTGGACGCGCAAGCAGGCCGCGGTCGCCGTGCGCGGCACGGTGCGGCTCGCGGGCGAGGCGATCGCCATCGACACGCTGGGCGTGGTCGACGACACCGCCGGCTACCACGACCGCCACACCGCATGGCGCTGGTCGGCCGGCGTCGGCACCGCCGCCGACGGGCGCATCGTCGGCTGGAACCTCGTCGAGGGCGTCAACGACCCGCCCGTGCGCAGCGAGCGATCGGTCTGGATCGACGGCGCGGCCTTCGAGGTCGGGCCGGTCAGCTTCGCCGATGACCTCGGCCGCGTGGGCTTCGCCGAAGGCGGCGAGCTGCGGTTCGCCGCCGAGGCGGTCCGCGAGCGCCATGACGAGCTGGTCGTGATGCGCTCGGACTACGCGCAGCCGTTCGGCACGTTCTCCGGCGCCCTCCCCGGCGGCGTTCAGCTCGCCGCCGGGTGGGGCGTCATGGAGCACCACCGTGCACGGTGGTGAGCGGCGGCAAGGGCAAGGAAAGGGCCGCCGCGGCAAAGGGAAAGGACGCGCGAGAACGCGCGGGGAAATGACCTCCTTGTCGTCTCCTGGGCAACTCCCTGTCGCCCGCTGTGACCCCGTGGTCGGCGGACGCTCCGGCCGCTTTAGAAGACGTGGACGCTCAGCCAGTCGTCGGCGTAGAAGGCAAGGAAGAGCGGCACGAGCGCCCACATGAGCGGGTGGATCTCCCGCGCGCGCCCGTTGACCACCATGACGAGGACGTAGCCGATGATCCCGAAGCCGATCCCGGCCGAGATCGAGAACGTCAGCGGCACGCCGGCGATGATGAGGAAGGCCGGCAGCGCGTGCTCGGGCTCGGTCCAGTCGATCGCCTGCACGAGCCGCATCATCAGGTAGCCGACCATGACGAGCGCGGGCGCGACCGCGGGCGAGATGAACGTCTTGTCGACGTAGGGCACCTGCTGGCCGACGAGGGCGATGATCGGCACGAAGAAGATCGCGCCGACGAACAGCGCGCCGGTGACCAGCGAGGCCAGGCCGGTGCGCGCGCCCTCGGCCACCCCAGCGCCCGACTCGACGTACGTCGTCACGCTGGAGACGCCCATCGCCCCGCCCAGCGCGGCGGCGCCGGAGTCGACCAGCAGCACGCGGCGGATGCCCGGCAGCTCGCCGCGCTCGTCGGTGAGCCCGCCCGCGGTGGCGACGGCGACGGCCGTGCCCACGGTGTCGAAGAAGTCGGTCATGAACAGCGCGAAGATCGTCGGCACAAGCGCCCAGGTGAGCGCGTCGCCGAGGTTGTGCGGAGCGAGCGCGTCGCCGATCGTCGAGAAGTCCGAGCCCTTGGGCCACTGCGCGACGCCGCTCGGGCCGTCGAGCACGCCGAAGATCAGCCCGAGCACCGTCGACGTGGCGATCCCGATGAGGATGCTGCCCCGGACGTTGCGCGCGCTGAGCGCCGCCGCGGTGAAGATCCCCGCCAGCGCGATGAGCGGCGGCCCGGCGGTCAGGTCGCCGAGCGCGATCCCGGTGGCCGGGTTGTTGACGACGATCCCGCCCTCGCGCAGCCCGACGAGCGCGATGAACAGGCCGATCCCCACGCCGATGGCGAGCTTCAGCGACGTCGGCACGGCGCGCACGACGGCCTCGCGCAGGCCGGCCAGCACGAGCACGAGCGCCAGCAGGCCCTCGATGACGACGCACGCCATGCCGACCGGCCAGCCGAGCTTGCGGCCGAGGATGAGGTCGAAGGCCACGACCGCGTTGAGGCCGAGGCCCGAGGCGAGCGCGAACGGGTAGTTGGCCAGGAGGCCCATGGCGATCGTGGCGACCGCCGCGGCGAGCGCGGTGGCCACCGCGACGGCGCCGAACGGCAGGCCGGCGGCCGAGAGGATCGCCGGGTTGACGAAGAGGATGTAGCTCATCGTCAGGAAGGTCCCGAGGCCGCCGAGCGCCTCGATGCGCACGGTCGTGCCGCGCTCGGCGAGGCGGAAGCGGCGCTCGAGCAGGCCCGGGGCGGCGGCGGACGGGGCGGTGGCGGCGAGATCCGTCACGCGCCCACGAACGGTACGGCGCGCGGGGCGGGCGCGTCCGCTAGCGGAAGGCTTCCGCGCGCCGGCGGTCGGCGAGGGTGCCGGAGCCCGCGAGGTGCGGGTTGGGCAGCGGCGGGGCGCTCGCCGCGTCGGCGGGCGTCGGGACCGGCGGGTCGGGCGCCGCGGGCGGCTGCGGAGCGGCGGGCGCCGGGGGCAGCGCCGGCGGTGCGGGCGGCGCGACCGGGACGGCCGGCGCCGTGCCGGTGACCGCGCCGACGACGTCGCCGGCCGTCCCGGCGGCGTCCTGCGGCGGCGGGGCGTCCTGCGCCGGAGCGGCTGGCGTCTGCGGCGCGCCGGCGACCGCGTCGACGACCTGCGTCGCGGTCTGCGCGGCCTCGGTCACCACGCCGCCCGCCTGGTCGAGGGGGCGGCCGGCGGCCGGCGCGGCCTGGGCGACGACGTGGCGGACGAGGTTGGCGGCGCCGTCCGGGGCCCGATCGGCGGCGTGGCGCAGCTGATCGCCGGCGGCGGCGACATGGTGGAGGTGATCGCCCGGGGCGGGACGCGGCGCGGCGGGCCGGCGGCTCGGGCGCGTGGCGCGGTCGGCGGTCCGGTCGGCAGCGTCCCGCACCGGCCGGCGCGGGCGGGCGGGCCGCTGCGCGGTCGCCGGCGCCGCGGGCTGCCCCTGGGCCGCCGCGGCGGGCGCGGCCGCGGCCAGCTCGTTCGCAGGCGCCGGGCTCGCGGTCGCCGCGGGCGCGGGCCCGCCGTGGCCGGGCAGCGCGGTCGGCGTCGCGGCCGGCGAGGCGAGCGAACCGGACGGCGCCGGCGCGACGGCGAACTGCCCGCCCGTGGCCGAGCCGGGCGTGGGCGCGGCGGAGTCGGGCAGGCGGGTCGGCGCGGCCGCCGCAGACCGCGCCGCGGTGAGCCGCGCGGGTGCGGTGGCGAGCGCGGCCGCGCGGGACCGCGCCGCGGTGAGCCGCGCGGGTGCGGTGGCGAGCGCGGCCGCGCGGGCGTCGGGCGCCACGACCGCATGGCGGACGCTCGGGACCGCCGCGCCGCCCGCCACCGCCAGCGCCGTGACGGCCGCGGCCGCGCGGCCCCCCGCCGTCGCCAGCGCCGCCGGGGGATCGGCGAGCCCGCGCGCCAGCGCGTGCAACCTGGCGTAGAGGCGCTCGATCAAGGCCGCGAGGACGAGCGGCACGGGGACGACGACGCGCCGCGGCGTGGCGCCCTGGCGCTCGGCGAGCAGCTCGGTGACGCCGATCTCCCACGCGTGGCGGCGGCACTGCGCGCACGCCCGGACGTGGCGGGCCGCCACTCCCAGCTCGCGCGCGCCGAGCCGGTGGCCGTCGCCGGCGCGGTCCAGCGAGGCCTGGACCGTCTCGCAGCGCCGCCCGCTGGCGAGGTCGTCGTACTCGCGCCGCATCTTGGCGCGGGCCCGGAAGAGCAGTCCCTCGACCGCAGGGCGGCTGACGCCGAGCCGCCGGCCGATCTCGGAGTTGGACAGGCCCTCGAGCTCGCGCAGGACCAGGACGCTGCGGTGCGTCTCCGACAGGCCCCCGAGCACGTCGCGCAGCTGCTCGAGCCACTGGCGGACCTCGGCGGCGGCCTCGGGACCGTTCTCGCGCGCGGCGACGCCGACAGGCTCCTCCCCGTCCTGGTCGAGCGGGACCTGGCGGACGATCTGCGCGCGGCGGTGGACGTCGATCGAGGCGTTGCGGGCGATCCGGTACAGCCAGGGGCCGAAGGCGATCGGCGGGCGGTCGTTGCGCAGGCGCCGCAGCGCCGAGACGAAGACCTCGTGCGTCAGGTCCTGGGCCAGGTGCTCGTCGTCGAGCAGGCGGGACAGGTACGTGCTGATCCGCGGCGCGTAGCGCGCGTACAGCACGGCGAACGCCTCGTCGTCGCCGCCGCTCACGGCGATCGTCAGGCGAGCGTCCGACGCCTGATGGTCCCGTCCTTCCATGCGATACAGCCCCCCGTCCTTTGCGGGTATTGAAACGCATCGGGACGCGAAGTCTGGCGGTCACCTTGTGAACCGCATGAACGGAGTCGATCATTCGTCCCAAGAGAGGAGCCACAACCAGGAGTCCATTGCCACGAGTCATCGGCGGGCCCGGCGCCCGCGCTGTAATCGCGACGCCCGCGGTTCTGATGGCCGTGGGCCGCCCGCTGGCCGTGACGCTCCTCGTGGTCGGCCTCGCCGGCCTGACGGCGATCATGATCTGGGCGCTGGACCGCTCGGGGCCGCGCGGCGCGCGCGAGCGCCGCGACGCCGAGTCCTGGGTGGGCGTGCGCCAGGCGGCCGTGAGCGCGGCGCGGGACGGCGAGCAGGGGGCGGCCGTGTGCGAGGCGGCGCGCGGCATCGCCCGCGCCGACTCCGCGCAGCTGTGGGAGCTCGAGGACAGCGGGCTCGTCGCCGGCGAGACGGCAGGCACCCCGCCGCGCGAGCGCCACCTGCGGCTGCCCGAGGGCGTCCGCGCCGAGCTCGACGAGGACTGGGCGGGGCAGGCGGGCGGCTTGCTCGCCGCGGTCGAAGGCCCGGTCCTGGCCGCGACCGGCGCGCTGCGCGTGCACCTGGAGCCGATGCTGCTCGGCGGGCGCTGCGTCGGCTTCCTCGCCGTCGGCTGGGACGCCTACGTGACCGGCCCGGGCGACGACGCGCGCTCGGTGCTCGCCCTGCTGGCCGCCCACGCCGCGCTGGTCGTCGAGCGCGGCGAGCTCGCGCGGTCGGCGCTCACCGACGCGCTGACCGGCCTGCCCAACCGCCGCGCCTTCGAGGACGAGCTGCGGCGCGAGATGGCCCGCGCGACGCGCCTGCGCCTGCCGCTGACCGTCGCGCTGATCGACCTCGACGGCTTCAAGCAGCTCAACGACAACGCCGGCCACGCGGCGGGCGACGCCGCGCTGCGCGCGACCGCCGGCGCCTGGGGGCACGGGCTGCGCTCGATGGACGTGCTGGCCCGCTACGGCGGCGACGAGTTCGCGGTCCTGCTGCCGGGCTGCACGCTGCCCGAGGCGCACGAGGTGCTCGACCGTATGCGCCTGTCGACCCCGCTCGGCCTGGGCTGCTCGATCGGCGTCACGAGCTGGCACGACGGCGAGCCGGGCGACGAGCTGATCGCGCGGGCTGACACCGCGCTGTACGCGTCCAAGCGCAGCGGGCGCAACCGCACGACGGCGCTCGAGCCCGACGGCGAGGCCGCGCTGCGGTTCGGCTAGCGGTTGCGCTGCTCGCGCAGCTCGTCGAGCAGCATCTTGGAGTGCATCGCGCCGATGAGCTCGCGCAGCGGCTCGGCGCCCGACGCGATGATCTCGACCGCCCGCTCGACCGGGACCTCGCCCGCCAGGCGGTCCAGCAGCGTCCCGACCTCCTCGGCGACGAGCGGCTCGAGCGCCTCGCGGTAGCGCAGCGTGTCGTAGACCGTGAACCCGAGCGCCTCGTCGTAGCCCCCCGCGCGGAAGCGGGAGATCGCCGCGACGATGCGCTCGTCGTCGGCGTCGTAGCCGTCGGACGAGAGCACGCGGAGGTCCTCCAGCCGCGTGAGCACGTTCTCGGGCACGTCGTAGCGGCGGGCCATGTCGGCGCGTGAGGCGGTGCCGGCCTCGGCGCGGTGCGCCAGGGCCCGCTCGACGACGCGGTCCTCGAGCTCGACGAGGCGCGCCGCGCGCTCGGGGTCGTCGTCGAGGACGTCCTTGATCAGCCGCAGCGGCAGGAAGCGCTCCTCCTGCAGGCGCTTGATCAGCCGGATCCGGTCGACGAAGTTCTCGGGGTAGTACGCCATGTTGCGCGACGTCCGGACGATCTGGTCGCGCCCGCCGAGCAGGCCCTCGCGCAGGTAGTGCTTGATCGTCCCCGAGCTGACGCCGCTGCGCTCGGCGAGCTCGCTCATCTTGAGGAGCTCAGCCTCAGCCAAGGAAGCTTCCCTGCCGCTCGCTCGCCCGCCCGCCGACCGCGCCGGCCTCGATCAGCCGCTCGATCGCCTCGTCGTCGAAGCCCGCCTCGCGCAGCAGCTCCGCGGTGTGCTCGCCCAGCCCGGGCCCCGGGCCGCGCGCGGGGTCGCCCGGGGTGCGGCCGAGCTTGACCGGGACGCCGAGCAGGCGGACCGGGCGATCGGCGCCGGGCTGCTCGAGCTCGGCGATCATCCCGCGCGCCCGGACGAGCTCGGAGTCCAGCGCCTCGTCGAGGCCGAGCACCGGCTCCAGGCAGCAGTCGTGCTCGCCGGCGAAGGCCTGCCACTCGTCGCGCCTGCGCGAGCGGAAGACCTCCTGGACCTGCCGGTGCGTCTCGCTCCCCGGGCGCTCGAACTGCTTGTCGAGCAGGTCCTCGCGGCCGACGCCGTAGCACCAGTTGCGCCAGAACTTCGGCTCCAGCGCGCCGAGCGTCACCCAGCCGTCGGCGCACTCGTAGGGGCGGTAGCAGACCAGCGAGCCGGCCAGCTCGGGGTCGCCGCGCTGCGGGGTGACGCCGTCGCAGAACCAGCGGGCCGCGACCATGGCGAGCCAGCTCAGCGCGCCGTCGGCCATCGAGACGTCGACGAGCTGGCCCTCGCCCGAGCGGTCGCGCTCGCGCAGCGCCGCGAGGATGCCGAAGGCGGCCATCAGCGCGCCGCCGCCGATGTCGGCGATCTGCCCCGCCGACTGCACCGGCGGGCCGCCGCGGTCGCCGGTCAGCCCGAGCAGGCCGATCAAGCCGAGGTAGTTCATGTCGTGCCCGCTGCGGTCGCGGTACGGGCCGTCCTGGCCGTAGCCGGTGATCGCGCAGTAGACCAGCCGCGGGTTGACCTCCCGCAGGCGGTCGTAGCCGACGCCCAGGCGGTCCAGGACGCCCGGCCTGAACGACTCGAGCAGGACGTCGGCGTCGCGGGCGAGGCGCAGCAGCACGTCGCGGCCCTCGTCGGTCTTGAGATCGATCCGGATCGAGCGCTTGCCCCGGTTGAGCGCCAGGAAGAGCGCCGAGTTGGCGCCCTGCTCGGCGCCCTCGTAGTACGGCGGCGACCAGCGCACGTAGTCGCCCATGCCGGCGTCCTCGACCTTGACCACGTCGGCGCCGAAGTCGCTGAGCAGCAGCGAGCAGAACCCGCCGGGCAGCAGCCGCGAGAGGTCGAGGACGCGCAGCCCCTCGAGCGCACTCATGCCGCCGCCCTGGCCGGCAGCGCCAGCAGCTTGCGCGCCTCCTCGACCGTGGCCGGCCGGCGCCCGACGTCCTCGGTCATCTGACGCGCCTTGGCGATCAGGTCGCCGTTGGAGCGGGCCATCTCGCCGTTGGGCAGGTAGAAGTTGTCCTCCAGGCCGACGCGGATCGAGCCGCCGAGCGTGAGCGCCGCGGCGACGAGCAGCCACTGGTCGCGGCTGATCCCGATCACGCCCCAGTGCGAGCCGGCCGGGACGTTGTCGGCCATCGCGGCGAGGTTGCGGGCCGTGGGCGGGACGCCGCCGACGACGCCCATCACGAAGTCGACGTGCAGGGGCGGGTGCAGGACGCCCATGTCGACGAGCGGGGCCAGCGAGCCGACGTGTCCCAGGTCGAAGCACTCGTGCTCGGGCTTGATGCCCAGCTCGTTCATCGCGGTCAGGAACTCGATGATCTCGTCGAACGGGTTGGCGAAGACCGCGTTGAAGACGAACTGCTTGCGCTTGCGCGAGTACTTCGCGTAGTTCATCGAGCCCATGTTCAGCGCGGCGACGTCGGGCTTGAGCTCGCGCAGGTACTGCAGGCGCTTCTCGACCGATACCCCCATCGCGCCGGTCGAGTAGTTGATGATCAGCGCGTCGCCGACCTCGGCCCTGATCGCCTCGGTGATGGCGCGGAAGTCCTCGACCTCGTAGCTCGGCGTGCCGTCCGGCCGCCGGGCGTGGATGTGCACCATCACCCCGCCTTCGTCGACGATCCGGCGCGCCTCGGCGGCGTACTCGTCAGGGGTGTAGGGGATCGCCGGGCACTGGCCGCGATCGGCCAGCGACCCGGAGATCGAGCAGGTGATGACGACGGGATCGTCGAGGCTCACGTGGGCGCCCTCCGCGGGAAGTGGGAAGTCCTACTTCCCACGATGCCCGCGGAGGGCCCCTCCGTCAAGCGGTGAGCGCTACTTCAGCTGCCCGCGGATCTCGCCCGCGGGGTGCTTCTTCGTGTGGATGTTCACGTAGGTGTTGCCCGCCTTGATCGCCTTCAGCGCCGCCGCGAAGCTGGTCACGCCGGGCGCCTTGGTGAAGTTCTTGGCGGTCAGCGTGCCGCTCTTGGGCAGCTTGCAGGGCTTGAGGCAGATCGGGATGATCACCGGCCCCGCCTTGCCCGGCTTGCCGAAGTGGATGTGCGCGGCCTGCGCCGGGCCCGTCAATCCCTTGGCGCTGAGGGTGTACTTGATCGTCTTGCCGCTGATGGTGACCGTCGCCGAGCCGGTCGCCTTGGAGTTGCTCTTCGGTGTCTCCGACTTGCCGTTGAGCGTGGCGGTGAACTTGCTGCCCGCACCGATGGCGGGAACGGCGACGACGGCGAATGCCGCGAGGGCGATGACCAGAAGCCGGCGCATGCGTTACCTCCGAGGGAGATGATGGGTACCGCTAACGATGACGCCTACGCATCATGGCGCCTTCCCGATCAGACGGGCACCACGCCGTGGCGCTTCCACGGCCGCTCGACGCGCTTGCCCTCCGCCATCTCCAGGGCCCGGATGATCGTCGGGCGCGTCTCGCGCGGGTCGATGACGTCGTCGACCATCGCGTTCTTCGCGGCGATGTAGACGTCGATGATCTTGCGGTAGTTGGCGATCAGCTCGGCTTTCTTGGCCGCCGGGTCGTCCGCCGCCTCGACCTGCTTGCGGAAGACGATCTCCACGGCGCCCTCGGCGCCCATCACGCTGATCTCGGCGGTCGGCCAGGCGACGATGAGGTCGGGCTCGTAGGCGCGGCCGTTCATGACGTAGTAGCCCGCGCCGTACGCCTTGCGCAGCACCACCGTGACCTTGGGCACCGTCGCGTTGGCCACGGCGTAGAGCATCTTGGCGCCGTGGCGGATGATCCCCGCCTGCTCGACCTTGGTGCCGACCATGAAGCCCGGCACGTCCATCAGGAAGACGAGCGGGATGCCGAAGGCGTTGCACAGGTTGACGAAGCGCGCCGCCTTGTCGGCCGAGTCGTTGTCGAGGATCCCGCCGAGGTGCTTGGGCTGGTTGGCGAGGATGCCGACCGGCCGGCCGCCGAAGCGAGCGAGGCAGGTGATGATCGTCCGCGCCCACTTGGGCTTGAGGTCGAAGTACCGCCCTTCGTCGACGATGCGCCGGATGACGTCGTACATGTCGTACGGCTTGCGGTTGGTCTCGGGCAGGACGTCGAGCAGCTCGTCGTCCATGCGGTCGACGGGGTCCGAGGTCGGGCGCGCGGGTGGCGGCTGCTCGCAGTGCGACGGGAAGAACGACAGGTACTCCCGGATCGCGGCGATGCACGCCTCGTCGTCGGGCACCTCGAGGTCGCCGACCCCGGAGATGCGGCAGTGGATGCGCGCGCCGCCCAGCTCCTCCTGCGTCACGTTCTCCCCCACCGCCGCGCGCACGAGGTGCGGGCCGGCCAGGGCCATCGAGCCGCGGCCCGAGACCATCGGCACGAAGTCGGCCAGCCCGGGGATGTACGCCGTCCCGGCGGCGCACGGGCCCATCAGCGCGGCGACCTGCGGGATGACGCCCGACGCGACGACCTCCTCGCGGAACAGGTGCCCGCTGCCGGCGAACAGCGAGCCGACGGCCTCCTGGATGCGGGCGCCGGCGCTGTCGAGCAGCCAGACCATCGGGATCCGCTTGGTCAACGCGAGGTCGCGCAGCCGGGCGACCTTCTGCTCGCCGCTCATGCCCATCGAGCCGGCCATCACCGTGAAGTCGTAGGCGGCGCAGGCGACCATCCGGCCGTCGACGCGGCCGTACCCGGTGATCACCCCGTCGGCGGGCGCCTCCTTGTCCTCCAGTCCGCGCACCGCGTAGTGGATGCCGGCGTGGATGCCCAGCTCGGTGAACTCGCCGCCGTCGTAGAGGAGGGCGAGGCGCTCGCGCGCGGTGAGCGCGCCCTTGCCGTGCTGCTGCTCGATCTTCGCCTCGCCGCCGCCGAGCCGGGCCTTGGCCCGCCGCTCGTGCAGGTCGTCGACGAGCGGGCGCAGGATCGAGGTCGGTTGCTCAGTCGAGGCCATTGGCGTCCTTTGGCAAGAGTGGTTCGATGAGGCCGGCGACGCGTGGAGCCTGGTCAGGCGCGTGCAGCGCGGTCACCTCCAGGCCAACGATCTCGCCGGCGTCGGCGACCGCGTCCAGCAGGTCGTAGAGCTTCTCCTCGGTCAGGCCGCCAGGGGCCGGGAACTCGGCGGGCATGAACTCGGGGTCGAGGACGTCGCAGTCGAGGTGGACGTAGGTGGGCGCGCCGTCGAGCGCGTTCTGCAGCGCGACGAGGGTCTCGAGCGTCGGGCCGATCACCGTCGCCGGCGAGCGCTCGAGCAGCGCGCGCTCGCCCTCGTCGAGGGCGCGGACGCCGCACAGCACGACGCGGGCGGGATCGATCGCGCCGAAGCCGCTGTCCCACGCACCGCACGCGCCGGCCAGCGGCATGCCGCCGAGGAAGCCCGACGGCGTCGTCTGCGGGGTGTTGAAGTCGCCGTGCGCGTCGAGCCACAGCACCTTGGCGTCGGGCCGGTGGCGCATCACGGTGGGCAGCGTGGCCAGCGCGATCGTGCAGTGGCCCGCGGTGAGGACCGGGAACGCGCCGGCGCTGAGCGCGTCGTCGACCTGCCCGCCGGCCTCGAGCAGGCACCCGCGCGCCGCGCGCAGGTCGTCGGCCCAGTCCTGCGCCCGCAGCTCGCCGAGCGTCCCGACCAGCCGCGGCTCGACGCCGAGCCGGTCGCCGACGGCGCGCGCCAGCTCCTCCGCGCCGCGCGAGGAGTCCGCGGTGCGGTCCGACGTGCGGCAGCGCAGCGCGGTCACCGCCCCTTCCACGCCGGCTCCCGCTTCTCGAAGAACGCGCCACGCGCTTTTTTCATCGGCCCCTCCACTGAGGCTCGCGCTTCTCGAAAAAAGCGCGCACGCCCTCGACCACGTCCTCCGTGCTCAGCGCCAGGCTCAGCTGGGCGTGCAGGAACTCGAGCGCGTCGGCGAAGGCCATGTCCTGCTGGCGGAACATCGCGTCCTTGCCCAGCCGCATGAGCACCGGCGACTTCGACGCCAGCTTGGTCGCCCACTCGCGCACGGCGCCGTCGAACTGCGCGCCCGGGACGACCTTGTTGACGAGGCCCAGGCGCTCGGCCTCGCGAGCGTCGATGCGCTCGCCGAGCAGCAGCAGCTCGTTGGTCTTCTTGCGCGGCACGTTGCGGTAGATGAGCGCCATGATCATGAACGGGAACACCCCGACGTTGATCTCCGGCGTGCCGAAGGTCGCGGTGTCCTTGGCGATCACCAGGTCGCACGAGAGCGCGATGCCGAGCGCGCCGGCCAGCACGTGCCCGTTCGCCGCGCACAGCGTCGGCTTGCCGAGCTCGCCGATCAGCCGGAACAGCTGGACGAAGCGCTCGGAGCCGAAGTGCTTGTGGACGAGCGGCACGTCGTCGCCGAAGCCGCCGAGGTTGGCGCCGGCGGAGAAGACGCGGTCGTGCGAGGAGGTCAGGACGACCGCGCGCACGTCGCCGTCGTCGCGGGCGCGGCTCAGCGCGCCGGTCAGGTCCTCCAGGAGCTCGTTGGAGAGCGAGTTGCGCGTCTCGGGGTCATCGAGCGTGATCGTCGCGACGCCGTCGTCGACCTCGTAGCGGACCTTCAACTCGCGCCCTCCTTGAGTCGTGGGCAGTGGGACGTTCCACTTGCCAGTATGCACGGCGCTCGGCATCCGGCCGGCGCCCTTGATGCCGAAGGGCTTCGTCCGGCCGCCCGAGACCAGGATCAGCGCGGCGTGTAGGCCAGCCGCACGCGCACGTTGCCCCGCGTGCGGCGCAGCGCGCGGCGTGTCGCGCGGCCGAGGCGCAGCGTCGCCACGGCCGGGCGCCCGGCGCGGGCGGACGCGCCGGCGCTCGCGATCGTGCGCCTGCCGAGCACGAGGCGCGCGGCGAGGCGGCCGTCCGAGGGCGGCGTGTAGCCGACGCGCAGGCCGCGGCCGCGCACGAGCGCGCGCAGGCCCCCGAGCCGGCGCAGCTTGGCCTCGGCGGCGGCGATCGCGGCGCCGAGCGGCGCGAAGGCGACGGCCGGCGCGGCCACCGGCGCCGGGGCCGGGGCGGGCGCGGGCGGCGGGGGCGGCGGGAGCGGCGGCGCGACGACGACGGTGCGGGTCGTCGTGGCGCGCGCCCCGGCGACGTCGGTGACGGTGAGCTGCGCCGTGTACGTCCCGGCCGCGGCGTACGTGTACGTGAATGTCGCGCCCTGGCCGTCGGCGACGCCGTCGCCGTCGACGTCCCAGGCGAACGAGGCCGGCGGGCCCGCCTCGTCGGTCGAGCCGCTGGCATCGAAGGTCACCGGATCGCCGGCGTGCGCGCCGGAGGTGGCGGTGAACGACGCGACGGGCGCCAGGTTGCCGGTCACGCAGGCGGCGAGCGCGCACAGGAACGTCGAGTCGTCGATGTTCCAGATCGGCGTGCCGGCCACGCCGAGCACGGGCCCGTCGGGGTTGAAGTAGTCGTCGTGGCCGCAGTCGATGTTCGACGCGAGCGCCCCCGGGCAGGCGGTGAGCATGCCGGCGGTCGGGATGCGCGCCCCGCCGTCCGGGTAGCACATGACGTCCACGGCGTCGAAGCAGTGCCCCGCGCCGGTCGAGTGCAGCGCGGTCCCCTGCACGGCGCCGAGGTTGTGCAGCAGCTCGTGCTCCGCGGTCGTCGCCGCGCTGATCCCGAAGCCCGGCGAGCCGTCGCCGAGCACGTACGCGAACAGACCGCCGTAGTTGGACCTGTTGGCGGCGCCGGCGGTGGGGTCCGTGCGCCGGGTGGCCACCCCCGTCACGCCGTCGCCCTTGTAGATGCCGTCGGCGAAGACGAGGAAGTCGCGCGTGCACGAGGGCCCCGGCGTCGACGGGATCGTGGGGCACGACGGGGTGCCGCTCGTCACCAGGGGCTTGAGGTCGCCGGTCAGCGTCGTCGTGTCGCTGGCCGAGTAGGCGGACGCGGGCCGCGGAAGCGTCACCGACTGGATGTCGAGGTAGTTGGCGCCGCACGAGGTGCCGACGTCGAAGCGGACCGTGCGCGCGCCGCCGGTGGCGTCGAGGAACGCGCCCTGGACGAGCTTGATCGCTGCCGCGATGACGTCCGCGTAGTGCTTGCCCGAGGCGAAGCTGTCGGGGACGTCGGCCGGGTGCGCGTAGACGACCTTGATCGCGTTGCCCGCGGCCGCCTGGTGGACGATGTCGTCGGCCGCGGTCGGCGCGCCGCACCACGTCGGGGCGAGCGGCGCGTCGGGGATCGCCGCCGCCGCGCGGGCCCGCGCGCGGCGCGCCTGCCGGCGCAGCCGCCGGTCGGCGTCGCGCGGGATGCGATCGCCGTGCGAGACCACCCGCACTGCCGGCCGCTTGGGCGCCGGCCGGTGCGCCGAGGCGGGCGCCGCGCCGACGAGCGCCACGAGGGCGAGCAGGGCGAAGGCGAGGGCGGCGCGCGGCATCCCTCGACAAATCGGCGCAGCGTGCCAGCTCCTTGAGGCTGGTCAGCCAGACTTGAACAATGCTGGAAGTAGGAAGTCCTACTGTCTACTCTTGCGGACCATGACCAGCCCCGTGAGCGCCCCTGCCGACGCCGCCGCGCCGAGCGGCGTCCTCAAGCCCGACTACGCCGCCAAGCGCCGGCACCTCATCTTCACCGACGAGCACGAGCAGCTGCGCGAGTCGATCCGCAGCTTCGCGATCAAGGAGCTCGCGCCGCACGCGGAGGAGTGGGAGGAGACGACGTTCCCGGACTGGGTCTTCCGGCGGATGGGCGAGCTGGGCCTGCTCGGGCTCGACAAGCCCGAGCGCTACGGCGGCCAGGGCGGCGACTACTACAGCTCGCTGGTCCTCGCCGAGGAGATCGTGCACGCGCGCTCAGGCGGCCTGGCCATGGGCGTCGCCGTGCACACCGACATGGCGATGCCGCCGATCCTCGCGTTCGGCACCGAGGAGCAGAAGCAGGCGTGGGTCGTGCCGGCGATCAAGGGCGAGAAGATCCTCTGCCTGGGGATCACCGAGCCCGACGCGGGCTCGGACGTGGCCGGCATCAAGACCCGCGCCGTGCGCGACGGCGACGAGTACGTCATCAACGGCTCGAAGACGTACATCACGAACGGGCATCGCGCCGACGTCATCGTGCTCGTGACGAAGACCGATCCGGACGCCGGCTACGACGGTTTCACGCTGTTCCTCGTGCCGATGGACGCCCCCGGCGTCATCCGCGAGAAGAAGCTCGCCAAGCTCGGCATGCACGCGAGCGACACCGCATTGCTCGCCTTCCAGGACGTCCGCGTGCCCGACACGGCGGTGCTCGGGCAGGTCGGCAAGGGCTTCTACCACATCATGTGGGAGCTCCAGGGCGAGCGCCTCATCGGCGCGGCGGGCTGCGTCGCCGGCGCCCAGCGCTGCTTCGACCAGACGCTCCAGTACGCCAAGGAGCGCACTGCGTTCGGGCGCCAGATCGGGCACTTCCAGGTCGTGCGTCACAAGTTCGCCGAGATGGCGACCAAGATCGAGTCCGCGCGGCAGATGGTCTACTCGACGGCCTGGCGCTTCCAGAACGGCGAGTACCCGGTGCGCGAGATCTCGATGGCCAAGCTCCACGCCGCGCGCGTGGCGGTCGAGGTCGCCGACGAGTGCATCCAGATCCACGGCGGCGCGGGCTACATGAAGGAGTACGGCGTCGAGCGCGTCTGGCGCGACATGCGCCTGAACCGGATCGGCGCCGGCACCGACGAGATCATGCTCGACGTGATCGGGCGGTCGTATGGCCTCTAAGCCGAAGGCACAGAGGCCGTACGTGTGCCTGTAGCGCCGGGTCAGCGCCCTGGGCGGCCGGCTCGCGCCGGCCGCCAGGACGTTGCATCCTTGCCTGCGTGAGACGCCCGCCCGGCGACCGCGTTACGGTGCCCGGCGCATGAGCGTCTCGGCGATCCCCGGCGCCTTCACGCGCCAGGAGTCCGTCTTTCGCGACCGGGTCTGTGCCGACCGCAGCACCGAGTTCCCCGCCGCCTCCGGGCGCTACCACCTCTACGTCTCCATGGCCTGCCCGTGGTCGCACCGCACGGTGATCGTCCGCCGGCTCAAGGGCCTCGAGGATGCGATCTCGATCTCCTACGCGCACCCTTATCGCGACGAGCGCGGCTGGGCGTTCCCGGGCGGCGAGTACGCCGACGAGCTCAACGGCTTCGCGTACCTCGCCGAGGCCTACGAGCGCACGCGCCCCGGCTACGACGGCCGGGTCACCGTCCCCGTGCTGTGGGACCGCGAGACCGGGCGCATCGTCTGCAACGAGTCCGCGGAGATCATCCGCATGTTCGGCCGCGAGTTCGACGCGTTCGCCGGCGATCCCGGCCTCGACCTCTACCCCGAGGACCTGCGCGCCGAGATCGACGAGCTCAACGCGTGGACCTACAGCGAGGTCAACAACGGCGTCTACCGCGCCGGCTTCGCCCGCTCGCAGGCCGCCTACGACGACGCCTTCGAGCGCCTCTTCACCGCGCTGTCACGGCTGGAGACGCTGCTCGGCGAGCGCCGCTACCTCGCCGGCGACCGCCTCACCGAGGCCGACTGGCGCGTGTTCCCGACGCTCGCCCGCTTCGACGCCGTCTACTACGTGCACTTCCGCTGCAACGGCCGGCGGCTCGTCGACCATCCGAACCTCTGGGCCTACGCACGCGAGCTCTACCAGCGCCCCGGGGTCGCGGAGACCGTGCGCTTCGACGAGATCAAGGAGCACTACTACACGACCCACGACGAGCTCAACCCGAAGCGCATCGTCCCGCTCGGCCCGCTCGATCAGGACTGGTGGGAGGCGCCGGCGAGGGCGGGAAGCAGCTCGCGCGCGCTCGCCTCCCCGAGCTCGAGCGAGCGCAGCAGGTAGGACTCGTCGGGCGCGTGGATGCGGTCCGCGGGGACCGCGAAGCCCGAGACGACGGTCGGGATGCCGCGCGCCGCGAGGTCGGCGACGATCGGGATCGAGCCGCCCGAGCGGATGAACAGCGCGGGCGTGCCGCAGGCGCGCTCCATGGCCTGGCCGGCCGCGCGCAGCACGGGGTCCTCGACGTCGAAGAGCGCCGAGTCGGCGCGGTGCTCCGAGAGCTCGACTTCGGCGCCCGGCGGCGCCGCGTCGCGCAGCAGGCGCTCGAGGACGGGCGCCAGGTCGGCGGCGCGCTGGCGCGGCGCGAGGCGCAGGCTGACGGTGGCGACGGCGGTCGAGGGGATCACCGTGCGCGGCTCGCCGGTGACGATCTCGTTGACGTCGAGTGAGGCGTCGGCCCAGTTGCGCTCGTAGAACTCGGCGCCCGCGCGCGGGTCTGCGGGCCGCGCGCCGACGTCGGCGAGGACCTGCTCGCCCGGCTTGAGCCGCGCCCACGACGCGCGCTCGGCGTCGGCCGGCGCGACGATCCCGGCGCGCAGCTCGTCGCGCACCCGCCCCCCGGGCGCCGGGACGACCGCGGCGAGCATCGCGTGCAGGACGTGCGCGGCGTTGAGCGCCGCGCCGCCGTAGAGGCCCGAGTGCAGGTCGCGCTCGCCCGTACGCACGCGCACGCGCAGGTGGACGAGCCCGCGCAGGCCGACGGTGACCGTCGGGACGCCCGGCTCCTCGCCGCCGCTGTCGAAGACGATCGCCGCGTCGGCGCCGCGCTCGTCGCCGGCCAGCCACCGCGCGACCGACCGGCCGCCCACCTCCTCCTCGCCCTCGACGAGCACGCGGACGTGGACGGGCAGCGCGCCGTCCCGGGCGAGCGCGCAGGCGACGTGCAGCAGCGGCAGGAAGTTGCCCTTGTCGTCGGAGGCGCCCCGGGCGTACAGGCGACCGTCGCGGACGGTCGGCTCGAAGGGCGGCGACGTCCACGCGTCCGGCGCTCCGGGCGACTGGACGTCGTAGTGGCCGTAGATGAGGACGGTCGGCGCGGCGGGGTCGGCCGCGCGCAGCTCGCCGACGGCCAGCGGGTTGCCGCCGTCGATGGTGACCAGCCTCCCCTCCCCGCCCGCGCCGCGCACGCGCTCGACGACCCACGCGGCCGCGCGCTCGAGCTGCGCGGGATCGCCCTCGCCGGTCGAGATCGACGGGATCCGCAGCCAGTCGACGAGCTCGTCGAGCAGCGCCTGGTTCACGGCGCGGGACGTTAGCCTCCGTACGAGGGATGGCCTGGGCACCACCCGAAGTCCTTGTGGCCGCACCTCTCGAGCGCGCTCCGCGCGCCTCCCTGCGGGGGTTTGGCGCGTTCGCACCCGCTCGTGAGACGAGACGTCAATTGGGGCTGAAAGAGCGCCCCAAGTGACGTCTCGTCCCCCGGGGAGCCGCGGCTGGCGTGTTGCCGCTCGGCCCAGGCGCGGACCACGATCCACTTCCCCTCGGTGACACCGACGCGGCCGCGTCCCGCGCGCCGAAGCGCGCGGGGCGCTCCACCCTCAGTCCCCCACCCCCAGCACATCCGACCGCGAGTAGTGCCCCGTGACGTCGAACCAGCGCTTGGCGTCCAGGCCGCGGCGCAGGTCGCAGTCGGCGTAGACGATCGTCTCCTCGCCGTAGGCCGGCCCGGCGATGACCTCGCCCCACGTCGGCTCGACGATCGCCGCGCCGCCGTTGCCGAAGACCTCGCGATCGGGCAGCGCGACGGGGAAGTCGTCGGGGAAGGCCGAGCGCGGGATGTACTGCGGCACCGAGACGACGAAGGCGCCGGACTCGATCGCGATGTGGCGCATCGAGGCGAGCCAGCCGTCGGAGTCGTCGGCCGTCGGCGCGACCCAGATCTGCGGCGCGCCTTGATACACGCGCCAGCGCGCGAGCGGCATCCGGTTCTCCCAGCAGATCAGCCCGCCGACGCGCCCGACCGGCGTGTCGACCGGCGCCAGGTCGTCGCCGGGGCCGATGCCGTGGAAGAGGCGCTCATGCTGCGTCGGCATGAGCTTGCGGTGGCGGTGCAGCAGCTCGCCCGGGCCGAGCACGAGCATCGTGTTGTACAGCGAGCCGCCGTCGCGCTCGTTGACACCGATGACGCAGTGCAGGTCGTGCTTGCGGCACGCCGCGGCCAGCCGGTCGACGAGCGGCCCGGGCACGTCGACCGAGTTCGCGTGCAGGCGCTCCCACAGCTCGTCGAAGCCGCCGAAGCGCGCCGCGCCCGCGGCCCAGGCGTTCGACGGATACAGGGGCACGAACGTCTCGGGCAGGACGGCGAGCCGCGCGCCCTCCCCGGCCGCCTCGGCCAGCAGGCCGATCGCCTTGTCCACGCTGGCCTCGGCGTCGAGGATCACCGGCGTCGCCTGGATCGCGGCGACGCGGACGGTGGCCATGGCGCGACCCTACCTCCTGGCCGATCGTTGGATTAACCGAGCGCACCAACGAGCCGTAGAGGTAGGTGTGCAGCCCCCGAAGGTCACCGAGCTGATCCGGGGATCGGCGCACGCGGCTCCTGCGCCCTCCGCCCCCGCCCCGCCGGCCTGGCGGTTGAAGGCCACGCCGCCGGCCGCCGACCAGAACGGCCGCTAAGACCACAACGACCACAAGCGAGACACCCGCTCCGCGCGCGCCTACGGTCGGCGCCGCAAACCGAGGAGAGGGGTCTCACATGTCAACTTCCGCGACCGCCACCCGCAAGCCGTGGCATCGCACGCTCTACGCCTGGGTGCTGATCGGCATCGTGGCGGGTATCGCCGTCGGCGCGCTCGCCCCGGACGTCGGGACGGGCCTGCAGCCGTTCGGCACGTCGTTCGTGAACCTCATCAAGATGGTCATCACGCCGGTGATCTTCTGCACCGTCGTGGTGGGGATCGGCTCGGTCGACTCGCTCAAGCGCGTCGGCCGCATCGGCGGCAAGACGCTCCTGTACTTCGAGGTCGTCACGACCGCCGCGCTCGCCCTCGGTCTGTTCGTCATGAACGTGTTCCGTCCAGGCGACGGCGTGCACGCCGCGCCCAGCGGCATCAAGATCTCCGACACCGTCTCGGGCTTCATCCACCAGGGCGAGGCCTCGCACTGGTACGACCCGCTCGTCAACGCGATCCCGAACAGCGTCATCGGCGCCTTCGCCGAAGGCGACGTCCTGCAGGTCCTGGTCTTCGCGGTGCTCTTCGGGATCGCGATCAACGCGATGGGCGAGGCCGGCCGGCCGATCACGCGCGGCATCGAGAAGGTCGGCCAGGCGCTGTTCGGCGTCGTGCGCCTCGTCATGTACGCCGCACCCATCGGCGCGTTCGGCGCCATGGCCTACACCGTCGGCGAGTACGGTCTCGACTCCCTGACGAGCCTGCTCAAGCTGATCGCGATCTTCTACGGGACGTCGCTGTTCTTCGTGCTCGTCGTCCTCGGTGGGATCGCGCGCGCCAACGGCCTGTCGATCCTGCGGCTTGTCCGCTACATGAAGGAGGAGCTGCTGGTCGTGCTGGGCACGAGCTCGTCGGAGTCCGTGCTCCCGCAGGTCATGCGCAAGCTCGAGCGGCTCGGCTGCTCGCGCCAGGTTGTCGGGCTGACGGTCCCGTCGGGCTACTCGTTCAACCTCGACGGCACGTGCATCTACCTCACGCTCGCCGCGCTGTACGTCGCCCAGGCGCAGGACGTCAGCCTCTCGCTCGGCGCGCAGCTCGGGCTGATGGCGATCCTGCTGCTGACCTCCAAGGGCGCGGCGGGCGTGACCGGCTCGGGCTTCATCGTCCTCGCGGCGACGCTGTCGTCGATCGGGACCGTGCCGGTGGCCGGGATCATGCTGCTGTTCGGCATCGACAAGTTCATGTCGGAGTGCCGCGCGCTGACGAACCTGATGGGCAACACCGTGGCGAGCGTCGTCATCGCGCGCTCGGAAGGCCAGTTCGACGCACAGCGCGCGCGGGCCGTGCTCGCCGGCGAGCCCGTGCCCGAGCCCGCCGAGCCCGAGCCTCTGCGCGCGCCGCAGCCCGTTCCCGCCGCCGCCTGAGGCGAGCATCATGTCGGGCGTGCGCCGAAGCAGCCTCGCCCGGCAACTGCTCGTCCTGCAGCTCGTCATCGTGGCGCTGACGGTCGCCGTCGGCGCCGCGGTGACGGTCAGGACGGCGCAGGAGCGCACGCGCGAGCAGCAGCGCGCCCGCGCGCTCGCCGTCGCCGAGACGCTGGCGCTGTCGCCCGACGTGGCGTCGGCGCTGCGCGGCCCCGATCCCTCGCGGGCGCTGCAGCCGCTCGCCGAGCACGTCAGGCGTCAGACGCACGTCGCGTTCGTCGTCGTGATGAGCCCGGCCGGCATCCGCTACACGCATCCCAACCCGGCGCAGATCGGCAGGCGGTTCGTCGGCGACATCGCGCCCGCGCAGCATGGACGGGCGTTCACCGAAACCTACACCGGCACGCTCGGCCCGTCGGTGCGGGCGGTCGTGCCGGTGCGGCGCGGCGGGCGCGTCGTCGGCCTCGTCTCGGCCGGGGTGCTCGAGAAGGCGATCTCGGCCGAGCTCGCCGACCAGCTCCCGCGGCTGATCGGCCTGGCGGCGCTCGCGCTGGTGCTCGGCGGCGGGCTGACGCTGCTCGTCGCGCGCCGCGTCAAGCGCCAGACGCTCGGGCTCGAGCCGCGCGAGATCGCAACGCTCTACGAGCACCACGACGCCGTGCTGCACGCGATCCGCGAGGGCGTCCTCGTCGTCGACGGCGACCGGCGGCTGCAGCTCGTCAACGACGAGGCGCGCCGGCTGCTCGCGCTCGGCGCGGGCGCGCAGGGCGCGCCGGTCGTGCGTGCCGTCCCGCCCGGCTCGCTGCGCGAGCTGCTCGCCTCGGGGTGCGAGGCCGCCGACGCCCTGCACGTGCTGGGCGACCGCGTCCTGGTCGTCAGCCAGCGCCAGGCGCGCGTCGACGGCCGGACCATCGGGACCGTCACGACCCTGCGCGACCGGACCGAGCTCGAGGGCCTGGTCCGCGAGCTCGACAGCGTCCGCGGGCTCGCCGACTCGCTGCGCGCGCAGGCGCACGAGGCGGCCAACCGGCTGCACACGCTCGTCGGTCTCGTCGAGCTCGGGCGCCACGACGAGGCGATCGCGTTCGCGACCGAGCAGGCCGGCCTCGCCCAGGAACTGCTGGGCCGCCTGCAGGAGCGCGTCGACGAGCCGGCGCTCGTCGCGCTGCTGCTCGGCAAGACGGCGTCCGCCGAGGAGCGCGGGATCGAGCTCGTCCTCGACGACGTCGACTTCGCCGGCGCGGGCCTGCCCGCCACCGGCCTCGTCACGATCGTCGGCAATCTCCTCGACAACGCGATGGACGCCGCCGGCCACGCGCCGGGCGCGCGGGTCGAGCTCAGCCTGCGCACCTCGGGCGGCGAGGCGGTGGTCGCGGTGCGCGACAGCGGTCCCGGCATCCCGCCCGAGCACCTCGACGACGTCTTCGAGCCGGGCTGGACGACCAAGCCCGCGGGTGTCGGCGGGCGCGGGCTCGGGCTCGCCCTGGTGCGCCAGACGGCGACGCGCCTGGGCGGGACGGCGAGCGCGGCCAACGATGGCGGCGCGGTCATCACGGTCCGGCTGCCGGTGCGGGAGCGCGTCGCATGATCCGCACCGTGGTGGTCGACGACGACGCGCTCGTCGCCGACGTGCACCGCTCCTACGTCGAGCGCCTGCCGGGCTTCGCGGTCGTCGGCGTGGCGCACCGCGGCGCCGAGGCGCTCGCGCTGGTCGAGGAGCGCGAAGCCGACCTGCTGCTGCTCGACTTCTACCTGCCCGACATCAAGGGGCTCGACGTCTGCCGGGCGCTCAAGGCGCGGTCGCGCCGGCCCGTCGACGTGATCGCGGTCACCGCCGCGCGCGACGTCGAGACCGTCCGCAACGCCGTCGCGCACGGCGTCGTGCAGTACCTCATCAAGCCGTTCAGCTTCGCCACCTTCCGTGAGCGCCTCGAGCGCTACGCCGCGTACCGCGCACGCCTGGAGGGTCGCGACGAGGCCGACCAGGCCGAGGTCGACGGACTCTTGGGGACGCTGCGCGCGCCCGCGGCGCCGCGCCTCCCCAAGGGCCTGTCGAAGACGACGTACGACCTGGTGGCCGACGTCGTGCGCGGCGCCGACGGCGACCTGTCGGCCAGCGAGGTGGCCGACGCGGCGGGGCTCTCGCGGGTGAGCGCGCGGCGCTATCTCGAGCACCTCGCCGCCGAGGGGCTCGTCGACCTGGCCATGCGCTACGGCACGACCGGGCGCCCGGAGCACCGCTACCGCTGGCGCGCCGGGCGCGCTTAGACTGGCGACATGGTCGTCCAGGCGAGCTTCGTCGAGCTCGACCGCGAGCGGATCCGGCAGCTGACCGAGCGCGAGACGGCGCTGCTCAACGAGCGCACCCCGCGCTCGGGGGAGATGTTCCAGCGCGCGCACGCCGTGCTCGCCGGCGGCGTCGCGTCGTCCTACCAGCTGCGCGAGCCGTGGCCGATCTACCTCGAGCGCGGCGCGGGGCCGCGCGTGTGGGACGTCGACGGCAACGAGATGCTCGACTTCCACAACGGTTTCGGCTCGATGGTCCAGGGCCACGCCCATCCCGCGATCGGCCGGGCGGTCAACGAGCGCTACGGCCGCGGCACGCACTTCGCGGCGCCGACCGAGGACGCGGTGGTGGTCGGCGAGGAGCTCGCCCGGCGCTGGGGGCTGCCGAAGTGGCGCTACACCAACTCGGGCAGCGAGTCGACGATGGACGCGATCCGGATCGCGCGCGCGTACGCGGGCCGCGAGCCGATCCTGAAGATCTTCGGCTCCTACCACGGCCACCACGACGCGGTCATGGTCTCGATCGGCGTCCCCTACGACGAGATCGGCCCGCCCGAGCGGCCGGCCCAGCTGCCCTACGGCGGGGGCATCCCGCGCGCGACCGTCGAGCTGACCCACGCCGTCCACTTCAACGACGCCGAGGGCATGGAGCGCCTCGTCGCCGAGGTGCAGCCGGCCTGCGTGATCATGGAGGCGGCGATGATGAACCTCGGGGTCGTCCTCCCCGAGCCGGGCTACCTCGAGGCCGTCCGCGAGATCACGCGCGCGGCGGGTGTCGTGCTGATCTTCGACGAGGTCAAGACGGGCCTGACCATCGCGCCCGGCGGGGCAACGGAGCGCTTCGGGGTCATGCCCGACCTCATCACGTTGGCCAAGTCGCTCGGCGGCGGGCTGCCGACGGGCGCGATCGGCGGGACCGACGAGGTCATGCGCGTCGTCGAGGACGGCACCGTCTACCAGGTGGGCACCTACAACGGGAACCCGCTCGGGATGGCGGCCGCGCGCGCCAACCTGCTCGAGGTCATGACCCCGGAGGCCTACGCGCACCTCGACCACCTCAACGACCGCATCGTCTCGGGCTGCCAGGCGGTCGTCGACGAGCACCGCCTCCCCGCCTACACGGTGGGCGTCGGCGCCAAGGGCTGCGTGACGTTCTCGACCGAGAAGGTCGTCGACTATCCGTCGTTCAAGCGCGCGCAGGACGTCGAGCTCACCGAGCTCGCCTGGCTCTACAACATGAACCGTGGCGTGTTCATGACGCCGGGCCGCGAGGAGGAGTGGACGCTCTCGGTGACCCATGACGACGCGGCCGTCGACCGCTACGTCGAGGTGTTCGCCGAGCTGGCGCGGGACCTGACGGCATGACAAACGTCACGCCGAACTGACGACGGGCGCCACTACCGCGCCGGCTGCGGCGCGACGACGATGGTCGCATCATGGAATTCGCCATCGACGTCCGCGACCTGCGCCGCGCCTACGGCGACCTCGAGGCCGTGCGGGGGATCTCTTTCCGCGTCGCGCCCGGCGAGGTCTTCTGCCTGCTGGGACCCAACGGCGCGGGCAAGACGACCACCACCGAGATCCTCGAGGGCTACCGGGCGCGCACCGGCGGCGACGTCCGCGTCCTCGGATTCGATCCCGCCGCCGGCGAGCGCGCGCTGCGCGAGCGCGTCGGGGTCGTGCTCCAGGAGAGCGCCGTCCACGGCGAGCTCACCGTCGCCGAGGTGCTGCGGATGCACGCCCGCTACTACCCGCGCCCGCGCCCGGCCGGCGAGCTGATCGAGCTCGTCGCGCTCGACGCCAAACAGGACGCGCCGGTGAAGCGCCTGTCCGGCGGCCAGCGGCGCCGGCTCGACCTCGCGCTGGCGCTGGTCGGAGACCCCGACCTGCTGTTCCTCGACGAGCCGACGACAGGCTTCGACCCGAGCGCCCGTCGTGCAGCGTGGGAGGCGATCCGCAGCCTGTGCTCGCTGGGCAAGACGATCTTCCTCACCACGCACTTCATGGACGAGGCGCAGGCGCTGGCCGACCGCGTCGCGGTCATGGCGCGCGGCGAGATCGTCGCCAGCGGGACGCCGGCCGAGCTCGGCGGGCGCGACACCGCGCCCGCGGAGATCCGCTTCGCGCTGCCGCGCGGCCTGACGCTCGCCGACCTGCCGGCGCTCGCCGGCGCCGAGCTCGACGAGCCGGAGCCCGGCCAGGCGCTCGTCGTCGCCTCCGACGGCGTCCGCACCGCCCACGCGCTCACCGGGTGGGCGCTGGAGCGCGGCCACGACCTGCGCGGCTTCGCCGTCGCGCAGCCCACCCTCGAAGACGTCTACCTCTCCCTCACCGCATGACTTCCGACCTGCATCTCGCCGGCTGGCAGCTGCTCTACGAGCAGCGCTCGTTCTGGCGCAATCGCGCCCGGGCCTTCTTCGCCCTGGGCTTCCCGCTCATCCTGCTCGTGACGTTCTGCAGCCTCAACCAGGGCGGCACCGTCTCGTCGCGGGGCGGCATCCCGATCGACACGGTGTTCCTGCCGGGGATCCTCGCCTACGGCGTCGTCATGGCGACGTTCACCAACCTGGCCGTGGAGACCGCGCGGCTGCGCGACGCCGGCCTGCTCAAGCGCATGCAGGCGACGCCGCTGCCGGCGTGGGCCTACCTCGCCGGACGGATCGGCAGCGCGGTGACCGTCGCGCTCGTCATCGCCGCCGCGACCATCGCGCTGGGCGAGATCGCCTACGGCGTGCACGTCCACACCGCCGCGCTGGGCGGGCTGGCGCTGGCACTGATCGCCGGCACCGCGTGCTTCACCGCGCTGGGCATCGGGATCGTGCGGATCATCCCCAACGCCGACGCCGCCCCGGCCATCGTCAACGCCATGGTGCTGCCGCTGACGTTCATCTCGGGCGTGTGGGGGCCGAGCGACGGCGAGCCCGCGCTTCTCTCGCACCTCGCCCAGGCCTTCCCGCTCGAGCATCTCGCCGCCTGGCTGCAGCTCTGCTTCGACCCGCGGACGCACGGCGCGGCGGTGAGCGGCGGCGACCTGCTCGCGCTCGCGCTCTGGGGGTTCGCCGGGGTGCGGCTCACGCAGCGCTTCCTGCGCGTGACCATGACGGCATGAGCGCAAACGCTCTCGACGACCTGCCGGGGATGGGCCCGCGTTCGCGCCGCAACGCGGTGCTCGTCCTCGCCATCTGGAGCGTCTTCGCGGTCGTGCCGATGGTCAACTTCTTCGGCGAGCACCGCGCGGCGTGGCGCATCGTCGTGGTCGTCGCCGCGTACGTCCCCTTCATCGTCGTCTACCTGAAGGCGATGATCCGGCTGCGCCGGCGGGCGCCGGAGCCCGCCGACCGGCCGTTCATGGCGGCGCTCGTCGCCCTCAGCGCGGTGCTGATCGCGGCGGGCGGCGAGCCGTTCGTCGCGATGCTGGTGTTCACGTCGGTGGCGGCGGGGCGGCGGCTGCAGCCGCACGAGGCGCGGCGCGTGGTCTTCGCGCTGGGCGCGGGGGCGGCGGTGACGACCTGGGCCTACGGCGACGACACCGGCAACGTCGTCGCCTTGACGTTCACGACGATCGGCCTCGGCTGGTGGATGATCGGCTTCACGCAGCTGCTCTCGACGGTCCAGGAGCTGCACGCGGCGCGCGAGGAGATCGCGCGGCTCGCCGTTGCCGACGAGCGCGTGCGGTTCGCGCGCGACCTGCACGACCTGCTCGGCCACTCGCTGTCGCTGATCGCGCTGAAGGCCGAGCTCGCGGGGCGGCTGCTGCCGGGCCGCGTCGACGAGGCCGCGCGGGAGATCGACGACATCGCCGCCGTGTCGCGGCGATCGCTGGGCGAGGTCCGCGAGGCGGTCGGCGGCTACCGGCGCCCGACCCTCGGCGCCGAGCTGGCCGGCGCGCGGAAGGCGCTCGCGGCCGCCGGGATCGCCGTTGAGGCCGACGCGCCGCCGGCCGAGCTGCCGGCCGACGCCGAGGCCGTCCTTGCGTGGACGGTGCGCGAGGCGACGACGAACCTCCTGCGCCACGCCGGCGCGCGGCGCGTGGCGATCCGCCTGGGGACGAGCGACGACGAGGCGAGCGTCGAGGTCGTCGACGACGGCCGGGGCGCGGACGACGGCTCGGTCGACGACGGGAGCGGGCTCGCGGGGCTCGCCGAGCGGGTCGCCCGCCACCGCGGGCGGCTCGAGGCCGCGCCGCGGGCCGAGGGCGGCTTCCGGGTGGCCGTCTCGCTGCCGCTCGGGGCCGGTCCGTGATCCGCGTCCTGCTCGCCGAGGACCAGGCGATGGTGCGCGGCGCGCTGGCGACGCTGCTCGGCCTCGAGCCCGACGTCGAGGTCGTCGCCGAGGTCAGCCGAGGCGACGAGGTGGTCGCGGCGGCGCGGGCGACGAGTCCGGACGTCGCGCTGCTCGACATCGAGATGCCCGGCGGCGACGGGCTCACCGCCGCCGCCGCTTTGCGCTCCGAGCTGCCCGGCGTGCGCGTCTTGATCCTCACGACGTTCGGGCGCCCGGGCTACCTGCGCCGGGCGATGGAGAGCGGGGCGCGCGGGTTCCTGCTCAAGGACGCGCCCGTCGACGAGCTCGCCCGCGCGATCCGCCGCGCCATGGCGGGCGAGCGCGTCGTCGACCCCGCGCTCGCGGCCGCGGCGCTGAGCGAGGGCGACAGCCCGCTGACGCCCCGCGAGCACGAGGTCCTGCGCGCGGCGCGCGGCGGCGCGACGATCGCGGACCTCGCCGGAGAGCTGTACCTGTCACCGGGGACCGTCCGCAACTACCTGTCGGCAGCCATGCAGAAGCTCGGGGCCCGCTCGCGCGCCGAGGCGGTCAGGCTCGCCGAAGAGAAGGGCTGGCTGTAAGGGTCCGCAGCGCGCGCTCGACCCAGCGCGGATCGTTCTGGATGTGATCCCACGTGAAGCGCACGGTCTCGAGGCCCGCGACCTTGAGGTCGACGTCCCGCCGCCGGTCCGCGTGGAACGCCGTGTCGGTGTTGTGCGTGCGCGCGCCGTCGGTCTCGACGACGAGGTTGAGCTCGGGCCAGAGGAAGTCGGCGCAAGAAGGGCCGCGGTCCTCGTTGACTCTTGGCCGCGGGAGCCCGGCACTCGCCACGAGCGCGAGGAAACGCTCCTCCAGATCGCTGCGGGTGATCTGTGGCGGCGCGTGCGTGAGGGTCGCGAGAGCGGCCCGTAAACGGCGCGCTCCTCGGCGGCCCGGTGGGATCGACGAGACATCGAGGAGACGAAGGTGCTCGGCGCGGTGGCAGATGCGCTCGAGACGGTGCGGGCTCAGGACGTCGGCGAGGTCGATGAGCGTGCGGGCGACGGTCGTGACCGGTAGGCCGTGCTCCGGGTCGAGCGTCCTGTCATCGCGAGAGAGTGAGCGGCTGCGGTGCACCCGCACGCCTCCGATGGACCGGCGCCTTTCGGCGACCGTGACATCGGCCGTCGACGGCCACGGCACGAGGTCCCACACCGCCGCCGCGCTCAGGTGGCTGAGAACCGCGACTCGCGAGCCGCCGTAGGCCAGAACCGCCGCCCACATCCGGCCGACGCCGACGACCCTCGCGTGCCCGACCGCGTATACACCGCGGTGCATGGGATGCAGCCGGCCGCTCGCGATTCGTCGACGGATCGCGCCCTCCCCCAAGCCGGCCTCGCGCAGTTGCCGGAGCGAGACCACACCGTGCTGGCGGGCCGCCAAGCCAGCCACGATCCGGTCGGGTGGGGAACGAAACCGCTCACTATGCGCGGGAAGGTTCCCCACCCGGCGAAGGATGCGACCGAGGCGGTCCCGCCCGGGCGAAATGCGACCGTTTCGGAGCACCCCTGACGCAAAGGCGACACGAACCGCGGTCCGGACCCGTACGCTCCGCCTCATGCCGCCCCACCCGCCCTTCACCGACGAGCACGAGGAGCTGCGCGGCGCGCTGCGGCGCTTCATCGAGCGCGAGCTCGCGCCGCACGCCGAAGAGTGGGAAGACGCGCGCTGGTTCCCCAACGAGGTGTTCACGCAGCTCGCCGCCGTCGGCTACCTCGGCCTGAAGTACCCGGAGAGCTACGGCGGCCAGGGCGGCGACATCCTCCACGAGGCGGTGATGTGCGAGGAGATGGCGCGCGTCGGCTCAGGCGGGACGGCCGCCGGGATCGGCGCGCACGTCAACATCGCGACGCCGCCGATCTGGAAGTTCGGCACCGACGACCAGAAGGAGCGCTACCTGCGCCCGGCCATCGCGGGCACGAGGGTCGGCGCGCTCGGCATCACCGAGCCCGACGCCGGCTCGGACGTGGCGGCCCTCCGGACCATGGCCGAGCGCGTCGACGGCGGCTTCGTCGTCAACGGCGCCAAGACGTACATCACCAACGGCGTCCGCGCGGACTTCCTCGTCTGCGCCGTCAAGACCAGGCCGGAGGGCGGCCATCACGGCCTGTCGTTCTTGATCGTCGACACCGACCAGCCCGGCTACCGGGCGTCCAAGCTCGAGAAGATGGGCTGGCACGCCTCGGACACCGGCGAGATCGCGCTCGAGGACGTCTACGTCCCCGAGGAGAACCTGCTCGGCGGCGAGGACCAGGGCTTCTACCTGATCATGGCCAACTTCCAGTGGGAGCGCCTGGCGATGGCGCTCGGCGCCGTGGGCGCGATGCAGGTCGCCTACGAGCGCACCGCGCGCTTCTGCCAGGAGCGCCGCGCGTTCGGCAAGCCGCTCACCGGCCACCAGGCGGTCCGCCACAAGCTCGTCGACGTCGCGACGACCCTGCACACCGCCCGCTGCCTGACCTACGACGCGCTGCGCCGCTACCACGCGGGGGAGGAACCCGTTCAAGAGGTGACGATGGCCAAGCTGTTCACCCAGCGCGCCTGCTTCGATGTCATGGACACCTGCCTGCAGCTGCACGGCGGCGCCGGCTACATGAAGGAGTACGGGATCGAGCGCGCAGCCCGCGACGCGCGGCTGGGCCCGATCGGCGGCGGCAGCGACGAGATCATGCGCGAGGTCCTGGGGAAGACGCTCTCCCTCTAGGCGAGGCGGGTATGGCAGCTGCCGAGGTGACCAGGCGCAGGGACGATGCCACGGGCGCCACGCGGATTCTCATCTGCGACGACGCCCCCGACCACCGCGCGCTCGTGCGCGCCGTCCTGGCCGAGGTGCCGGGCGTGGAGATCGTCGGCGAGGCCGCCGACGGCGACACCTGCCTGACCGCGATCGCCCTGACCGATCCCGACGTGCTCGTGCTCGACCTGCACATGCCGCGCAGCGACGGCTACAAGGTCCTCGCGAGCCTGAGCGACCTCCTCACCCCGCCGCGCGTCCTCGTGCTCTCCTCCACGCGCGACGACGGCGCGCGCGCCCGCGTGACCGCCGCCGGCGCGGAGTTCCTCCCCAAGGGCGCCTCGCCCGACGAGCTCGCCGCCGCGGTGCGGCGGCTGGCCGCCGGTTAGAGCACCGCGGCGAGCCGCCGGGCGTCCTCGAACAGCGTGTCGCGCAGCTGCTGCCGGTGCAGCGCCGCCGCCGGGTGAAAGAGCGGGAAGAGCGCGGGGAGGTCGCCGCCCGCCGCGATCGCCGTGCCGTGGACCTCGCTGATCTTCGCCTGGGGCGCGAAGCGGGCCAGCGCGTGGCGGCCCAGCGGCACCAGCAGCTCGGGCTCGATGACCGCGAGCTGGCGCTCCAGCCACGGCCAGTGGTGCGCGACCTCGTCGGCGCGCGGGTCGCGGTTGCCGGGCGGTCGGGCCTTGAGGACGTTGGTGATGAAGACGTCGGCACGGGCGATCCCCGCCTCGCCGAGCAGCTCGTCGAGCAGCTTGCCCGCCCGCCCCACGAACGGCCGGCCCGCCTTGTCCTCGCTGGCTCCGGGCGCCTCGCCGACGATGACGATCCGCGCGCCGGGGCTGCCCTCCCCCGGGACGAAGTGCGTGCACGTCTCGCACGGCTCGAAGCCGCACGGCGTGTGCGTGCAGATCTCCTCGGCGATGGCGTCGAGCTCGGCCGCGGCGTCCATCCGCCTGCCTCCTACCCGGCTCGCTTAATCTTCGCGCCTTTCCGACAGAGGCTGAGCGAAGGAGAACACGACATGGGAGTGCTCGACGACAAGGTGGCCATCGTCACGGGCTCGGCGCGCGGCATCGGCCGCGCCACGGCCGAGCTGCTCAGCGAGCACGGCGCCAAGGTGGTGATCAACGACCTCGACGGCGACGTCGCGCAGCAGGCGTCCGACGAGATCGCCGGCGAGACGACCGTCTTCGCCGGCGACCTGACCGCCGGCGACGCCCCCGACCAGCTCGTCCAGACGGCGATCGGCGCCTGGGGCAGGATCGACATCGTCGTCAACAACGCCGGCTACACGCTCGACGCGCCCATCCACAAGATGAGCGACGACTGGTTCCAGAAGATGCTCGACATCCACGTCATCGCGCCCTTCCGCATCATCCGCGCCGCGGCGCCGCACCTGCGCGAGCCGGCCAAGAAGGAGCGCGAGGAGGGCCGGGAGGTCTTCCGCAAGATCGTCAACGTCTCGTCGGTCTCGGGCACCATGGGCAACGCCGGGCAGGCCAACTACTCGTCGGGCAAGGCCGCGATCGTCGGGCTCACCAAGACGCTGGCCAAGGAGTGGGGCCAGTTCAAGGTCAACGTCAACGCGGTGGCCTTCGGGTTCATCGAGACGCGGCTGACGGCCGCCAAGGACGACGCCAACGTCATGGAGATCGGTGGCGAGAAGGTGCAGCTCGGGATCCCCGAGCAGCTGCGCGGCATGGGGGCGATGCTCATCCCGCTCGGCCGCCCAGGCACGCCAAAGGAGGCGGCCGGCGGCGTGTTCCTCTTGTGCTCGCCGTGGTCGAACTACATCCACGGCCAGGTCCTCAACGTGACCGGCGGGCAGTTCACCGGGATGACGACCTGACCGAGCTGCGCATCGCCGAGGTCGGCGAGCGCGATCTCGCCGACCTGCTCGCGCTCATGGTCGCCTACTGCGACTTCTACGGCGCGGCCCCCGGGCCCGACTCGCTGCTCGCGCTCAGCCGCACGCTGCTCGAGGACCGCGAGGGGCACGGCCTGCAGCTCATCGCGCGCCGCCGCGAGCGCGGGCCGGCGCTCGGGTTCGCGACGCTGTACTGGACGTGGTCGACGCTGCGCGCCGCGCGCATCGCGGTCATGAACGACCTCTACGTCGTCCCCGAGGCGCGGGGCACCGGCGTGGCCGAGGCGCTCATCGACGGCTGCCGGGAGCGCTGCCGCGAGCGGGGCATGACGTGGCTCGAGTGGCGGACCGCGCCGGGCAACCTGCGCGCCCAGCGCCTGTACGAGCGCGTGGGTGCGCAGCGCAGCGACTGGATCGATTACGGTCTGGAGCCGTGAGGGTCGTCAAGCCCACGGGCGAGCGCGAGGTGCCGCGCGGCGTGCTCGGCGGCGCGGAGATCTCACAGGCGACGGCGGGCGCGTCGAACATCTACATGGGCGTGTTCCGGGTGCCGCCGGGGGCGCGCTCACGGCCCCACTACCACGCCAACTGCGAGTCGGCGGTCTACATCCTGTCGGGCAACCTCGAGGTCCGCTGGGGCGACCACCTCGAGCAGGTCGTCCGCCTCGAGCCGCGCGACCTCGTCTACGTCCCGCCGCGCGAGACCCACGTGCTCGAGAACCTCTCGGACACCGAGCCGGCGGAGTACGTCGTCGCGCGCGACGCGCCCCAGGAGGACTCCGTCGAGGTGCCCTGGGCGCAGGTCCAGACCGACGCGCCGTAGACCGCGCTAGACGAGCTCCATCACGCAGCCCGAGAAGTAGTCGCCGGCCGGCGAGGCGAGGTAGGCGACGACCTCGGCGAGCTCGGTCTCGGGCGTCTCCGGGCCGGGCAGCAGCGCGGTCGGCGTGATCGCGTAGCGCGCCCACTCGATCGACGTCGTGCGCGCCATGTTCTCCAGCCCGGCGCGCAGGGCGGCGGCGTGCTCGCCCGCGCCCGGGCGCGGCGCCACGAGCACGACCTTGCCCCGGCCGGCCGGCAGGAACGCGGCGTTCGCCGTGGCCCGCACCGCGCACCACGTGCCGTCGAGGGCCGCCCGCAGCGCAACAGCGCCGCCGGCGCCGAACAGCGCGGCGGCGTCGACGACCAGCGCGTGGCACGGCCCGACCGCCGCCTCCACGGCGGCCTCGTCGAGCAGGTCGGCGTCCAGCGGCCGCACGTCGGCGCCCAGGCGCGCACACGCCGCCGCGGCGGCCGTGGGCGGAGCGGCGATGACCGTCGTCCCGGCCAGCAGGCCTTCGCGCAGGACCTCGTGCACGACGCCGGACCCTACCCTGCCCCACCGCAACCTCCGCCGTCCGCGCCGGTTGCAGCCTCGTACATGCTTCGCCGCACCCTGCTCGCCTGCCTGCTCGCCGCCCTCGCCGCGCCCTCCGCGGCGGGCGCGCGCGTGGTCGTCGTCGCCTCCGGCGACGCGAACGCGACGCTGGCCGACGTCTCGACCAACCGCGTGGTCAACCGCGTCGGCGTCGGCGGCGCCGCGCGCGCCGTGGCCGTCGCCCCCGACGGCTCGCGCGCGTACGTGGCCGCCGGCAACCGGATCGTGACGGTCGACCTCGGCAGCCAGGCCGTGACCGCGAGCACGACGCTGGCCGGCGCGGTCGGCGGCCTGGCGATCTCGGCCGACGGCGCCCGCCTGTACGCCTCGCGCCCCGCCGGGCTCGACGTGCTCGACACGGCCACGCTCCAGGCCGCGGGCACCGTCCCGCTCTCACGGCGCTCGATCGGCGGGCGCGTCGCCGTCTCGCCCGACGGCACGCGCGCCCTCGTCGTGCTCGACGCCACGTCCGTCGAGCTCGTCGACCTCGTGCGCTTCCAGCCGCTCAAGAAGGTCAAGGTCGCCCGGGCGGCCGACGTCGCGTTCGGGACGCGGACGACCGGCTGGGTGGCGACCGCGCGCGGCCGCCTCGTCGCCGTCAGCGCGATCAGCGGCCGGATCAGTCGCGCGGTGAAGGCCGGCAAGGGCGTCGGCGGCGGCCTCGCCGTCACGCCCGGCGGCACGCGGGCGTTCGTCGGCGCGCTCGCCCGCTCGCGCGTCGTGGCCACCATCGACCTGTCGACCGGCCGGACGCTCGCGCGGACGGCCGCCGGGCGCGGCCCCGGGCGACCGGCCCTGTCGCCCGACGGGCTGCGCGTCTACGTGGCCAACGCCGCAGAGCCGACGCTCACCGTGCTCAGCGCGCGCTCGGGCCGGCGCCTGACGACGGTCCGCCTGCCGGGCAGCTCGCGCCCGCTCGAGGCCGTCGTCCAGCCCGGCCTCGCCGCGCTCTCCGGCTCCGCCGGCGACGACGACCTCAAGGGCACGCGCGGCCGCGACCGGATCGAGGGCTACACCGGCAACGACTCGCTGCGCGGCTTCCGCGACAACGACGTGATGCTCGGCGACGAGGGCGACGACCTCCTCGTCGGCGGCCCCGGCGACGACGTCCTCGACGGTGGCCCCGGGCTCGACCGGATCTTCGCCCAGGCGGGCAACGACCAGCTGCTCGGCGGCCTCGACGGCGACGTCATGAACGGCGGCACCGGCAACGACAAGCTCGACGGCGGCGACGGCAACGACTACCTCGACGGCGGCGACGGCGACGACACGATCACCGCCGGGCCGGGCGACGACAAGATCGTCGAGGCGGGCCTGGGCAACGACAAGCTGCTCGACGGCGGGCCAGGCGACGACTACGTCAACGGCGGCCGCGGCACCGACCGCATCACCGGCGGCGACGGCAACGACCAGCTCCTGGGGATGTCGGGCGCGGAGTTCATCGACGGCGGCGCCGGCGACGACACGCTCGACGGCGGGCTCGGCGGCGACCTGCTCTTCGGTCGCGACGGCGCCGACTCGCTGCGCGGCGACGCGGGGAGCGACCGCCTGTACGGCGGCGCGGGCGCCGACGACCTCGACGGCGGCTCGGGCGACGACTACCTCTCGGGCTCCTACGGCAGCGACACGATCGTCGCCGGCCCGGGCGAGGACGAGGTCAGCGGCGGCACGGGCAACGACACGATCCGCGTCGCCGACGACAGCGCCGACGTCGTCGACTGCGGCCCCGGCCGCGACACCGTCTACGTCGAGAACACGGCCGTCGGCCGCGACCGGCTCAGCAGCTGCGAGACGGTCGTGCCGATCGACCCCGAGCCGGCCAACGACACGCCGCCGCCGTCGACCATCAGCGGGACCCCCGGCGACGACACGCTCTTCGGCACCGACGCCGGCGACTCGCTCTTCGGCGCCGACGGCAACGACCACCTCTTCGGGCAGGGCGGCGACGACTACGTCGACGGGGAGAACGGCGACGACGACGTCCACGGCGGGCCGGGCAACGACCAGGTGTACGGCCGGCAGGGCAACGACGCCGTCTTCGGCGACGACGGCGACGACTACCTGTCCGGCGACCGCGGCAACGACGAGCTGCACGGCGGCCCCGGCAACGACCGCATCTACGGCGGCCTGGACGACGACACGATCTTCGGGGACGAGGGCGACGACCGCATCAACGTCGTCGGCGGCGGTCGCGACACCGTCGACTGCGGCGACGGCAACGACGTCGTGTTCGCCGACGCCGGCGACGTCATCGCGCCGAGCTGCGAGGACCTCCGGGTGTAGAGAAGGCCAGCTTGCAGGTCAATCGAATGACCTGCCGACTGTTAACAGCACCTTAACGGCGGGCAGCACTACAAGCATGGACGCTCTGATTCTGGCGGCCGGCCAGGGCAGCCGGCTCAAACGGGGTTGCCCGAAGTGCCTGATCGAGATCGGCGGCCGGCCGCTCATCCACCGCCAGCTCGACGCCCTGTACGGAGCAGGCGTCGACCGCGTCATCGTCGTCGCCGGCTACCAGATCGGTCGCGTGCGGCGCGCCCTGCCGTCCGACGCCGTGATCGTTCCCAACCGCCTCTACGCGGACACCAACAGCCTCTACTCGTTCTGGCTGGCGCGCGGGGAGGTCGGCAACGACGTGCTCGTGCTCAACAGCGACGTGCTCTTCCCCTCGCTGCTCGCCGACCTGCTCGCACGCTGGCGGGGCAGCGCGCTGGCCTACGACTCGCGCTCGGGCGAGGACGAGGAGCACATGAAGGTCGCCGTCCGCCGCGGCGCGCTGGAGGCGATGAGCAAGTCGCTGCCGCCCGCGCGCACCGCGGGCGAGAACGTCGGGTCGATCCGCCTGTCGGGCGCGGCCACGCGCGCCGCGTTCGACGCGGCGCACCGGCTGGTGGCCGCCGGGCGGTCGCGCGACTGGCTGGCGTCGGCGATCGAGCGGGCGGCGCGCGCGCACCGGCTGCAGTGCCTGGACGTCGCCGGGCTGCCCTGGGTGGAGATCGACTTCCCCGAGGACCTCGCGTACGCGCGCGCGTGCGTCGCGCCCGCGATCGACAGGCTGGAGTCCGCCGTGGCGGCGTGATGTCGAGCGTGCTGTTCACCGGCTACGCCCCGGTGCACTACGCGTGCTTCCGGCCGCTGCACGCCGAGCTGGAGCGCATCGAGGGCGTCGACGTCCGCGTCGCCGGCGGCACGCGCCGGCGCGGCGACGACGGCGAGTACGTCTACGACGCCGACGCGATGTACGGGCCGTTCGGCATCGACGCCGCGAGCGTGCTGACCGTCGACGAGCTCGCCGAGCTCGACGTCGACGCGCTCTTCTGCGCGAACACGAACGCGATCGCGCCGCGCTCCGCCGGGCGCACGATCGAGATCTTCCACGGGCTGTCGTTCCGCAACCTGTGCGTGCGCGAGGAGAACGCCGGCAAGGACGCCTACTTCCTGCTCGGCCCGTACATGCGCCGCGCGTTCGCCCGCAGCGGACTGCTCGACGCCGGCGACCCGCGCGGTGTGGCCGTCGGCTTCCCCAAGACCGACCCGCTCCTGGACGGCCGCCTGGACCGCGACGCGATCCTCGCCGCCGAGGGGCTCTCCGGCGAGCGCCCGGTCGTCCTCTACGCGCCGACGGGCGCCAAGCGCAACTCGCTGGAGACGATGGGCGAGGAGGTGCTGCGCCGCCTGCGGGACTGGGGAGCCGTCGACGTGCTCGTCAAGCTCCACGACCATCCGAAGAAGGCGATCGACTGGCCGGCGCGCCTCGCGCCCCTGGAGGGGGAGCACCTGCGCCTCGCCCGCACGCCCGACGTCGTCGAGTGCCTGTTCGCCGCCGACCTGCTGATCAGCGACGCCTCGTCGGTCGTCAACGAGTACGCGCTGCTCGACCGCCCGATCGTCTTCCTCGACGTCCCGGAGCTGCTGGCCGCCGCCCGCGACCGCGAGGGCTCGGCGCTCGACCTCGACACCTGGGGGCGGCGGGGCGGCGAGGTCGTCGCGGAACCCGCCGAGGTCGTCGGCGCCGTGGCGCGCGGGCTCGAGCACCCCGAGCGCCGCTCGGAGGTCCGCGGCGCGATCGCCGCCGACCTCTTCTACAACCCCGGCCACGCGACGGACGCAGCGATGGGCTGGGTGCGCGAGGAGCTGCTCGCGTGAAGGGGGAGCGCCTCCCCCGCCGCGTCGCGCGCGTCGGGCGCCGCCTGTGGCCGTCGATTCGCCGCCACCGCCGCTGGCTGGCCACCGGCACCATCGGGACGCTGTTCGTCGTCGCCTGCCGCCTCGCGTACCCGTGGCCGCTGCGCGGCGTGCTCGAGGTCGCCTTCAAGCACCGGCACAGCGGCGTCGCCGACCTCGTGCCCGGCAACGGCGACCCGGTGCCCTGGCTCGGCGCCGCGTTCCTGGCCATCGTCCTGGTCCAGGGGCTGGCCGAGCTCGTGCAGCGCGTCTCGTTCGCCCGCTTCTCGATCGGCCTGACGCGCGACGTGCGCGCCGAGGCGCTGGCCGGCATCGCCCGCGGCCCCGCGCCCGACAGCGACGAGGCCGGCGACCTCATCGCGCGCCTCATCGGCGACACCTCGCGCTTCAAGTCGGGCCTCAAGGGCGTTCTGATCCGCCTGACGCAGAGCGGCACGTTCTTCCTCGGCGTCGCCGTCGCGCTCCTGCTCATGGACGCGCTGCTCGGGCTCGTGTTCCTCGCCGGCGGCGCGCTCATCCTCACCATCTCCGGCCTCGGCGCGGCGCGCACCAACCGCGTCGCCAAGCGGCTGCGCAAGAAGGAGGGCAAGCTCGCCGGGCGCATGCACGCCTCGCTCGCCGGGGACGTCGAGCAGATGGGCGAGCTCGACGAAGCGGAGCGGCGCGCCGGGCACGCGGAAGCCAAGACCACGCGGATGGAGGGCGTGACGATCGTCGCCGTCCACGCCGTGCTCGGCCTCACGGTCGTGTCGATCCTGGCGCTCGGCGGCGGCGCCGTGCGCTCGGGGCGGATGCAGGCCGCCGACCTCTTCACCGTGCTCTTCTACCTGCTGCAGGTGCACAACCCGACCGTCCGGCTCGGCCGCCAGGCCATGCGCGTCGGCCGCGTGCTGGCCAGCGCCGAGCGCCTCGTCAAGCTCATGGACCGTCCCGCCGCGCCGGCTCGCACGCCCGCGCCGGCGCCCGACGACGTCTTCGCAGCATGGTCCAGGTCCTGACCGGCGGCGAATGGTCGGCCCAGCGCGACCCGGTCGCGTTCAGCGCGCGCCACCGGCCGCTGTTCGCCACCGACCGCTGGGGCGTGCTGCTCCATCGCGACCAGACGTACCTCGGGCGCTCGCTCGTCTACCTGCGCGCGCGCGTCATCGCCGATCCGCTGGAGGTGACGCGCGACGAGCGCGACGAGCTCTGGGACAAGGTCCTGCCCGACCTCGCGACGGCGCTCGCGGCGGCCTTCGCCCCCGACCGCCTCAACTACGCGCACCTGGCCAACAAGCGCCATCACGTCCACTGGCACGTGGTGCCGCGCTACGAGCGCGAGCCGGAGCGGCACTTCGCGGGCCGCCGCTTCGTGGACCGGCGGCCGGGGCAGATCTTCCGGCTCAAGCGCCGCCGCGGCAAGGTGCCCGACGAGGTGCTCGACGCCATCGCCGCCGAGCTGCGCGCGCACCTGCCGGGCGGCTAGTACCGGCGTTCGTAAGTACGCGCGGTACTAACGGAGCACGCTCAGGCGCAGCGCCGCGCTGCGTCCGTTGCCTGCCGCGTCGACCGCGCGCACGCGGACGATCAGCGCGACCGAGCGGTGGCGGCGCAGCGACCGGCGCAGCGCGCGCTGGAACGCGCGGGTCAGCGTCAGGCGCACGCCGACGCGCGCCCGGGGAGCGAGGGTCCGGTGCGCGAGCGCGGCGCGCCGGTCGAGCCCGCGGGCGCGCAGCGCGGCCGTGCACCGCTCGTCGCAGCTCAGCGTGACACGGATCGTCCGCCGCGCGCGCTGGCGCCGCGCCGCGGTGAGCCGCACCGTCGGCGCCGTCCGGTCCGGCGCCGCCCCGCTCGCCCCGCCGCCGTTGACCGGCGGACCGGCGGGCGGCGCGCCGCCGCCGGGGGCGGGCGCGGACACGGGCGCCGCGCACCCGTTGGAGGCGCCGGAGGTGAGCCGGTACACCGGGCCGTTCAGCGACGTCGCGTAGACCTCGCCGCACGCGTCCTCGCCGAAGCTCGACAGCGCGGCGACGTGCAGGCCGATCGGCGCGTCGTCGCTTGCGGCGGGCAGCGTCGCCGCGTACAGGTCGCCCTTGCAGTAGTCGCCGTAGACGTAGCGGCCGGCGAGCTCGGGCAGGTTCGGGTCCCGCACGACGTAGCCGCCGGTGATCGAGCACCAGCCGGCGGTGTGCGTGTGCGTGACGACCGGGAAGGTGAAGCCGGGCGGCGGGTTGGTCACCGGGGTGTGCGTGCTGAAGTCCTCGTTGCCCTCGAAGCGGTTCCAGCCGTAGTTGGCGCCCTGCCCGCGGGCGGGCGCGGCGGCGAAGTCGATCTCCTCGACGCGGTCCTGGCCCACGTCGCCGATGACGAGGTCGCCGGTCTGGCGGTCGAACGAGAACCGCCACGGGTTGCGCAGCCCGATCGCGAAGGCGGACGGGCGGGCCAGCGGGTCGCGCGGGTCGATGCGCAGCAGCTTGCCGAGCAGGCTCGACGGGTTCTGGGCGTTGTTGTGCGGGTCGCCCCCGCCGCCGCCGTCTCCCGTCCCGGCGTAGAGCACGCCGTCGGGCCCGAACTGCAGCTGGCCGCCGTTGTGGTTGCCGAACTCGCGGTGGTTGATGGTGAACAGCGTCCGCTGGTAGGCCGGGTCGGCGACGTCGGGGTCTGCCGACCGGCGCAGCTCGTCGACCTCGACGTCGCCGGTCGCGTTGGTGAAGTAGGCGTACAAGAGCCCGCTCGCGGCGTAGTCGGACGGGAAGGCGATCGACAGCAGGCCCTGCTCGCCGCCGGCGACGATCCGGCCCGACACGTCGAGGAACGGCCGCGCGAGCGTCGCGCCGTCGCGCACGACGCGCACCCGGCCGCCCTGCTCGACCACGAACAGGCGCCCGTCGCCCGGCGGGGAGGTGACGTAGGTCGGCGACGAGAACGTGCCGACCTGCGCGAGCGTGACCGGCGCGGCGCGCGCCGCGGGGGCCAGCGCGAAAAAGGCGAGAAGGAGCGTCCCTGCTCGACGCACGGCGGCAGTCTTGCAGGCTGCCTAGGCGGGCTGGGTGCGCTTGGCGCGCCGCAGCGCCCGCCGCTGCTCGCGCAGCCGCGCCGCGATGCCGCGCCGCCCGTGCTGCTCGAGCCCGGCGTACATCTCCTTGATGTGCCCGAAGATCTCGTCGGCGACCTCCTGCTGGCGCTCGCGCGACGGCGAGACCTCGCGCGGGAACGTCAACGGCTCGCCGTACTGGACCACCGCCTTCGGGAACTGCAGCCGCTTCCAGTTGCGGATCTTCGACGAGCCGAAGATCGCGACGGGCACGACGGGCGCGCCGGACTCCAGCACGAGACGGCCGATGCCCGGGCGGGCGCGCTCGGACAGCTTGCCGGTTCGCGAGCGCCCGGCCTCGGGGTACATGACGACGCAGGCCCCGCGCTCGAGGATCCCCTCGGCGGTGATGAAGGCCTCGTCGTCGTGCGCGCCGCGGCGGACGGGGAACACGCCGCCGTGGGTGTAGATCCACTGCATCGGCGGCGTGAAGAGCTGCGACTTGGCCATGAACCGGACGCGCCGGCGGATGAACATGCCGACGAGGAAGTGGTCCATGAACGAGAAGTGGTTGGGCGCCACGATGACCTTGCCCGACGAGGGCACGTGCTCGGCGCCCAGGCAGCGGGCGCGGAACGCGGTGTAGCCGTAGAGCGTGGTGAGCACGCGCACGACCTCGTAGACCCAGTCGGGCTCGCGCGTGCGCGCGCGCTCGTGGAAGCGGTCGAAGTGCTCGGCTGGGCGCGGGTCCTTGTAGACCTGCTCCTTCATCGGGGCGAGGTCGTCGGGCGGAGGTGAGGTCATCTTGCCTGAAGTTACCCCGCCGCCCAGCCGCGGGCACGCTCGAGCGCGCGCCGCCACCCGGCGAGCAGCTCCTCGCGAGCCGTGCCGTCCAGCTTCGGCTCGTAGCGCGCGCGCTCGCGCCACGCCTTGGAGACGCGATCGAGCGTCCACACCCCCGCCCCCACCCCGGCCAGCGACGCGGCGCCGAACGCCGTCGTCTCCGCCACCTCGGGCACGACGACGGGGGTCCCGAGGACATCGGCCTGGAACTGCATGAGCCAGGCGTTGACGGTGGCGCCGCCGTCGGCCTTGAGCTCGCGCAGCGGCTCGGCGCCGACGTCCTCCATCGCGCGCACCGCGTCGACGGTCTGGTAGGCGATCGCCTCCAGCGTCGCGCGCGCGAGATGCGCGCGCGTGCTCCCGCGCGTCAGGCCGACGATCGTCCCGCGGGCGTAGGGATCCCAGTGCGGCGAGCCGAGGCCGGTCAGCGCGGGCACGAAGTAGACGCCGTCGTTGGTGTCCAGCGACGCCGCCAGCGCCTCGGTCTCGTCGGCGCGCGCGATCACCCCGAGGCCGTCGCGCAGCCACTGCACGCCCGCGCCGGTCACGAAGATCGCCGCCTCGAGCGCGTACGTCGTGCGCCGGCCGATCTGCAGCGCGATCGTCGTCAGCAGCCCCTCGGGCGCCGGGGGCGCGGTGTTGCCCTCGTTGAGCAGCACGAACGAGCCGGTGCCGTAGGTGTTCTTGCCCTGCCCGGGGTCCAGGCAGGCCTGCCCGACGAGCGCGGCCTGCTGGTCGCCGGCCACGCCCGCCACCGGCACGCCGTCGAAGCCGGGCAGCGCGCCGGCGCGCGTCGCGCCGAAGCTCCCGCAGCTCGGGCGGATCTCGGGCAGCGCGCGCTCGGGGATGTCGCCGAGCATGGCCAGCAGGTCGCCGTCCCAGGCGCAACGGTGGATGTCGCACAGCAGCGTGCGCGACGCGTTCGTCGCGTCGGTGGCGAACTCGCCGGTCAGGTTGTAGACGACCCACGCGTCGACGGTCCCGAACACCGCGCGTCCCTCGCGCGCGCGCTGGGCCAGCCCGTCGACGTTGCGCAGCAGCCACTCGATCTTCGTGCCGCTGAAGTACGGGTCGAGCACGAGCCCCGTGCGCTCGCGCACCATCGGCTCGTGGCCGGCGCGGCGCAGCTCCTCGCAGCGGCGCGCGGTGCGGCGGTCCTGCCAGACCAGCGCGCGGTGCAGCGGCTCGCCGCTCGCCGGATCCCACGCGCAGACGGTCTCGCGCTGGTTGGTGATCCCGATCGCGGCGAGCTCGCCCTCCCCCACGCCGGCGTCCGCGAGCGCGTCGACGGCGACCGCGCGCGTGACCTCCCACAGCTCGGCGGCGTCGTGCTCGACCCAGCCCGGGCGCGGGAAGTGCTGGGTGAACTCGCGGTACGCCCGGCCGGCGAGCGCGCCCTCGAGGTCGAAGACGAGGCAGGTGGTCCCGGTGGTGCCCTGGTCGATCGCGAGCAGCACGGCCGCCGGAGCCTAGATGACTGATTCCACGACCCTCGCACCCGGCTGACCGCGCCTCGACCATCCGGGCACGACGGCCGCGGAATCAATCATCTTGGGGACTGCCGGGCGACGGGTTGTCCCACCCCGCCGCCCGGCGATTCTCCCCTATGGCCGCCGGCGTTGGGTCAGTCCGCCGCGGTGTCTGCGTGCCCTGTTCTGCAGGAGGAGACGCGGGGCACCGCCGAGAAGCTACGGGCGGCGGCGCGGGTCGCCCACCGACCGCTGGGCACAAGCCGTTCCTACCGCCGGTCGAGGACCACCGCGACGAAGTCGGCGAGCTGCCGGCCGCGGTGCAGGAATCCCCGCAGCGTGCGGCCCGTGGCGCGGTGCTCGAGGTCCAGCGGGACCTCGACGACCCGGAATCCGGCGCGCGCGGCGTCGACGGTCATGCCGATCTCCATGCCGAAGCGCGGCGCGAAGGGGACGACGACCGGCAGGACCTCGCCGCGCATCGCGCGCTGGCCGGAGATCGGGGCCTGGAGGTCGAGGCCGGCGAGGCTGCGGACGGCCCAGCGGGCGAAGCCGACCGCGGCGCCGACGCCGCCGCCGACGCGACGAGCGAAAGCGGCGACCGCGAGGTCCGCTCGCCCGTCCGCGACCGCCGCGGCGAGCTCGGGCAGGTAGCGGGCGCTCGCGCCCAGGTCCCCGTCGCACAGCACCACGACCGGCGGGTCGGGCGCCGCCGCCACGTCGAGAACCCGCCGCGCCGCCGCAGTCATCGCGCCGCCCTTGCCGATGTCGCGGCCGGTCGAGACCACCTCGGCCGACGCGGCGCGCGAGACGTCGGCGGTCGCGTCGGTCGAGCCGTCGTCGGCCACGATGACCCGCGCGCCGGGGAACGCCTCGCGCAGGGCGGCGAGCGTCGCGGGCAGCCGGTCGGCCTCGTTGTGCGCGGCGACCAGGACGATCGTTCGCATGAAGCGGGATAGTCTGCCGCGCCATGTCTGACGTCGAAGCGCACATCACCGGCACCGTGTGGAAGATCGAGTGCCAGGTGGGAGACAGCATCGAGGAGGGCGAGACCGTCGTCATCCTCGAGTCGATGAAGATGGAGATGCCAGTCGAGGCGGAGGACCCCGGGACCGTCAAGGAGATCCTCTGCGAGGAGGGCCAGGCGGTGAACGAGGGCGACACGCTCGTCGTCCTCGAGTAAGTGGGCGAGCTGCTCGTCGACGAGCCCGCCGACGGCGTCGTCCGCCTGACGATCTCCAACCCGGCCAAGCGCAACGCCCTCGACCACGCGATCCTCGACGGGATCGCCGTCGCGGTGCGCGAGGCGGGCGACGCGGGCTGCCTCGTGCTCACGGGGACGCACGGGATGTTCTCGTCGGGCTACGACATCGGCGACATCCCCGCGGACGTCTTCGCGGTCGAGGCCGAGAGGCTCGTCGCCCACCCCTTCACCGCGGCGATCGACGCGCTCGAGGCGACCGACGTCCCGACCGTCGCCGCGCTCACAGGTCACACGATCGGCGGCGGCCTGGAGCTCGCGCTCGTCTGCGACCTGCGCGTCGCCCACGACGGGATCGTGCTCGGCATGCCGCCGGCCAAGCTCGGCCTCGTCTACTCGCACACCGGCCTGCGCCGGTTCATCGACGCGATCGGCGTCCCGCGCACGCGCGAGCTGTTCCTGCTCGGCCGCAACGTCGACGCGCGGACCGCCCTGGGCTGGGGGCTGGTCAACCGCGTCGTGCCCGAGTCGCAGCTCGAGGAGACGGCGCTGGACCTGGCGACCGAGCTGGCGGGCAACGCGCCGCTGTCGCTGCACGGCAACAAGCGGGTGATCCGCGAGCTTCTGCGCGCCGAGAGCCAGCTCGACCCCGACGTCGAGCGCGAGCTGATCGCGCTGCGCGAGGCGTGCTTCCGCTCGGAGGACCTGCGCGAGGGCGTGCGCGCCTTCGGGGAGAAGCGCCGCCCGCGCTGGCGAGGCCGGTGAATCGACTTCGTCGATTCGCAGCGCGAACTTCGTTCGCGCGGTAGCGGGAATCGACTTCGTCGATTCCTTGGCGCGAACTTCGTTCGCGCGCTAGCGTCCGCCGCGCGATGGCGAGCGAGCTCGTCGCCCTGGTCAAGCACGACTGCCCGGTCTGCGACCAGGTGCTGCCCGCGCTCGACGCCGCCGGGGTGCGCGTCGTGTCGCAGTCGGATCCGGCCCAGACCGCCGCGCAGGCCGCGCGGCTTGGTCTCCGTCGCGTGCCCGAGGTCGACGCCGACCTGGCGCTCTCCGAGCGGCTGGACCCCGAGGCGGTGCCGACGGTCGTCCTGCTCGACGGCGAGCGCGAGGAGGGCCGTGTCGAGGGGCTGGACCGCGCGCGGATCGCCGAGCTGGCCGCGCGCGCCGGCGCGCACCTCGACCTCGACGGCCTGCCCGAGCGCCGGCCCGGCTGCGCCTCGCGGACGCGTGATCCGGAGGTCGCGGCGCGCCTGGCCGCGCGCGCCGCGCGCCGCGAGGGCCGCCTGCGCGCCCGCGAGATCGAGATCGGCGAGCTCGAGGACGTCCACGAGGCGCTGCTCGCCCGCGGCGTGACCGACGGGCTGCCCGTCGTGCCGCCCACGCCCGAGCGGGTGGTCGGAATGCTCGAGGGCACGAGCCGCCATCCGCAGGACGTCGTCGGCGTGCTCCCGCCCTACGACGGCGAGGCGACCGTCGAGAAGGTCGCCATCAACGCGGTCATGGCCGGCTGCGCGCCCGAGCACCTGCCGGTCGTCCTGGCTGCGGTGGAGGCCGCCTGCCGGCCCGAGTTCGCCCTGCACGGCCTGGTCGCCACGACCCATCCGGCCGGCCCGGTCATCGTGGCGTTCGGCGCCGACGCGGGGATCAACGCGGCGGGCAACGTGCTCGGTCAGGGCGCCCGCGCGAACCTGGCCATCGGCCGCGCGCTGCAGCTCGTCGTGCGCAACGTCGGCGGCGGGCGGCCGGGGATCGAGGACCGCGCGGCGCACGGCCAGCCCGGGAAGGTCGGGCTGTGCTTCGCCGAGCGCGCCGACGGCAACCCGTGGCCGGCGCCCTACGAGCGCCCGACCGTGATGCTCATGGCACTCGAGGCGCCGCGGCTGATCGTCGACCAGCTTGCCCGCGAGCCGGAGGGCCTCGCCGCGTCGTTTGCGCTGGCCCTGGAGTCGGTCGCCCACCCGAAGCTGCGCCTGGCCTTCGACGCGCTGCTCGTCGTCGGTCCCGAGCACGCGCGCGTCTTCGCCGAGGCGGGCTGGAGCCGCGAGCGCCTGCGCGACCGGCTGTTCGAGCTGACGACGTCCCCGGCCGGCGAGCTGGTGCGCGGCGCCGGCGGCTCGCCCGAGGGGGTCGAGGCGCGCTTCGTGAGCGACCCCGCGGTGCCGGTCGCGAAGTTCGCCTCGCCCGACCGCATCCAGATCGTCCACGCCGGCGGCGACGCCGGGCTGTTCAGCATGGTCTTCGGCTCCTGGGCCGCCGGCGAGATCGGCTCGGCCCCGGTCACCGCGGAGGTGGACGCATGGGCGTGACGATTCTCGACCCGACGCGCGAGGCCGAGGCGGTCGCGCGGCCGCTCGCCCCGCGCGCGATCCCCGCGCGGATCGCGCTCGTCGACATCCGCAAGCCGCGCGGGGACGTCTTCCTCGACGAGCTCGAGGCGCTCCTGCGCGAGCGCGGCTACGCGGTCGAGCGCGCCGCCAAGCCGACGTTCACCAAGCCCGCGCCGGTCGACGTGCGCCGGGAGATCGCCGCGCGCTGCGACGCCGTGATCGAAGCGCTCGCCGACTGAGGGTCGTGCGTGTCGTGCGGTCTGCGCGACGTGATCGGCTTCGAGGAGGACGGCCGGCCCGGGGTGCTCGTCGCGTCGTCGGTCTTCGCGGACGCGGCGACCGAGCAGGCCGCGGCGCTCGGCGCGCCCGACGCGCGGCGCGTCCTCGTCCCCCACCCCGTCCAGGACCGCACCGACGAGGAGCTGCGCGCGATGGCGCGCGCCGTCGTGCAGGATGTGCTCGCAGCGATCACGACGTAAGGAGGCGGCATGGCCACGCGCAACGGCAGCGCCGAGTGGCGCGGCGACCTACAGGGCGGCTCGGGCGAGCTCACGGTCGGCGACGGGGTGTTCCAGGGCCAGTACTCGTTCGCTTCGCGCTTCGAGGAGGGCGAGGGCACCAACCCGGAGGAGCTCATCGCCGCCGCGCACGCCTCGTGCTACGCGATGGCGCTGAGCAACATCCTGGCCGAGCACGGCCACGCGCCGGAGTCGGTGCGCGCCGCCGCGCGCGTGCACCTGCGCAACGTCGACGGCGCCCCCACCATCGCCCGCATCGACCTCCACGTCGAGGCGCGCGTCCCCGACCTCGACGAGGCTCACTTCCTCGAGCACGCCGAGGAGGCGAAGGCCGGCTGCCCGGTCTCGCGCGCGCTCGCCGGCGTGCCCGAGATCGATCTCAATGCGAGCTTGGTCTGAAGCTCGCGAGCCGGCGTAGGCCGTCAGTGACGTCCGGCGCGGGACATACGGTCCCGCGCCATGCCACCGCTCATCACGCGCGACGAGGCGCTGCGCCTCGGGGAGATCGCCGTCCACGCCGAGATCGAGGCGCTTGTCGACCGCGCCTGGCGCGCCCGCGTCGAGCGCTTCGGCGACTCGACCGACATGTGCTCGCTCGTGAACGCCAAGTCCGGCGGCTGCGCCGAGGACTGCGGCTTCTGCGCGCAGTCGCGCTTCGCCGAGGCCGAGACGCCGATGCACGCGATGATGGAGCCCGAGCAGATCCTCGAGCACGCGCGGGCGGCCGAGGCGGCGGGCGCGCACCGCTTCTGCCTGGTCACGCAGGGCCAGGGGCTGTCGAAGCGCGACTTCGAGCGCGTGCTCGCCGGCGTGCGACTGGTCGCCGAGCACACCAACCTCAAGCGCTGCGCGTCGATCGGGCACATGAGCGTCGCGCGGGCGCAGGAGCTGGCCGACGCCGGCGTGCAGCGCGTGCACCACAACGTCGAGACGGCCGAGTCCTACTACGACGAGGTCTCGACGACCGTGCGGTACGAGGGCCGCCTGCGGACGATCGCGGCGGTCAAGGAGGCCGGCCTGGAGACCTGCGTCGGCGGGATCCTCAACCTGGGCGAGACGCGCGAGCAGCGCGTCGAGATGGCCTTCGAGCTGGCCGAGATCAACCCGACCTCGGTGCCGATCAACCTGCTCAACCCGCGCCCGGGGACGAAGTTCGGCGACCGCGAGTTCATCGACCCGTGGGAGGCCGTCAAGTGGGTGGCGATCTTCCGGCTGATCCTGCCCGACGCGCTGTTCCGCCTCTGCGGCGGGCGGGTCGAGAACCTCGGCGAGCTGCAGCCGCTGGCCGCCAAGGCCGGGCTCAACGGCGTGATGATGGGCAACTTCCTCACGACGCTGGGGTCGACGCCGGAGGAGGACCGCGGCATGTTCGAGGAGCTCGGGCTCAACGTGGCGCGCCAGCCCGACAACGGCGCCAACCCGCGCCCGGACAACCGGTCGGGCTGGCTGGAGGGTGAGACGCCCGACGTCGTCGACGAGCTGCTCGCGGCCGAGACGACGCTCGACGTGCGGCTGTGGGACCCGTCGACGCAGTTGCGCTTCCGCAAGAAGGACGCCGTGCCGCCGCGCCCGGACGGCGCCCCGAACCGCTCGCCGGCGTGACCGCGGACCTCCAGGCGCGCCTCGACGAGCTGCGCGAGCTGGGGCTCTACCGGCGGACGCGGGTGGTCAGCGGGCCGCAGGGCCCGCGCGTCGTGCTCGACGGCCGCTCGGTGCTGCTGTTGTGCTCGAACAACTACCTCGGCCTGGCCGACCATCCGCGCGTGCGCGAGGCGGCAGCCGACGCGGCGATGCGCTGGGGCGCCGGAGCGGGCGCGTCGCGGCTGGTGAGCGGGACGATGACGATCCACCGGCGTCTCGAGGAGCGCCTGGCCGACTTCAAGGGCACCGAGGCGGCGGTGCTGTTCGGCTCGGGCTACCTGGCCAACCTGGGCGTCATCGGCGCGCTGGCGGGCGAGCGCGACGGCCTCGTGCTGAGCGACGAGCTCAACCACGCCTCGATCGTCGACGGCTGCCGGCTGGCCCGCGCGCAGACCGCGGTCTACCGCCACAACGACGTCGAGCACCTCGGCGCGCTCCTGCGCGCCGAGGCCGGGCGCCCGGCGGTGATCGTCACCGACTCCGTGTTCTCGATGGACGGCGACGTCGCCCCCCTCGCCGAGCTCGTCGACGCCGCGCGCGCGCACGGCGCCGCGCTGGTCGTCGACGAGGCGCACGGCTCGGGCTGCTGCGGCCCCGGTGGGCGCGGCGCTGTGGCCGAGGCGGGGCTCGAGGGGCAGGTCGACGTCGTCGTCGGAACGCTCGGCAAGGCGCTGGGGTCCTACGGCGCCTACGCGGCGTGCTCGGCGACGACTGCCCGCTGGCTCGTCAACCGCGCCCGCTCGCTGATCTTCTCGACCGCGGCGCCGCCGCCCGCGGTGGCCGCGGCGCTGGCCGCCCTCGACGTGCTCGAGGCCGAGCCCGAGCGCGTGCGCCGCCTGCGCGACAACGCCGACGCGCTGCGGACGGAGCTCGCGCGCGAGGGCTTCGACACCGCGGGCTCGACCACGCAGATCGTGCCGCTCGTCGTCGGCGAGGCGTCGACGGCGATGGCGATGTGCGAGGCGGCGCTCGAGCGCGGCGTCTTCGCGCAGGCCATCCGTCCGCCGACCGTCCCCGCCGGCACGTCGCGACTGCGCCTCGCGGTCATGGCGACGCACACCCGCGACGAGCTGCGCGCCGCCGCGGGCGCCCTGGGCCACGCGGCGCTGAAGGCGGGCTTCCGTCCGGCCGCCGGCCCGCCGGTCGCGGCGACGCTTCGCGTCGCTTGCGCGAACCGGCGGTTCGCGCGGGCGTGAGCGGCGACACTTTGCGTCCCTTGCGCGAACCTTCGGTTCGCGAGACGCGCGAGACTGCGCGCCGCGGCCTCTTCGTCACCGGGACCGACACGGGCGTCGGCAAGACCGTCCTCGCCGCCGCCATCGCGGCCGCCCTGCGCGCCCGTGGCGAGCGCGTCGCCGCGGCCAAGCCGGTGCTGACCGGGACCGACGAGCCACCCGACACCTGGCCGCACGACGACGAGCTGCTCGCCTCGGCGACGAGCCAGGCGCCCACCGAGGTCGCCCCCGTGCGCTTCGGGCCGCCCGTCTCGCCGCACCTGGCAGCCGAGCTGGCGGGCACGCGCCTCTCGGTCGCCGAGCTCGCCGCGCGCACCCTGGCCACAGGCGACGGCGACGCGACGCTCGTCGTCGAGGGCATCGGCGGCCTGCTCGTCCCGCTCGGCGCCGGCGCGTCGGTGCGCGACCTCGCGCGCGCCCTCGGGCTGGGCGTCGTCGTCGCAGCGCGGACCGGCCTCGGCACGATCAACCACACGCTGCTCACGCTCGAGGCCGCGCGCGCCGGCGGCCTCGACGTCCGCGCGGTCGTGCTGGGCCCGTGGCCGCGGGGGCCCTCGGCGCTCGAGCGCTCCAACGCCGCGACGATCGCCGAGCTCGGCCGCGTGGCGGTCGCGACGCTCGGCGAGGTCGCCTCCCCCGACCCGGACGCGCTCGCCGCCGCGGCGCGCGACCTCCCGCTCGACGACTGGCTCGGCGCCGGTCGCACGGCGGCCCCGCCGCTCGACCATCTCGTCATCGCGGTCAGCGACTGGGAGCGCTCGAACGCCTTCTACCGCGAGGTGGTCGGCGTCGAGGTCCGGCGCGCGCCGGGCGACCCGCCGCGCTTCCGCTACCGCCTGGCCGGCGTGCAGCTCAACGTCCACGGGCCGGGGATGGACCCCCAGCCGGTCGCGCGGATCCCCGCCGCGCCCGGGATGGCCGACCTGTGCTTCGCCTGGCCCGGCCCGATCGAGGGCGCCGCCGCGCACCTGCGCCGCCACGGCGTCGCGGTCGAGGAGGGCCCGGTCCCCCGCTACGGGGCGCGCGGGCCGGCGCAGTCGGTCTACTTCCGCGACCCCGACGGGTCGCTGCTCGAGTTCATGTCGTACGCCGCCGGCGGGGAGCCGGCGCCTTAGCTCCCGCCCGCCGCGGCGACGCGCACGATCTCGGCATCGACCAGCCACTCGACCGGCGCGACGTCGTCGGTGTAGACGCGTCCGCCGGGCAGCCGCGGCGCCAGGCGCTGCGCCGTGCGCGCCGCGACGGATCGCAGCGCCGGCGGCAGGTCGGCGACGCGAGCCGCCAGCCGCGCGCCGGACGCGGGCGCGCCGGCGGCGAGCAGCTGGGTGTTGGTGCGCTCGCTCGGGTCGCGCAGGACGGTCGGGAAAACCGCGCCGAGCGTCGCGCCCACCACGCGCTCGAGGTCGTCGGCGTCTTTCGGATGGCCGACGTTGACGACGACCGCGCCTGCCGGGCGCAGCCTCGCGCGCGCCAGCGCGAAGAACTCACGCGTCGCGAGGTAGAACGGGATGTAGGGCTGGCGGTAGGCGTCGACGACGATCACGTCGTAGCGTCGGCGCGTCGCGCGCAGGTACGGGCGGGCGTCGGCGGTGACCGCGCGCAGGTGCGGCGCACGCAGGTCGAAGTAGCGCCGGCCGATCGCGGTCAGGTCGCCGTCGAGCTCGACGGCGTCGATCCGCGTGCGCGGGAAGTAGTGGCCGTAGGCGCGCGCCATCGTCCCGGCCGCGCTGCCGAGGATGGCGATCCGCGCCGGCGGCGCGCGGCGGCCGGTCGCCCACGGGAGCACCAGCGCCTCGTCCCAGTAGTCACCCGTCAGGTAGCCCCGGCCGGCGCGCATCAGCGAGTGGCGCGCCTGGCCCTCGTTGAGCTCGAGCCAGCGATCGCCCTGGCGGTCCTGGACGACGCGCGCGTAGCCGTACTCGGTCTCGGTCTCGTGCAGCAGCCGGTCGCCGCCCGTCGTCGCCTTGACCGCGCCTTCCGGGAGCGCGAGCAGCACGGCGACGGCGAGCGGCGCGGCGAGGGCCCGGCGCGCCAGGCCGACCGCGGACACCGCGGCCAGCGCGAGCGCGAACACGAGGAACGTCCGCCGCGTCCCGACGAACGGCACGAGCACGAGCGCGGCCAGGAACACGCCGGCGAGCGAGCCGAGCGTCGAGATCGCGTAGAGGCGACCGGTCACGCGGCCGGCCTCCGCGACGCTTGCCACGCTGAGCCGCACCGCGTAGGGCGCGACCGCGCCGAGCAGCAGGACCGGTGCGGCGACGAGCACGAGCACGCCGATGAGCGAGCCGACGAACGCGCCCGCCTCGACGGCGTCGAGCGCGTCGACCGCGCGGCCGAGGAAGGGCCCGGCCACGAACGGGACGGCGGCGAGCAGCGCGGCGGCCCCGAGCACGAGCCGGCACAGCCCGCGCAGGGTCGGATCGCGGTCGGCCAGGCGCCCGCCGACCCAGTAGCCCGCCGACAGCGCGACCAGCACGGTGGCGATCGTGTTGGCCCACACGATCGTCGAGGCGCCGAAGTACGGCGCGAGCAGCCGGGCCGCGGCGATCTCGGCGCCCAGCGACGCCGCGCCCACCACCGCGGCGACGAGCTGGATCCGACCGCGGGGCGCTCTAGGTTCCACCGGCATGGACACCCGACAGCTTGCCGCACTCGACCGCCGCGTCCTGTGGCATCCGTTCACCCAGCAGCAGGGCTGGACCGACGACGAGGACATCGTGCTCATCGAGCGCGCGGAGGGCTGTCGCCTCTACGACACCGAAGGCAACGAGTACCTCGACGGCGTCTCGTCGCTGTGGTGCAACGTCCACGGTCACCGCCACCCGGAGCTCGACGCGGCGATCCGCCGCCAGCTCTCGCGCGTCGCCCACACGACGATGCTCGGGCTCTCGCATCCGCCGGCCGTCGAGCTCGCGGCGCGACTCGTCGACCTCGCGCCCGCCGGGCTGAGCCGCGTCTTCTACTCCGACAACGGCTCGACGGCGTGCGAGGTCGCCCTGAAGATGGCCTACCAGTGGTGGGCCTAGCGGGGCGAGCGCGGGCGCACGCGCTTCGTCTGCCTGGAGATGAGCTACCACGGCGACACGCTGGGCTCGGTGTCCGTGGGCGGCATCCCGCTCTTCCACGAGCTCTACCGGCCGCTGCTCTTCGAGGCGGTCGCGGTGCCGGCGGGCGACGCCGGCGCACTCGAGGCCGCGCTCGACGACACCGTGGCCGCCGTCATCGTCGAGCCGCTCGTCCAGGGCGCCGCGGGGATGCTCGTGCACCCGCCCGGCTGGCTGCGCACGGTGCGCTCGCTGACCCGCGAGCGCGGCATCCCGCTCATCGCCGACGAGGTGGCCACCGGGTTCGGCCGCACAGGGACGATGTTCGCGTGCGAGCAGGAGGGCGTCGAGCCCGACCTCCTCTGCCTGGCCAAAGGCCTGACCGGCGGCTACCTGCCGCTCGCCGCGACGCTCACCACCGAGGCGATCTACGAGGGGTTCCTCGGCGCGTTCGCCGAGTTCCGCACCTTCTTCCACGGCCATACCTACACCGGCAACCCGCTCGCGTGCGCCGCCGCGCTCGCCAACCTCGACATCTTCGCGCGGGAGCGCACCCTCGAGCGGGCGCAGCCGAAGGTCGCCCTGCTCGCGGCGGCCCTCGACGAGCACGTCGCGCCGCTCGCCGCCGTCCGCGAGGTCCGGCGCTGCGGCCTCATGGTGGGCATCGAGCTCGCCGGCTTCCCGCTCGAGGCGCGCATGGGCCACCAGGTCGCGCTTGCCGCGCGCCGGCGCGGCGCAATCATCCGCCCGCTCGGCGACGTGGTCGTCCTCATGCCGCCGCTGGCCATGAGCGAGACCGAGCTGCTCGCGCTGGTCCGGGCGACCGCCGGCGCGATCGCCGACGCGACCGGCCCCCTAGCGTCCGAGCAGCCCGCGCGGGCCGCCTAGCGCGCGGCCGCGCCGCCGCGCGCGCAGAGCCCGCACGCCGGCGATCGTCGTCACCACCGTGGCGATCGCCGTCGCGCCGCCCTTGAGCATGCGCACGGGCGCCTCCGGGTCCGGGATCGTCTCGAAGCGCGCCCCCTCCGGGCCGGCGTCGATGAACCCCAGCGGGGTCGCATCGAGCCAGCCCCCGCCGCCCCCTCCCCCGCCGCTCTGCTGCTGCTCGTCGCGGCCCGATCCGAAGCCGCCGCCGCCCGCGGTACGCACCCGCGCGACGGGGATGACGGCGCGCTCGCCGACCTGGACCGGGTCGCCGTAGCACAGGCGCGCGCCGCCGAGCTGGGCGATGAGCTCGCGCACGCGGAGCAGCCGGGCGCTCCCGGGGTCGAGGTCCTTCGCGGCTTTCTTGGTCATTCGTCGTACGGGGAGAAGTCGCGCTTGCGGGCGCCGCACACGGGACAGAACCAGCTGTCCGGGATGTCGTCGAAGTTCGTGCCCGGCGGGATGCCGCCGTCGGGGTCGCCGTCGGCCGGGTCGTAGATGAACCCGCACGACTCGCAGATCCAGCGCTGCGCGGTCTTGGTCTCGCTCATGGGCGATAGCTTGCCGCAGATGCAGGTGGACCGCCCGGGTCCCGGGGAGGAGCTCAACACCGAGGGCGCGCCGGCGACGCCGCGCCCGGCCGCTTCGGTGATCCTCCTGCGCGGCGGCGCCGAGGCGCTCGAGGTCCTGCTCGTCCGCCGCACGCCTCGCGCGCGCTTCATGGGCGGCGTGTGGGTCTTCCCCGGCGGCGCCGTCGACCCGGGCGAGGACGAGTGCGACGCCGCGCTTCGCGAGTTGCTCGAGGAGGCCGCGGTCACCGTCGAAGATCCCGGCTCGCTCGTCCGCTTCTCGCGCTGGATCACGCCCGCCGAGGTCAAGATCCGCTTCGACACGCACTTCTTTTTGGCGCCGCTGCCCGCGGGCGCGGAGCCCGCGATCGACGGAGAGGAGATCGTCGACCTCGGCTGGTTCGCGCCGGGCGCCGCGCTCGCGGCCTACTCGAAGGGCGAGCTGCCGCTCGTCTTCCCGACCATCAAGCACCTCGAGCAGCTCGTGCTGTTCGCGTCGGCCGACGAGGTTCTGACCTACGCCCGCGGGCGCGAGGTGCGTCCGGTGGAGCCGCGGGTCGTCATGAGCGGCGAGACGGCGCGAGTCGTGCTTCCGGGGGAACCCGGATACGAGAACCGATCCGAGGGGTAAAGTGGTTGCAGCCGTCGCGCTTCCGTAGCGGAGCGGGCGGCCGTCTTTGACGCGGCGGACTTCGCGCTCTCGGAGGGGGGCGCGCAGGACCGAACGTTCTTGCTCGTCCGGAGTCGCCCGCTGTCTCTCTACGCACAACCCGATCCCGCTCCGGTCCCGCTGCTGGACCTCGACCCCGATCTCGGGGCGAATGTGCCTGTGGAGCAGCTCCCTGCCGTCCGCCGGGCGCTGCGCGTCCCGGTCACCACGATCACGCGCAGCCACCGCCAGCTCGGCCTGCTCGTCGGGACCGGCGGGTTCGTCCTGCTCGACGGCCTGGTGATCTGCCGGCTGGCGCTCGCCGGCTCGGTCGGGCTCGAGCCGCTCGGGCCCGGCGACATCGTCCTGCCGGCGACGTCCGAGCTCGACGGCGGCCCGCTGCCCGTCGAGCAGAGCTGGACGACGGCGGGGACGGTCCGGCTGGCCATCCTGCCCGAGGCGCTGCCGAGACTGCTCGTCCGACTCCCCGGGCTCGCTGCGGCGGTCATGGAGCGCCAGCAGCGCCGGGCCGAGCGCGCGCGGGTGCTGCAGGCGATCGCCACGGTGACGCGGGTCGACGTCCGGATCCTCGCGCTGCTCTGGCACCTCGCCGGACGCTGGGGCAAGGTCACGCGCGAGGGCATCCTGCTGCGCCTGCCGCTCACCCACCGCGTGCTCGCCGAGCTGATCGGCGCGCGGCGGCCGACCGTGACCACCGCCCTCGGCCAGCTCGAGGCGCGTGGCGCGCTGAGCCGCCGGCCGCGCGACGAATGGCTCCTGCTCGGCGCGCCGCCGGCCGCCCACGACGACGCCGACGACGCCGGCGTGCTCGCCCTGCCTTGACTAGTACCGGCATTCGCAATTACGCACGGTTCCGGGCGCCGCCGATCACCGCCTGACGCCACCCGACGACCGGATCATGTGCCTCGGCACACTTCCGGTCGCCGTGCGGCGTCAGCCGGCGCCGGCGACACCCGGACGACCGCACGTACTTACGAACACCGGTACTAGTGTTCGCGGCCGTGCCGCCGCCCAAGCAGTCCGGCCTGACCGTCGCCGTCACCGGACCGACCGGCGACATCGGCAAGCCGCTGCTGCGCGCGCTCGACCGCGCCCGCGAGGTCGGGCGCGTCATCGGCATGGCGCGCCGGCCGTTCGACCCCTCCTCGCTCGGGCTGCGCAAGACCGAGTACCGCCAGGGCGACGTGACGCGCCGCGAGGACGTCGACGCGCTCGTCGCCGGCGCCGACGTCGTCGTCCACCTCGCGTTCATCATCCTCGCCGCCGGGACCGGGGAGAGCCACGAGATCAACCTGCGCGGCTCGCGCAACGTGTTCGAGGCGGCCGTGGCGGCCGGCGCGAAGCGACTGGTCTACGCATCGAGCGTCGCCGCCTACGGGTTCCACGCCGACAACCCGCAGCCGCTGACCGAGGACGTGCCGATCCGCGGCACCGAGGCCCACCCATATAGCGCGATGAAGGCCGAGGTCGAGGGGCTGCTGCACGAGGTGCTCGACGGCTCGCCGACCGACGCCTACGTCTTCCGCCCGTGCATCGTCGCCGGGCCCGACGCCCGCACGCTGATCGAGCAGGTCCCGTACGTGCAGATCGGCGAGCGGCTCCCGGGCGCGGTCCGCGGGTTCTTCGAGAGCATCCCGCTGCTGCGCCCGGTGCTCCCCGACCCGGGCGTCCCCTTCCAGCTGGTCCATCACGACGACGTCGCCGGCGCGATGCGCGCTGCGGTCGTCGGCCGCGGCACGCCGGGCGTCTACAACCTCGCGGGCCCGGGCGAGATCCGGATGCGCGACCTCGCCGACGCGCTCGGCTACTACACCCTGCCGCTGCCCGACGCCGCCGTCGAGGCGACGGCCGAGGCGGTCGCGCGCCTGCCGTTCCTGCCGGCCGAGGCGACGTGGATCGAGGCGCTGCGCGTCCCGGTCCTCATGGACACGAGCAAGGCGAGACGCGAGCTGCGCTGGCGCCCGGGCCACGACGCGCTCGACACGCTGCGCGAGACGGTCGAGACCGTCGCGCGCGCCTAACCCCGCAGGTGCCCGTGCGTGACGGGGATGTCGAAGCGCTCGCGCGCCTCGGCGGCCAGCCCGTCGTCGAAGACGACGATGCGGTCGGCCGGGTAGGAGGCGAGCGCGTCGTGCAGCGCGAGCAGCGGGTCCTCGTCCCCGACCGTCGGACGCGCCCGCGCGCCGGCCTCGCGCAGCGCCTCGGCGGTTCGCTGGGCGCTGCCCTCGGCGTCGGCGATCGCCTGGTCGACGTCACCGATCCAGAAGGCCACCGCGGACTCGCTGTGGGCCGGGGTCACAACGAGCACCTGGGCGCCGGTGAGGTCGTCGTTGGGAAGGGCGGCGCGGACGTCGTCGGCGCTGATCACGCGCGGAGCCAGGACCAGGAGCCTCATGGGCGGGTGGTATCACAGCCAGCGCTCGAGAAGCGGGTCGGCGCCGGCGTCGGGCAGCGCGCCGCGCAGCTGCGCCTTGGCCGCCGCGTACGGTCCGGACGGCAGCTTCGCGAGCCGCTCGGCGGCCTCCAGCGCGCGGGGCAGGACGTCCTCGGGCGCGACCAGCTCGTCGAAGACCCCAAGCGCGAACGCCTCCTCGGGCCCGACCAGCTCGGCCCCGAGGGCCAGCCGCCGCGCCGCCGGCGCCGTCAGCTCACCGCGCACGACGGCGAGCGCCACCACGGGGTAGGGCACGCCGACCGCCAGCTCGGTCAGCCCGTAGCGCCCCGCCCGCGCGCCGACGCGGTGGTCGCCGCACAGCGCCAGGATCAGCCCGCCGGCGATCGCGTGGCCGTTGACGGCACACACGACCGGCCGCGGAAAGCCGTACCAGCCGGCGAACAGCCGGTTGATCCCGCCGACCATCGCGCGCTGGGCGGCCGCGTCGAGCGTCGGCACGAGCTTGAGGTCCACGCCGGCCGAGAAGAAGCCGTCGCGGCCCGTCAGCACGACCGCGCCCGGCTCGGCGGCGCCCAGGTCGGCGAGCACGCCGTGGCCCTCGTCGAGCAGCGACAGGTCGAGCGCGTTGGCGGGCGGGCGGTCGATCCGCACGAGCGCGACGTCGCCGCGCTGCTCGACGCGCACGTGCTTCATCGGCGGAGTCTACGTGCGTGGCCGGCTCGCAGCCGGAAGGCGCTTCCTGCGCGTTTGCGCAAACATGCTGCGAGGGCAGATGTACGCCGCAACTTCTGGCCGGCAGGGCAGTTAGCGTCCCCAGAGAACAGGACGTTCGTTGGAAGCCTCCGCACTCAGCGCTCCCGCAGCACTCCGCCACCCCACGTGGCCGACCGTGCGGCTGCTCCGCCTGCGCTCCGACGAGCAGCTCGTCGCCCTGTTCCGGGCCGGCAGCGACGAGGCCTTCGGGGTCATCCACGACCGCTACCGCCAGCGGCTGTTCGCCTACACGCGCCAGATGCTGGCGGGATCGCGCCAGGACGCCGAGGACGCACTCCAGGACGTGTTCCTGCGCGCCTACGCCGCCCTGCGCGCCAACGAGCGCCCGGTGTCGCTGCGCGCGTGGCTGTACCGCGTCGCCCACAACCGGTGCATTGACCAGCTGCGCCGCCCCGTGCCGCTCCACGCCGACGTCTTCGACGTCTCGCGCAGCCCGCTGCACGACCCGCTGGACGAGATCGAGCGCCGCGAGGACCTGCGCCGGCTGGTCGCCGATGTGCGCCGGCTGCCGCAGGCCCAGCGCTCGGCCCTGCTCATGCGCGAGCTCGAAGGCCTGACCTACGAGGAGCTCGCCGGGGCGCTGGACACGACGGTGCCCGCGATCAAGTCGCTGCTCGTGCGGGCGCGCATCGGCCTCGTCGAGGCGGCCGAGGCGCGCGACACCGCGTGCCCGGAGATCCGCCGGCAGCTGCTGACCGCCTACGACAAGGGCGTGCGGGCCAGCGGCCAGGCCCGCCGCCACATGCGCGAGTGCGCCGGCTGTCGCGAGTACCGCACGAGCCTGCGCGGCGTCCAGCGCTCGTTCGCGGCGCTGGCGGCGCCCGCGGTGGGCGTGGGGCCGCTCGGGCTGCTGGCCAAGCTCGGCCTCGGCGGCTCCGCCGCCGGCGGCGGAGCGGCCGCGGGCGGCGGCGGCGCGGCCGGGGCCTGCGCGGCCGGTGGCGGGGTCGTGGCCGCCGGCAAGGTCGTCGCGGTCGTCTGCAGCGTCGCCGTGGTCACCGCCGGCGCGGCCACCGAGGTCAAGCGCCAGGTCGACCGCGCGCCGGCGAGCCCCCAACCACGCGCGGCTTCGCACCACGCCGCGCACCACGCGACTCCGGCCGCGATGCAGGCCGAGCGGGCGCACATCGCCGTCGTCACCGGCGCGGTCCCCATCCGCGCGACGGCGCACCATCGCCGCCACCACAAGCACCACGCCGAGGCGGTGGAGCTGGCCCCGATCCGGCCGACGGTCGCTGAGGCGCCGCCGCCCGTCGAGGCGCCCGCAACGCCGGTCGACCCGCGCGTCGACCCGTCGGTGACCGGCGGCGCCGTCGCCCCCGACGAACCCGGCGCTCCCGGCGCGGGCGACGCGGGCGCGGCGACCGCCGGCGACCCGCCGACCGCCTCGCCGCCGCCGACGACCGGCACGCCGCTGAACAAGGTCCAGCCCGGGTCCGGCGCGCCCGGGACCGCGCCGCAGAGCGACGGATCGGCGACGGGCTCGGCCGGGTCGGCCACGGGCGGGGACGCCGGCAGCAAGACCTCGCGCACCACCCCGCGGAACTGATCATCGACCGCTACGAGGTCACCCTCGACCACGAGGAGCTCCTGGTGCGCCGGGGACGCCGGTCCGGGTTCTTCGTCTTCGTCGCCGTGCACTCCACCGCCCGCGGGCCGGCGCTCGGCGGCTGCCGGATGTGGCGCTACGACGACTCGCGGGCGGCCATGCGCGACGCGCTGCGGCTGTCGCGGGCGATGACGTTCAAGAACGCCGTCGCCGACCTGCCGCTGGGCGGCGGCAAGGGCGTGATCATGGTGCCGGCCGAGCGCGACGTGAGCGCCGCGCGCCGCCGCGACGCGCTGCGCGACTTCGGCGACGCCGTCGGCTCGCTCGGCGGGCGCTACGTGACCGCCGAGGACGTCGGGACGTCGGCACGCGACATGACGGTCATCGCCGAGCAGACGCCGCACGTGACCGGCCTCTCGCGCCGGCGCGGCGGCTCCGGCGACCCCTCGCCGTGGACCGCGCTCGGCGTCCACGTCGCCATCGAGGTCTCCTGCGCCGAGGCGTTCAGCAGCCGGTCGCTGCGAGATCGCACGATCGCGGTGGTCGGGCTGGGCAACGTCGGCGGGCGGCTGGCGATCCGGCTCGCGCGGGCGGGCGCCAACCTCGTCGTCGCCGACATCGACGAGCGCAAGCGCGCGCTCGCCGAAGAGCTCGGCGCGCGCTGGACGACGCCCGACCGCGCGCTCACCGCGCCGGTCGACGTCGTGGCGCCGTGCGCGCTCGGGGGCGTGCTCGACGACGAGTCCGTGCCCGCGCTGAGCTGCCGCGTCGTCGCCGGCGCGGCCAACAACCAGCTGGCCGATGACCGCATCGCCGACCTCCTGCACGAGCGCGGGATCCTCTGGGCGCCGGACTTCGTCGCCAACGCCGGCGGGATCGTCAACATCGCCGTCGAGCTCGAGCCCGCCGGCTATGACCCGCGGCGCGCGCGCCGCCGCGTGCGAGGCATCGGCGACACGCTGGCCGAGGTCTACGCCAACGCGCGTGCCATCGGGGCCACGCCGCTGACGGCGGCGATGGAGCTCGCGCGGCGCCGGCTCACCGTCGCCGAGGAGCGCGGCGCGCCCGCCCAGGCGTAGCGTCAGTCGCCGGCGGCGAGGGCGGCGTCAACATCGGCCGGCGCGCCCTCGGTGGCAACCGCCTGCAGCCGCACCGGGATGCCGTTGAGGAAGGCCATGCCGGCGAGCGGCTCGAGGTCCTCGGGCGCCGCGCTGGCCAGCAGGTTGGTGTTCGCGCCGCCCAGCTCGTTGGCGCGCTGCCAGCCGCCATGATGGCCCCAGCCGTGCGGCAGGGCGATCGTGCCGGGCGTCATCTCGTCGGTCACCAGCACGCCGACCTCGACGGCGCCGGACTTCGACTCGACGCGTGCGCGCCCGCCGTCGCGCAGGCCGTGGGCCGCCGCGTCGTCGGGATGGACGCGCAGCGCGTGCGCGCGCCCGCCGCGCAGCAGCAGCGGGGCGTTGTGCATCCAGGAGTTGTGCGAGCGAAGCTCGCGCATCCCGATCAGGCGCAGCGGGAACTCGCCGTCCTCCGCCGCGCCGCCGTCGGCGGCCAGACGCCGCAGCTCGGCGAGGATGGGCGGCGGGTCGAGGCGCACGCGGCCGTCGGGATGGCGGACCTTGGCGCGCAGGACGCCGGTCTCGGGGTACGGCGCGGTCACCACGCCGTGGGGCGCCCGCCGCAGGCGGGCGAGGCTGAGGCCGCCGCGGCGCAGGCCGAACCTGTCCCCCTCGGGCCCGGTGCGCAGCAGGAGGTCGGCGACCCGGCGCGGCGCGAGGCGCAGGCCGAGCCGTCGCGCCGCCGGGATGCTGCTCGGCACCACGCCCAGGCGCCGGGCGAGGTCGTCGATGACCTCCCACTCCTGGCGCGCCTCGCCGGCCGGCGCGACGACCGCCTCGGTGAACTGCACGAACGGCGTGGCGTGGAACCCGAAGAACGCGACCGGCAGGTCCTCGCGCTCGAGGAACGTCGTGGCGGGCAGGACGTAGTCGGCGTGGCGGTTGGTCTCGTTGACGTAGAAGTCCAGCGAGACCGACAACGCGAGGCGCTCCATCGCGCGCTCGAGCGCGCCGCCGTCGGGCACCGAGAGGACGGGGTTGCCCGCGCTGACGAACAGCGCGCGGACCTCGCCGTCCTCGATCTCGCGTGCCATCAGCGTCGCGGGCAGGTTGCCGATGACGTCCGGGAAGCCGCCGACGCGCGTGCGCGTCGCGCCGTACGTCGCCAGCCCGATGCGCTCGGCGACCTGGTCGAGCGCGATCGCCGGGCGGCCGAAGACCGCGCCGCCGGGCGCGTCGAGGTTGCCGGTCACGACGTTGAGCGCGTCGAGCAGGTGCGCGACGAGCGTGCCGAAGCGCCCGAGACAGGATCCGGTCCGCCCGTAGACCGCCGCGCTGTCGGCGCTGGCGAGCGCCCGGGCCAGCTCGCGCGTGGTCTCGGCGGGAACGCCGGTCCGCGCCTCCGTCGCCTCGGGCGGGTGCTCGCGCGCGGCGACGCGCAGCGCGCCCGCGCCGACCGCCTGGCGCGCGATCGCCGCCTCGTCGGCCAGGCCCTCCTCGAAGATCACGTGCAGCAGCGACAGCAGCCACCAGGCGTCGGTGTCGGGGCGGATGGCGACGTGCTCGAAGGCGCGCGCGGTCTCCGATCGCCGCGGGTCGACCACGACCACCCGCTCGACCTCGCGCAGCAGCTCGCGGATGCGCGGCGCGGTGACCAGGGAGCCGTGCGAGACGAGCGGGTTGGCGCCGACCATCAGCAGCAGCGAGGTGCGCCGCAGGTCGGGGATCGGCACGACGAGCGGGTTGCCGTACAGCAGGGCGCTGGCCGCGAAGCGGTTGTTGACGTCCTGCGAGCCGGCCGTGTAGAGGTGCCGCGAGCCGACCGCGTCGAGGAACCCCTTGACCCACAGCGTGTGCGAGTACGAGAACGCGCCGGGGTTGCCCATGTACCAGGCCAGCTGCCTCCCCGGGATGCTGCGCGCGCGAGCGGCGATGTCGTCGAGCGCCTCGTCCCAGGTCACGCGCGTGAACTCGCCGGGGCCGCCCGTGCGCCTGAGCGGGTGCAGCACGCGGTCGGGATCGTTCTGCACGTCGAGCATCGCGATGCCCTTCGGGCACGCGTAGCCGCGCGAGAGCGGGTGCTCGGCGTCCGGCCGCAGCCTGGTGACCCGCCCGTCCTCGACGGTCGCCACCATGCCGCACAGCGCCTCGCAGATCCGGCAGAAGGTGACCTTCTCCTCGGCCGCCATGCTAGATCGAAAGGTACCGGGGCACCTCGGGCCGCTCCACCCCGTCGGGCAGCCGGCCCTCCTCGGCGAGCTTGTCGAGGTGGGCGGCCAGCGTGACCGCCGCGACGGGACGCAGCGCCTGCGGCGCATCGCTCCACGCGTCGTCGAGCATCTCGTCGACGGTGCGGGCGCCGCGAGCGAGCGCGTCGACCAGCCGCCGCTCGCGGTCGAGCCGGTGCTCGACGTACTCGTCGAGCTTGGCGGCGGCATCGGTCACCGGCGGGCCGTGGCCGGGCAGCAGCAGCTCGAGGCCGAGCGCGCGCAGCTCGCGCAGCGCGTCAAGGTAGCCGCGCAGCGACCCCGGCCCGGGCGACACGAACACGCTGCCCTCGCCGAGCACGGCGTCGCCGGTGCAGCACACCGCGCCGCACACCCACGCGACGTGGTCGGGCGAGTGGCCACCGGTCGGCACGGCCCGCAGCGGCCCGAGCTCGCCGCCGGTCGCGGCCGCGGGCGCGCCCGAGCGGGCCCGGACCGCATCCACCGCCTCGCTGTGGTCGGCGTGCGCGTGCGTGAGCGCGATGCCGCCGACCCCGCCGCGGCGCTGCGCCTCGGCGAGCACGGCCTCGACGTGGTCGGCCAGCAGCGGGCCCGGATCGACGACGTAGCAGGGGTCGCGGCCGAGCACCCACGTGTTCGTCCCCGACAGCGTCAGCGCGCTCGGGTTGGCGGCGCGCACCCAGCCGACGTCGTGGCGGGCGAGCGCCTCGTCGATCGTCACTGCGCGATCCGCCAGACGCCGCCGGCCAGCGAGGTCACGTAGACGCGGCCCTGCGCGTCCTCGCCGAACGACGACAGCTCGGGGACCTGGCGCAGCGGCAGCGTACGCCGGTTGACCGCGCGCCCCGGGCGCAGCGTCGCCGCCAGCAGCCGCCCCGCGCAGTAGTCGCCGTAGACGTAGCGGCCGTAGAGCGCGGGGACGCCGCGGTCGCGCACGACGTAGCCGCCCGTGATCGAGCAGTTGCCGTCGCGGTGGAAGAGCTGCAGGACCGGGAAGACGGCGCCCGGGGCGGGCTCGTTGGAGTTGCGCCGGCGCCCCTCCCACGGCCGCCAGCCGTAGTTGCGCCCGCGCGCACCCCCGCGGCGCGCGAAGTCGACCTCTTCGACCTGATCGCCCCCGACGTCGGCGATCGTCAGGTCGCCGGTCAGGCGGTCGAACGAGAACCGCCATGGGTTGCGCAGGCCGTAGGCGTAGATCTCGGGCCGGACGCCCGGCCGGCCGACGAACGGGTTCGACGCCGGCACGCGGTATGGGCGCCCGCCGCTCGGCCGCGGGTCGATGCGCAAGATCTTGCCGAGCAACGTGTCGAGGTTCTGGCCGTTGCCCCGCGGCCCGTGCGGGTCGCCCTCCGCGCCGCCGTCGCCGAAGCCGATGTAGAGCAGCCGGTCGGGCCCGAAGAGGACCAGCCCGCCGTTGTGGTTGGCCTCGGGCTGCGTCTGGAAGAGGACCTGGCGCGCGCTTGCCGGGTTCGCGCGGTCGGCGGTCGCGCGGCGGTACTCGATGATCCGCGTGTTGCCGCTGGTGTCGGTGTAGTCGACGTAGAAGCGGCCGCTGCGCGCGTAGTCGGGCGCGAAGGCCATCGAGAGCAGGCCCTGCTCGCCGCCCGAGACGACCTTGTCGCGGATGTCGAGGAACGGGGCGGCGAGCTTGTGCCCGCCGCGCACCACGCGGATCGTGCCACCCTGCTCGACGACGAAGATCCGCCGCCGGTCGCCGGGCGGGGCGGTCACGTACAGCGGGTTGTCGAAGCGCCCGATCGAGACGAGCCGCAGCCGCCCGGCGCGGCGCTGGGCAGGCCGTGCGGGCGCGGGTCGCGCCGGGGCGGTGCGTTCGGGCGCTCGGTCGCGGTCGCGGCGCGCGGGCGCTTCTCCGGACGAGCCCCCGCACGCGCCGAGCGCGCACACCAGCGCGCCCGCGGCGAGCGCCGCCGGGCGGGTCATCCCGCGGCCGGCAGCGGCTGGTCGCGCGCGTAGCGGTCGAGGCGCTGGAGCTCGTCGGCGTAGAGGCGCTCGAGCACGCGCGGGGCGAAGAGGCGCTCGAAGAAGCCGCCAACGCCGCCGGCGCCCTCCCAGACCGTCTCGATGCGCACGCGCGAGGCGTTGCCCGCCGGCGTCACCGTCCACGTGGTCACCAGCGAGGAGTCGACGTCGGACTCGGTGAGCACGTGCCCCGGCTCGGGCTCGTCGATGCGCATGCGGGCGGATCGCGTGCGCCCGCCCACGCTGAGCTTGAAGCGCGTGACCGTTCCCGCGCCGACGCCGCCCTCCTCGACCGCGAAGTCGGAGAACGCGGGCGGCAGGAAGCGGGGGTGGTGCTCCCGCATGTCGGCGATGAGCCCGTAGACGACGTCGGCCGGCGCCCCGACGCCGCCCTCCTTGACGACCCTGACCTCGCCCATCAGGCCGCCGCGCTCGCCGCCGCCGGGCGCTTCGCGTCGGCCGCGTTGCGCGTGATGGCGTCGATGATCTGGGGCCACGCGCCCCGCGGCAGGTCGTGTCCCATGCCCTTGATCAGCACGAGCTTCGCGCCGGGAATCGCGCGCGCCGTCGCCTTGCCGCCGGACTTGCGCACGAGCCGGTCGCGCCGGCCGTGGATGACCACCGTCGGCGCGGTGATCCGGCCGACGTCGAGCGTCCGGTCGCCCGCGCTGATGATCGCCGCGAGCTGGCGGCCCAGCCCGGCCGGGCTCGGACCGCGGTCCCAGCTCAGCGCGGCCATCTCGCGCAGCTCCTCATCGTCGCGCTCGAAGCCGGGCGAGCCCACGACGCGAAACAGCTTGACCAGGCTCTCGACGTACTGCTCCTTGGTACGCGGCGGCTTGGCCACGAAGAAGGGGTAGACGCGCAGGGCCGGCTGGCCCTTCCAGCGGCTGCCCGTCGTCGACATGATCGAGGCCAGCGACAGCGTGCGCTGCGGGTGGCGCGCCGCGAAGACCTGGGCGATCATCCCGCCCATCGAGGCGCCGACGATGTGCGCCGCGTCGATCCCGAGGTTGTCGAGCAGGCCGGCGACGTCGTCGGCCATGTCTACGAGCGTGTAGGGGACGTGACGCGGACGGCGCGTCAGGATCTGCCGCGCCGTCGGCGGCGGCACGTGGTCGAAGCGCGTCGAGCGGCCGACGTCGCGGTTGTCGTAGCGGATCACGAAGAAGCCGCGGGCGGCGAGGGCGCGGCAGAAGTCCGCGTGCCAGGCGAGCATCTGCGTGCCCAGCCCCATGATCAACAGGACCGCGGGGTCGCCGGGCTCGCCGAAGGTCTCGTAGCAGAGCTCGATGTCCCCGACGCGGGTGAACTGCTCGTTGAGCGTCGTCGTCATATCTCCATTGTCTCGATCACGACGAACGAGAGCCCCGCTCGCCGCAGGCGCTCGACCAGCGCGCCGCCCATCGCCACCGCCGTGGTGACCTGTCCGGCGGTCGGCGGCAGCTCGTCGTGGGCCAGGCAGAGCGCCGACTCGGCGAGCATCTTCGAGGTCTCGCCGTAGCCGGGATCGCCGCCGGCGATCCGCGTGACGACGCGCCGGCCGCCGCCCTCGCCCACGAGGCGCACCTCGAACCAGCCCCTGTCGCGCTGCTCCGGCGTCGGGCCGTCGCCGGGCGAGAGCCGGCCCAGCAGGAGCGAGCGCGCGGGCGGGACCTGCGCGAGCGCGAACATCGACGCCGCGCCGGCAACCAGTCCGGCGGCGACGGGCAGCCGCTTGATCGCGAGGTAATGGCCGTAGGCGAAGTCGGGCCCGTAGCGGTCGAGCGCCCGGGCGGAGGCCGCGACCACCTGCGGATCCAGGCTGGGGAACGGCAGCACCCACGCGTTCACCGCGCGCTCGCGCCGCGGCGCCGGCCGCACCGCGCGCACGCGCCTCCCGTCGGGCGCCGGCTCGGCGCGCCGCCGCTCGGCGTGCGCGCTCGCCATCTGGCGCACGCGCGAGAACGCGGTCACGGCCGTGTGGAAGCTGCCGCCCGAAGGAAGGCCGCCCGCGCGCACGAACCCCTCGACCCGCAGCGGCACGCCCTCGGGCAGCGCCTCGACGGTCAGGAGCGTGCCGAGGTCGGCGGGGATGCAGTCGAAGCCGCACGCGTGCACGATCCGCGCGCCGCGCTCGGACGCCCGCGCGTGATGGCGAACGTACATGCGGTCGACGAACTCGGGCTCGCCGGTCAGGTCGACGTAGTCGGTCCCGGCCTCGGCGCATGCGGCGACCAGCGGCTCGCCGTAGCGGATGTACGGCCCGACCGTGGTGATCACCACGCGCGCCGCCTCGGCCACGTCGCGCAGCGACCGCGGGTCGTCGACGTCGGCGTGCAGCAGCGGCACGTCGACGGCCAGCCGCTCGCGAAGCGCCTCGAGCTTGGCGCGATTGCGCCCGGCCAGCGCCCACCGCGTCTGCGGCGGCGCGTGGCCGGCGAGGTACTCGGCGGTGAGCGCCCCGGTGTAGCCGGTAGCGCCGAGGAGGACGACGTCGTGCGCGGCGATGGCGACGAGTCTATGGTTGGCGTGGGGATGAGCCGGGTTCTTCCCCACGATCCCGTGGTGCCGCAGCGCGACGACCTCCTCGACGCGGAGGCCATGCGCGAGCGCTTCGCGGCGCTGCTCGCCACCGGCGGCCTGACCGCCATCGAAGGCTGCCGGCGGCTGTCGGTGCGCTACTACCCCGGCCAGTTCATGCAGGTCCTCTACGCGGTCGACGCGGGTGGCACGACGCACCACGTCGCCGCCCGCACGTTCGACAGCGGGGCGCGCTGCGAGCACGAGGCGCGCGAGGGCGAGCGCCACGGCGTCGCGTGCGGGCCGCTGCGCCCGCTTGCCGCCGACCCGCGCCTGCGCACCGTCTACTGGACGTTCCCCAACGACCGCGCGCTGCCCTCGCTGCCGCGTCTCGCCGGCCGCTCGCCGACGCTCGCCGGGCTGCTCGGCCGCCCCGTCGACGGGCGCATCGTCAAGTACGCGCCCGAGGTGCGCGCCGTCGCGCGCTGCGTCGACGACGCCGGCACGACGGTCGGCTACGCGAAGCTGTACGGGCCCGAGGCCGAGGACGCCCACCGCATCCAGGAGGCGGTCGCGCGCCGCCTGGCCGACCACGAGCCGACGCTGCGCGTCCCGCGCGTCCTCGGCTGGTCGGCGAGCGACCGCATCATCGTCTCCGAGCCGGTCGTCGGACCGCGGATCCGCGACCTGCCGCCCAGCGCGCTCGAGCTGGGCATGCAGCGCCTGGGCACGGGGCTGGCGCGGCTGCACGCGCTGCCCGCGCCCCCGCGGCTGCGCTACGGCGGCGCGCGCCCGGCGAAGCTGCGCGCCGCCGCGCGCCTCGCGGCGTACGCGTGGCCCGAGGGCCGCGACGTGATCGCGGAGCTGCTGCGCGCGCTGATCGAACGCTGGCCCGCGCCGGAGGGCCCGCTCGCCTGCATGCACGGCGACCTCAACGAGGCCAACGTGGTCGTCGAGGACGGCCGGCTGGCCATCCTCGATCTCGACCGCTTCGCGCTGGGCCCGGCCGCGGCCGACCTCGGCGGCGGGCTCGCCCGCCTGCGCTACGAGCGCCGGGCCGGCCGGCTCGACCAGGCGCGCGAGCGCCGCCTGGGCGCCGCACTGCTCGACGGGTACGCCGAGGCGGGGACGCTGCCCAGCGCGGCGGCCCTGCGCTGGCACACCGCGGCGACGCTGCTGACGCGGCGGGTGGCCAAGACCGTCGTGCGCGTCCGCGCCAAGCGGCTGGGGCGCCTGCCCGGCATCATCGCGGACGCCCGCGAGCTGCTCGACTGAGCCTGAGCTACGGCGTCCCGGTCAGCGCCTCGACCCGTGCCTCGCGGGTGGGCAGCACGAGCTTCGGCGAGCCGTACGTGATCGTGGTGAGCTGGTTGTTGCGGCGCAGGAACGGCTCGTCGACCTGGATGAGGTCGAGCCGGATCTTGTGGCCGCCCGCCAGCAGCCAGTGGTTGCCGAACAGCGGCAGCCGCAGGTCGCCCGCGGCCGGGTCGTAGCCGTTGAGGGCATCGATGCGGTACGTGCCGCGCGTCATGAGGAACGCCGGCCCGGTCGGCGGGACGTCCCACACGCGAGCGTCGAGCTGTGCCTGCGCAAGGGGGTCCCCGAGCGCGTAGTGGACGTCGACCTCGCCCAGCCCGACGTACGTCGTGTGGTTGGTCAGCGGCTGCGAGGTGCCCGTGTAGCCGCCGGTGGCCGGCTGATCGGACGTCCGGCAGTCCCCCGTCGGAGCGACGATGTCGCCGATGATCGGATCCGTCGCCGGGCCGTTGGGGTCGCCGGTCCCGCTGCCCGGCCCGAGCGAGTTGGGAGCTCCGCCGTACGTGATCGTCAGCGTTCCCTGCGACAGCCCCTCGGGCGTGGTCGCGGTGACGGCGTGCGCGGACGAGGGCCCCGGCTGGCCGGGGTCGTCCGAGCAGATCGTCGGCTCGGACGTGACCGTCGTCTGCTGGCGGTGGCTGCCGTTGATGTGCGCCTGCACCCACTGGAACGCCTGGGCGTTGAGGCGCTGCCAGGTCTGGGGCCGGTTCTGGGCGCGGCTGTGGCCGACGTCGGCGACGGCCACGCTCACGGGCCACAGCCGGTCCAGCCGCTTGAGGTACTTGAACTCGCGGAAGGACTCGACCGCCTCGAAGAGGTCGTCGCTCCAGCCCTG
>VAWY01000072.1 GCA_005888335.1 Actinomycetota bacterium
TGCCACGCCGCGCGCGAGACCTCCAGCGCGCGGCGGTAGTCGTCGCCGACCCCGGCCGCGTCGACCTCGTCGGGCACGCCCGCGCCGAGGTGCGGCGTGAGCGCCTGCCACTGCACGGTGAGCATCCGGTGGCGCTGCAGGTCGCGGAACGCGCCGTAGTCGCTGACGATCTCGAAGCGGTAGCGCAGCGCCTCGTAGCCGCGGCCCGGGCGGTGGCGGCGGTTGCGCCGCGCGCCGGCGAGGTCGCCCAGCAGCGCCGCGCGCTCGTCGCCCGACAGGGCGCTGACGCGCAGTCGCGTCTCCTCCTCGCTGGCGCCGGTCGCCTCGAAGAGCAGCGCGGCGAGCAGCGTCTCCTCGTCGCCGTCGACGTGCAGCAGGCGCACCGACGGCCCGTCGCCGCCGGTCTCGCGGTCGAGGCCCAGCCGCGCCGCCCAGCGCGCGGCGGCGGCGTCGCGCTCGCGCAGGTACTCGATCCACTCGCCGCCGCGGTCGGGCCGATCGACCCGGGCCACGAAGCTCGGCATCAGCGCCTTGACCGCGGCGAGGATGCCCTCGCCGCAGCGGCGCGCCTCGGGCAGCGGATGGGCGAGGAGATGCAGGATCAGCTGCTCGTAGGTCTGGCCGGTCGCGTAGATGCCCATGTGCGACAGCGACGCTGCAGGCAGCAGCCCGCGCAGCAGGTCGAGCGCCTTGGCCCGCACCGCTCGCGCCCGGGCCGGCGAGGCGTCGCCGGGGAAGCGCGCGTCGACCCACTCGGTGACCCGGGGCAGCGCCGCCGAGTAGGTCGCGAACAGCTCGTCCATCGCCGCCTCGTACGCGGGGCCCAGCGACGGGTCGCGGTGGTAGCGGTAGCCGCCGCCCGGCATCGGCCGGTCATAGGCGATGTAGCGCGTGGACTGCTCGAGGTAGGCCGCCAGCCGCGGGCGCTGGAGGATCTTGGTGAGGACGTTGGAGACCCACTCGCAGGCGACGTGGGCGCCGCCGAGCTGGGCGACCGAGTCGTCGCCGTAGCCGAGGAAGATCCGCTCGTAGAGCTGCGCCGCCCGCTCGCCCTCGCCCGCGCCGTCCCATGTGCCGCCGGCGACGTCGTCGGCGAACTCGTCGAGGAACAGCCGCCGCAGGGTGCCCGGATAGCGCGAGTAGCGGGCGAACAGCGCGCCCTTGACGGTCTCGGGCAGGTTGACCAGCGCGAAGACGGGGCCGTCGAGATCGGTGAAGTGCGGGGCGAGCCGGGCGCGCTCGGCGGCGGTGAAGGTCTCGAGGGGCACGGGCGCGGACGCTACCGCGCCGACCGGCGGCGCCGACATTCTGGACAAAGCCGGTTGGCTTTCTGCTATTTCTATCCCGCCTACCCCACCAGGATGGTGGGAAACGCGATCCCGACCAGGAGACCGAATGCGCCGACTGATGCTCGCCCTCGTCCCCCTCGCCGCCCTGGTGGCGGCTGGCTGCGGCGGGGCGTCCGACTCGTCGTCCGACGCGACGGCCGCCAAGCCCGCCGGCGGCGGCACGCAGACGCTGTCGCTCGTCGCCTACTCGACGCCGCAGGTCGTCTACGACGAGGTCATCCCGGCCTTCCAGAAGACCGCCGCGGGCAACGGCGTCGCGTTCAAGACGTCGTACGGCCCGTCGGGCGACCAGAGCCGCGCTGTGGAGTCGGGCCTCCCGGCGGACGTCGTGACGTTCTCGCTCGAGCCCGACCTCGACCGGCTCATCAAGTCCGGCCAGGTGGCCAAGACGGCGGCCGACCGCTGGGTGACGACCTCGGTGGTCACGTTCATCGTCCGCAAGGGCAACCCGAAGCACATCCGCACCTGGGACGACCTGCTCAAGCCGGGCGTCCAGGTCGTCACGCCGAACCCGTTCACGTCCGGCGCCGCGAAGTGGAACCTGCTCGCCGCCTACGGCGCCAAGGGGCTCGGCTACGTGCGCACGCTGCTCACCCAGCACGTCAAGGTCCAGCCGAAGTCGGGCCGCGAGGCGCTGCAGACGTTCACCGAGGGCCAGGGCGACGTCCTGCTGTCCTACGAGAACGAGGCGATCACCGCCCAGAAGAAGGGCCAGGACGTCGACTACGTGATCCCCGATCAGACGATCAAGATCGAGAACCCGATCGCGGTGACGAGCAAGGCCCCGGCCGCGGCGAAGGCGTTCCTCGACTACGCGCTGTCCAAGCCGGCACAGCGGGTCTTCGCCAGCTGGGGCTACCGGCCCGTCGATCCGTCCGTCCTGGCGGCCAACACGTCGAAGTTCCCGACGCCGTCCGGGCTGTTCACGATCGCCAAGGTCGGCGGGTGGTCGAAGGTCAACGACCAGCTGTTCGACCCCGACAAGGGCTCGGTCGCCAAGATCGAGGAGCAGGCGGGGGTGTCCACGGCGAAGTGAGCGCCCGCGCGGTCGCCCTTCCCCGAGCCGGCCGGCGCCTCAGCGCGCCGTCCGGCTCGCTCGGCCTCGGCGTCACCACGCTGTGGCTGAGCGTCATCGTGCTGCTGCCGCTGGCGGCGCTCGTGGCGCGCTCGTTCGACGGCGGCGCAGGCGCGTTCGCGGACGCGGTGACCAGCCGCCAGGCGATCGCCGCGCTGCGCTTCACGCTGGTCGTGTCGCTGGTCGTCGCGGCGATCAACGCCGGGATGGGGACGCTGATCGCCTGGGTGCTCGTGCGCGACCGCTTCCCGGGGCGCCGGGTCGTCAACGCCCTGATCGACCTGCCGTTCGCGCTCCCCACGATCGTCGCGGGCCTGACGCTGATGGCCCTCTACGGGCCCAAGAGCCCGGTGGGCGTCGACGTCGCGTTCACGCAGGCCGCCGTCGGGCTCGCGCTGCTGTTCGTCACGCTGCCGTTCGTCGTGCGCGCGGTGCAGCCGGTGCTGCTCGAGCTCGACCGCGAGATGGAGGAGGCGGCCGCCTCGCTGGGCGCCTCGCCGCGCGTCGTGTTCACGCGGATCGTGCTGCCCAATCTGCTGCCCGCCATCCTCTCCGGCGCGGCGCTCGCCTTCGCCCGCGCCGTCGGCGAGTTCGGCTCGGTGGTGCTGATCTCGGGCAACATCCCGTTCACCACCCAGGTCGCCTCGGTCTTCGTCTACAAGCAGATCGAGAGCGACAACCCGATCGGCGCGGCCGCGGTGTCGGTCGTGCTGCTCGTGCTCTCGCTGCTCGTGCTCGTCGCCATCCGCGGCGTCGAGCGCTGGGGATCGCACCATGCGCGCTAGCCGGCTGACCCTGCGCTTCGTCGCCCTCGGCTACCTCGCCGTGCTGCTGCTCGTGCCGGTCGGCCTCGTCTTCTGGCGCACGTTCGAGCACGGCCTCGCGCCGGTGTGGGCGAGCGTGACCACGCCCGCGGCCATCCACGCGTTCTGGCTGACGGTCGAGGTGGCAGCGATCGCCGTCCCGCTCAACGCGATCTTCGGCGTGGTCGCCGCGCTGGCGCTGGTGCGCGGGCGGTTCGCCGGCAAGTGGCTGCTCGACGCGCTCATCGACCTGCCGTTCGCCATCTCGCCCGTCGTCGTCGGGCTGGCGCTGCTGCTCGTCTACGGCCGCTCGGGCTGGCTCTCCGAGCTTCCGGTGCAGGTGATCTTCGCCGTTCCCGGCATCGTCCTGGCCACCGTGTTCGTCTCGCTGCCGTTCGTCGCGCGCGAGGTCGCGCCGGTGCTGCGCGAGGTCGGCGACGAGCAGGAGCAGGCGGCGGCGACGCTCGGCGCCTCGCGCTGGCAGGCGTTCTGGCGCGTCACGCTGCCGTCGATCCGCTGGGGCCTGGCCTACGGCGTCGTGCTGTCCACCGCGCGCGCCCTCGGCGAGTTCGGCGCGGTCAGCGTGGTCAGCGGCAAGATCGCCGGCCAGACAGAGACGCTGACCCTGCTCGTCGAGAAGCGCTTCGAGAACTTCGACCTCGCGGGCGCCTACGCCGCCTCGACCTTGCTGGCGCTGATCGCGCTGGCCACCCTGCTCGCCATGACCGCCCTCAGGAGGCGCGCCGAATGATCACCGTCCGCTCGCTGACCAAGCGCTTCGGCGACTTCATCGCGCTCGACGACGTCTCGCTGCAGGTCGAGGAGGGCTCGCTCACGGCGCTGCTCGGCCCCAGCGGCTCGGGCAAGTCGACGCTGCTGCGCGTGATCGCCGGGCTCGAGGCGCCCGACGCCGGCGCGGTCACCATCGAGGGCGCCGACGCGACGCGCGTGCCGCCGCAGAAGCGGGGCATCGGCTTCGTCTTCCAGCACTACGCCGCGTTCAAGCACATGACCGTGCGCGAGAACGTCGCCTTCGGGCTGCGCGTGCGTCGCCGGCCGCGCGCGGAGGTGCGCGAGAAGGTCAGCGAGCTCCTCGCGCTCGTCGGCCTGGACGGCCTGGCCGGCCGCTACCCGGCGCAGCTGTCGGGCGGGCAGCGCCAGCGGATGGCGCTGGCCCGCGCGCTGGCCGTCGAGCCGCGCGTGCTGCTGCTCGACGAGCCGTTCGGCGCGCTCGACGCCAACGTGCGCGCCGAGCTGCGGGCGTGGCTGCGCCGCCTGCACGACGAGGTCCACGTCACGACCGTGCTCGTCACGCACGACCAGGAGGAGGCGATGGAGGTCGCCGACACGCTGGCCGTGATGGACGGCGGGCGGATCGTGCAGACCGGCGCGCCGCGCGAGCTCTACGAGCAGCCGGCCAACGCGTTCGTCATGGGCTTCCTGGGGCCGGTGGCCCGGCTCGACGGGCACCTCGTGCGCCCGCACGACCTCGTGCTGCGCGCCAGGCCCGAGGACGAGCGCGACGTCGAGGCGATGGTCGCGCGGGTGACGCACCTGGGCTTCGAGGTGCGCGTCGAGCTCGTGCTGCCCAGCGGCGACGAGGTTTCCGCGCAGCTCACCCGCGCCGAGGCCGACGAGCTCGAGGTCGCCCGGGGCGACATCCTCTGGCTGCGGCCGGCCGGTCCGATGGTCGCTAGCGCGTCGTCCACGCCTCCGGATCGCGTGCCAGCTCGATGACGTGCTCGGGAAGCCGGCCCGCGGCGACGTCGGCCAGCGTCACGCGCTCGAGCACCGCCCGCAGGTTCTTGCGCACGGCGATCCAGACCTGCTGCAGCGGCTCGGCGGCGCCGCGGTAGGCGACGTCCTCCGGGGGCTCGCCGCGGACGGTGGCCAGCGGGCCCTCGACCGCGCGGACGATGTCGGCCACGGTGATCTCGTCGGCGGGGCGCGCGAGCCAGTAGCCGCCCTCGGCGCCGCGCTGGCTGCGCACCAGTCGCGCGTGGCGCAGGTCGCCGAGGATGTTCTCCAGGAACTTCGGCGGGATGCCCTGGGCGGCGGCGAGCGCCTCGCCCTTCACCGGGCCGCCGCCCGCCGCGGCGAGCTCGGCGGCGGCGCGCACGGCGTAGTCGGCGCGCGCGGAGATCCTCATCGCTCGGCCGCCGCGGCGACGAGCGGCCCCGTCCGCGGCGGGACCTGGCGCGAGAGCACGATGTGGCTGGTGCAGCGCTGGATGGCCGGCGTGGCCAGCAGGCGGTTGACGATCTCCTGCAGGTGCTCGGTGTCGCGCGCGACCACGCGGCACACGAGGTCCTGCGGCCCGCTCACGGCGTCGGCCTCCAGCACCTCGGGGACTGCGGCGAGCAGCTCGACGGCCTCGGCAAGGCGGCCCTGGTTGAGCTCGATGAACACGAAGGCGGTGATCGTGTACCCCATGGCGGACGGGTCCACCTCGGGGCCGTACCCGGTGACCACCCCGCGCGCCTCGAGCTTGGCCAGGCGCGCCTGCACGGTGCCGCGGGCGACCCCGAGGCGCCGCGAGATCTCGAGCAGCCCGACGCGCGGCTGCTCGCGCAGGGCGGCGATGAGGCGGGCGTCGAGCAGGTCGATGGTCAAAGTGACCAGATCCTAGGCCGTCTGGCTGCCACCAACTCGTCGATCTGCTCAGCATCGCAGTACAGACTTGGCAATCGTTGGCGCAAATGCTGCACTTTCGCTCATGTTCGAGGAAGGACAGCTGTACTCGCCGGTCACGGCGGGCGACGACGGCGAGGTCACCGTCCATCTCGCCCACGACCACCCGGGCGCCAACGACCCGGCCTACCGCGCGCGGCGCAACGAGATCGCCGCCGGCGCGCTCGCCTGGCGGCCCGGCGAGCCCTCGCCGCTGATCGACTACACCGCCGACGAGCAGAACGTCTGGCGCACCGTCTGCCGCGAGCTGTTCCCCAAGTACGAGCGCTACGCGATCAACGAGTTCCGCGAGGGCGTCGAGCGGCTGCGCCTCCCGCGCGACCACGTCCCGAACCTCGACGAGGTCTCCGAGCTGCTCGAGCCGCTGACCGGCTTTCGCTACATCCCCGCCGCCGGCCTGGTCCCGCTGCGCGAGTTCTACGGCACCCTGCGCGACCGCATCTTCCACTCCACCCAATACGTCCGCCATTCCGCCGTCCCGCTCTACACCCCCGAGCCGGACATCATCCACGAGGTGATCGGGCACGGGCACCTGCTCGCCACCCCCACGTTCTCCGAGCTGCACCGCCTCACGGGCGAGGCCACGCACCGCCTGCGCGACGACGACAACGTCCGCTTCCTGTCGAAGGTGTTCTGGTTCACCGTCGAGTTCGGCGTCGTCGTCGAGGATGGCGAGCTGCGCGCCTACGGGGCGGGGATCCTGTCCTCCTACGGCGAGATCGAGGAGTTCCGCGGCATGGAGCACCGGCCGCTCGACCTCGTCGAGATGGGGACCGCCGACTACGACATCACGGCCTACCAGCCCGTCCTCTACCGCGCCGAGTCGCTCGACGAGGTGCGCGAGGTCGTCGGCGGGTTCTTCCGCACGTGCACCGACGAGTCGATCGCCGAGCTGCGCGCGCTGGCGGGCTCGGCGATCGCGGGGTAGGGTCGGGCCTGCCCGCGCGCCCAGACCCGGAGGCTCCCGATGTCCGTCGATTCCACCGCGCCGCTCACCGACCTGCTCCTCGGCGACCGGGAGCTCTGGCACGACGGGCCGCCCCACGAGGTCTTCAAGCGGCTGCGGTCGGAGTGCCCCGTCCACCGGACGGCGCGCTTCACCGACTACCCGGAGGAGGACGGGTTCTGGTCGGTCACGCGGGCCGACGACGTCCACGAGGTCAGCCGCGACTGGCAGACCTTCTCGTCGGCGACGGGCGTCACCGGCATCACCAACGCGATCATGCCGGTCGAGCTCATCCAGGCGATGTTCATCGGCATGGACCCGCCGAAGCACGACCGGCTCAAGGCGCTCTTCCAGCGCGGCTTCACGCCCAAGCGGATCGCCGACCACGAGGAGGCGATCCGTTCGATCGTCGTCCAGGTGCTCGACCGCATGGAGGGGCGCGAGACGTGCGACCTCGTCACCGACGTGGCGCAGCCGGTCGTCTCGCGGGTGATAGGCAGCTTCATGGGGCTGCCGCCGGAGGACGACGAGCCGTGGGCGCGGCTGATGAACACGATGATGGCCGCGGGCGACCCGGACATGAACCCGGAGGGCGTCGAGGCGGTCATGGGCCACGAGGTGCCGGAGATGTTCGAGCGCTGCCGCGCGCTGATCGCCGAGCGGCGCGACCGGCCGACCGATGACCTCACGAGCGTGCTGGTCCACGCCGAGGTCGACGGCGAGCGGCTGACCGAGGACGAGATCGTCATGGGCTTCGTGCTGCTGATGGCGGCCGGCAACGACTCGACGAAGGCCACGTACTGCAGCATGGTGCGCGCACTCATCGAGCACCCGGAGGAGCGGGCGAAGCTGCTCGAGGACGTTTCGCTGGTCCCCAGCGCCGTCGAGGAGTCGCTGCGGATGTTCCCCGCGTTCTCGCACTTCCGGCGCACCGCGACGCGCGACACCGAGATCGCCGGGCAGCCGGTTCGCGCGGGCGAGAAGGTCTGCATGTGGTACGCGTCGTCGAACCGCGACGAGACGCGCTTCGAGGACCCCGACCGCTTCGACGTCACGCGCAGCCCGAACGAGCACCAGGCCTTCGGCGCCGGCGGGCGGCACTTCTGCCTGGGCACGGCGCTGGCGCGGCTGGAGCTGCGCGTGTTGCTGGAGGAGACGCTGGCGCGGTACCCGGCGATGGAGATCGCGGGGACGCCGGAGTACGTGGAGTCGCCGTTCGTGAATCAGTTGAAGACGTTGAGGGTGCGGTTGGGCTGAGCTCCGCTCGGGGCGTTGGCCCGGGTTGCGGCCGGGTCTGTGGCACCGAGGGGAAGCGAGCCTGGTCTGCGCCCGAGCCGAGCGGCAACACGCCAGGCGCGGCTCCCCGGCAGGACGAGACGTCACTTGGGGCGCTATTTCAGCCCCAATTGACGTCTCGTCACCGCGCGGAGCGCGCTCGACAGGTGCGGTCACAGGTCAAACCGCTCCTTCCCCTCGGTGCCATCCGACCCACGCCGCGACCCGCAGCACCAAAGGAGCGGGGCGCTACCCCTCAAACGGCCGCTCCAGCAACGTCGACAGCACCACCGCCGTCCGCGTCCGCGTAATGGCCGGCGCCTCGCGCAGACGCTCGAGCACCTGCTCCAAGTGCACGGTGTCCTCAGCCCGCACGATCAGGATCGCGCTGGCTTGCCCCGCCACGGTGTAGGCCGCCGCGACCTCGGGATGCCCGCGGATCGCCGCGAGGATGTCGGCGCCGGAGAAGCGCCCGATCGTCGTCAGCTCGACGATCGCCTGCGTCTGCCAGCCGAACCGGCGCGGGTCGACGAGCGTCGTGAAGCCGCGGATGACGCCCTCGCGGCGCAGGCGGTCGACGCGCCGTTTGACCGCCGGCGCCGAGAGCGCCACGTGGCCGCCGATGTCCTGGAACGAGCGCCGGGCGTCCTCACGAAGCAGCGCAATGATCCGCTGGTCGATCTGGTCAAGAATGGCCCGTTCATCCACGGATTTGCAACATATCGGCATTGTCCGGGAACACAAACCAGCCGATCATTGCTCCATGGCCACCACGCAGACTTCTCCCGCTCCCGCTCGCGAGCGGGACCACGACTTCATGCCGCTCAACGGCATCGACCACGTCGAGCTGTGGGTCGGCAACGCCAAGCAGGCCGCGTACTTCTTCACGCGCGCGTACGGCTTCACCGAGGTCGCCTACAGCGGCCTGGAAACCGGGGTCCGCGACCGCACCTCGCATGTCCTCGAGCAGGGGCGCGTCCGGCTCGTGCTCACCGGCGCGCTGCACTCGGACAGCGAGATCGCGGGCCACCACGCCCACCACGGCGACGGCGTGAAGGTCATCGCCCTCTCGGTGCCCGACGTCGACCACGCGTACCGCGAAGCGGTCGAGCGCGGGGCGACCGGGCTCGCCGAGCCGCACGAACTGACCGACGAGCACGGCACCGTGCGGCTCGCCGACATCGCCGCCTACGGCGACACGGTCCACCGCTTCGTCGATCGCTCCGGCTACGGCGGCGCGTTCCTGCCGGGCTACCGCGCCGTCGAGCGCGCCGAGGACGCCGAGCCGATGCTGCTCACGATCGACCACATCGTCGGCAACGTCGAGCTCGGCGCGATGCAGGAGTGGGTCGCCTACTACGAGGACGTCTTCGGGATGACGGAGATGATCCACTTCACCGACGAGGCGATCTCCACCGAGTACTCGGCGCTGATGTCGAAGGTCGTGACCAGCGGCGACGGGCGGGTGAAGTTCCCGATCAACGAGCCCGCCGAGGGCAAGCGCAAGTCGCAGATCGACGAGTACCTGGAGTTCTACGAGGGGGCTGGCGCCCAGCACATCGCGCTGGCCACCCGCGACATCGTCGGGACCGTCGCGGCGCTGCAGGAGCGCGGGGTCGAGTTCCTGAGGACGCCGGAGGCCTACTACGACGAGGTCCCGGACCGCGTCGGCGAGATCGCGGAGTCGCTGGAAGACCTGCGGCGGCTCGGGATCCTCGTCGACCGCGACGACGAGGGCTATCTGCTTCAGATCTTCACCAAGCCGCTCGGCGATCGGCCGACGATCTTCTTCGAGATCATCGAGCGCCACGGCGCGCGCGGCTTCGGCGAGGGCAACTTCAAGGCCCTGTTCGAGGCCATCGAGCGCGAGCAGGCGCTGAGGGGGAATCTCTAGGCCATGCGCTACGTGTCGATGGGCCAGGTGCCGGCCAAGAGGCACACGCAGTTCCGGGCGGAGCCGGAAGGGACGCTCCTCGTCGAGGAGGTCATGGGCTACGAGGGCTTCTCGGGCAACGAGTCGATCCTTTACCACCTGCAGTCGCCGTGCCGCATCAGCGAGGTCGGGGAGTTCACGCCGCGCGTGATCGAGGAGTGGGTGCCCGACGCGCACGTCCACCGCCTGACCAACACGGCGCCGCTCGCGCCCGGCGGCGACCCGGTGTTCGGCCGGCGCGTCCTGATGTTCAACAGCGACGTCGAGATGGCGATCGCCAAGCCGACCGAGGAGCTCGACGCCTTCTACCGCAACGGCGAGGGCGACGAGGTGCTGTTCATCCACGAGGGCTCGGGCGAGCTCGAGACGACGTTCGGGACGCTGGCCTTCGAGCGCCACGACTACGTCGTCATCCCGCGCGGCACGACGTACCGCGTGCACCTCGGCGACGGGCCGCACACGTGGCTGACCTTCTTCACGCCGGGCGAGATCGAGACCCCCAACCGGTATCGCAACCGCTACGGCCAGCTGCTCGAGCACGCGCCGTTCTCGCAGCGCGACTTCCACCCGCCGGCCGAGCTGGTCACGCACCGCGAGCCGGGCGAGTTCGAGCTCGTTCTGCGCGTGCGCGGCGGCCACCAGCGCTTCACGCTCGACTACCACCCGCTCGACGTGGTCGGCTGGGACGGCTACGTGTACCCGTACACGTTCAACATCCATGACTTCGAGCCCAAGTCGGGGCGGCTGCACCAGCCGCCGCCGGCGCACCAGACGTTCCAGGGCCCGAACTTCGTGATCTGCTCGTTCTGCCCGCGCGAGCTGGACTGGGATCCACTGGCGGTGCCGCTGCCCTACCACCACTCGAACCTCCAGTCCGAGGAGGTCATGTACTACGTCGACGGCAACTACGCCGCGCGCAAGGGCGTCGACATCGGCTGCCTCACGCTGCATCCGAGCGGCCTGCCGCACGGCCCGCAGCCGGGGGCGGTCGAGAAGGCGCTCGGGGCGCGGACGACGAACGAGCTCGCGGTCATGTGCGACACGTTCCGGCCGCTCAAGCTCACGCCGCTGGCCCGTGAGCTCGACGATCCGAGCTACGCGCTGAGCTGGTCGTCCCCCGCGCCCGCGGAGGTCGGGGCGACGTAGGGGCGTCGGCTCAGGGCTCGGGGTGGATGTCGTCCACCCAGTGGATCTGCTCGGGGTTGGGCTCGATGTTGGGCAGGTCGAGGTTGACGACGACCGGCTCCTGGTCGCTGCGCACGACCACGCAGGACAGCGGGGCGTCCGGGCTGGCGTTGATCTCCTGGTGCGGGACGTACGGAGGAACGAAGATGAAGTCGCCGGGGCCAGCCTCGGCGGTGAACTCGAGCCGCTCGCCCCACCGCATCCGCGCGCGACCCGCGACGACGTAGATCACGCTCTCCAGGTGGCCGTGGTGGTGCGCGCCGGTCTTGGCGTCCGGGTGGATCACGACGGTGCCGGCCCAGAGCTTCTCGGCACCGGCCCGGGCCGTGTTGATCGCGGCCGCGCGGTTCATCCCGGGCGTCTGCGGCGTGTTGGGGTCGAGCTCGTCGGCGTGCACCACGCGAACGCCGTGCAGCCGCCAGTCGATTCCCGCCGGCTCGGCGGGGACCGCCGACCCGGTCTCCGGCGGACCGTCCATGCCCGCAGTATCGCGCCGTTCGGGGCGCCTGTCAGCCGTGCCGCTTGGCCCGGCCGGTCACGTAGCCCAGCCCCGAGCGGGTCGTCGTGGCCACGGGCACGCCGTTGCTCCAGTCGATCTCGAGGTGCTTTCGGCTGTTGTGCAGCGGCTCCAGATAGGCGACGCGCCGGAAGGTCGAGGTGCTGATCACGTCGCCGGAGTCGCCGACGTACACGTAGCGCCCGCTGCGGCTGTGCTGGATCCATCCGTCGCGCCCGCAGTCGTAGCTGCACGGCGACTCGTCGCCGCTCATGGGATGGCTCAGCTTGACGTCCGCGATCTTGCGCGGCGGCCGCCGCGGCACGCGGCTGACGTCGTAGACGTGGACGTAGCTGTTCGGCGCGTCCATGACCCACAGCCGACGCTCGTCGGGCGAGAGCGAGATCCCGTGGCTCGGCGCGCTGGACCCGAACGACCTGGGATCCCACGAGAAGCGCTTGCCGAACGTCACCGTGTAGAGCACGCGGCCGCTCACGATGCTGCTGACCTGGAAGCCGAGGAAGCCCGTCGCCGTCGTGTACGCGAGGGTCTCGCGCCCGTTGATCGTGAAGGGCCTGACCCCCGAGCGCAGCGGCCCGATGCGCTTGACGACCCGGTCGTTGCGCGTGTCGGCGACCTCGAGGTAGTCGTGGTCGCGGCCCCCGAGGTAGACGTGCGCGCCGCCGGGGCTGACGATCGTGTTGTGGGGGCCCGCGCCGGCGCGGATCTGGCCGACGACGTCACCGCTGCCCGCGTCGATGACGCTCCAGAGACCGCTCGAGGAGAGCTCGCCCGTGGGCATGAAGATCCGCGACCCGTCGCGGCTGACCGCCATGCTGTCGATCCCGCTCGGATAGGACCTGTCCCACACGACGCGCTCGGCCACCAGGTCGTACTTGAGCAGCGAGCCGTCGCCGTTGCCGCCCCCGTCGCCGCCGTGGCTGATGTAGAGCGCGTGCGTGCCCGGGTCGGCCGCCACCCCGCGGATGCCCTTCAGCCCCGGGAACGTGCGCTGCGCGACGAGTCGATGTCCATGGTCGATGTCGTAGACGTACATGTGCTCGTCGGGGAACACGTACTCGTAGTGCTGGACCGCGGCGGCGCCCGCCGAGGCGACCGAGGGGCGCACGCCGGCGAGCGTGCCGTCCCTGACCCGCGACGGCGCGACGCCGCCGGCACCGGTCAGCGCCTGCCAGGCCAGCACGCCCGCGAGGCTCGCGGCGACGACGGCGAGCGCGGGCGCCGCCCAGCGCCGGCGCCCGTGCCGGGCGCCCAGACGGTGCAGCGCGGCGATCACGATGGGTCGCGGCCGGGAGCGAGCTCCCGCTCGACGGCGTCGAGCCAGTCCGCGTGCGCCTGCAACAGCCGGCGCCCGAGGTCCTGATTCAGCAGCATGTAGCGCGTCCTGTGCGGCAGGCTCGGAGCCCGGGCGATGTTCCTGGCGACGATGGCCGACATCTCCTCCACGTCGGCGCGGAGCTTACGCAGGCTGGCCAGGATCTCGTCGTCATCGATCATGTCCCCCGCGAACAGGCGGACGGCCGCTTCGTGCTGCAGCTTGGGAAAGCCCACCGGAGCGCGCAGCCATTCGCGCAATGCCTCGCGCCCCTCGTGGGTGAGGCGATAGACCGTCCGGCTGCGCGTCTTGCCCGGCCCTTTCTCGCCGGTGATCCAGCCGAGGGCAAGCAGCCGCTTGGGCTCGGCGTAGATCTGGCTGGGCGAGGAGGTCCAGTACATGTGCCCGCGGGCGAGCATGTCGACGAGCTCGGGGGTCGACGCGCCGAGCTCGCCGATCGCGGCGAGGATCACGTAGCTGAGCGGGATCGGGCTGGTTGACATGTCCAGGCCAAGCGAAGAAACTCCAATATCGTAGTAAACGGCCTCCACGGACCCAACCCTTGCGAGGGGAGCCATGATCGTCATCCGGTTCAAGGTGCAGTGCCGGCCCGACAGGATCGAGGAGGCCGTCCGCGCGTTCGCGGCTGTCGTCCCGCCGAGCCGCGAGGTCGAGGGCGTCATCAGCTTCGACATCGCCCGTGATGTCGTCGATCCGAACTCGATCGTCGCCGTCGAGGTGTTCGAGGACGACGCCGCGCGGGAGCGGCAGGAGTCGCTGCCCGAGGTCGGCGCCGTCATGAGCCTCTTCGAGGACATCCTGGCCGCCCCGCCCGAGGCGACGGTCTTCCGGGTCTCGTCCTCGGAAGACGCGTTCGCGACGGCCTGACGCTGAGCGGTCGAGCGCCCCTCAGCCCTTGACGGCCGACACCACCCGCGCCGGGGCCGTCCTGCCCTTGACCTGGAGCTCGAGCGGCTCGCCGTAGTGCGCGGCGCCGGGCGCCGCCGCGGCCGCCTCCTCGGTGACGAGGACCGGCGCGCGGCCGTCGCGGGCGGCGAGCCCCGAGAGGCGGAAGGCCAGGTTGACCGCGTCGCCGTGCACGGTCTGGCGGGTCGGCGAAGGCCGCCCCGAGGCGGACTCACCCAGCGTCACCGCCCAGCCCAGCCGCAGCGGCTCGTCGTTCGGGCCGCGCAGCGGGAGGCTCGCGGCGCGCTCGGCGGCGAGCTCGCTGCCGGCCAGCGCGAACGTCACGGCGTGCCGAGCGGCCTCCAGATCGCGGTCCATGTCCCAGGCGGCGAGGATCGCGTCGCCGATGTAGTTCACCACCGTGCCCCCGTGCCCGGGCAGGAGCCGGCGCACCGCGTCGAAGAGGTCGTCGCTCACCGCGGCGACCTCCGCGCCTCCGTGGAGCTCCGTGAGCGTCGTGTAGCCGACGACGTCGGCAACGACGATGGCCATCGGCACCACCTTGACGTCGAACATCGTCATCCGGTCCTCGTCGACGATCGCCTCGTCGGGGTGGCGCAGGCGGAAGACCAGCTGGTGATCGCCGAGCTCGATGCGGTCGCCGTCGCGCAGCGGGATCGGCTCGCCGCGCTCGACCCGGCGCCCGTTGAGCCACGTCCCGTTCGTGCTCATGTCGACGAGGTGCGCTCCGCGGCCGGGCTCGGAGCGCAGCTCGACGTGGTCTCGCGAGATGGCGGGGTGCTCGATGATCAGCCGCCGCGACGGCTCCACCCCGGCGCACTCGCGCCCCACGAGGAGCCGGCCGGCCAGCGGCACGGTGCGCTCCTCCTCGGTGGCTGGGGCGACGACGATCCAGGCGTTCGGGTCCACGCGAGAACTCTACGCGCAGCGCCGCGGCGGCTCGATAGCGTCCCGCGCGTGGACCAGCACGCCGGCCTGCCGACCCTCCCGTTCGCGTCCGCGGCTGCGTGGGAGGCGTGGCTGGAGGACCACCACGCCGAATCGAAGGGCGTGTGGATCAAGATGGCGAAGATGGACGCCGGGATCGAGAGCGTCAGATACCCCGAGGTGCTCGACAGCGCGCTGTGCTTCGGCTGGATCGACGGGCGGCGCGACGCGCTCGACGAGCGTTACTTCCTCCAGCGCTTCACCCCGCGGCGGCCGCGCAGCAGGTGGTCGCGCATCAACCGCGACAAGGCCGAGCGCCTGATCGCCGAGGGGCGGATGCGGCCCGCCGGGCTCGCCGAGGTCGAGCAGGCCAAGGCCGACGGCCGCTGGGAGGCCGCCTACGAGGGTCAGCGGAGCATCACCGTCCCCGAGGACCTGCAGCGCGAGCTCGACGCGCGCCCGGACGCCAAGGCCTTCTTCGCCGGGCTCACCAGCCAGAACCGCTACGCGATCCTCTACCGGCTCCAGGACGCCAAGCGGCCGGAGACGCGAGCGCGGCGGCTGGCGCAGTTCGTCGCGATGCTCGAGGCGGGCGAGAGGATCTACACGTAGCTCACGCCGGCTCGGCGAAGCCCAGCTCGACGAGGCGGCGGGCGGCCTGCTCGAGGCGAAGGCCGGCGGGCGTCCGCGCCGCGCGCGTCGCGCCCTGCACGACGTCGGGCCGGTCGCTGTCCTCGGGGTCGCAGACCAGCTTCAGGCCGTCGAACTCGTCGATGGTCGCGGGTTCACCGGGGGAGTAGCGTTGGCTCATGGCAGTCGCGGTCGGACGGTCCGGCCCGCAGCGCGTCCTCATCGCGCTGCTCGCGTGTGTGGCGGCGGCCGTCCCGGCCTCCGCCGCCAGCGCCGCCACGCCCTGGACGCGGTGCTCGAAGGCAGCCGGCAACACCGCCGCCGGCCAGGCCGGGCTGCCGCGCGCCCTGGACGCCGATCCCGTGCTCCGGCGCATCTTCGGGACGACCCGGCCACCCAGCGCCGTCTACAAGACGCCGCGCACCTCGCTGTGCGGCGACTTCGACGGCGACGGGCACGCCGACCGCGCCCTCCTTTACGAGTGCTGCACCGTGTCGTCCCCCGCGCCGTGGGTCGTCCTTCGCCGGCGCGGATCCGCGTGGCAGATCGCGTACCGGCGCCTTCACGACACGACGTTCAAGCTCGAGGGCAAGGGGGCGCGCCTGATCACGACCGAGCCCAGGTACGCGCACAACGACGCCAACTGCTGTCCCTCGCGCCTGAGGATCGGCACGCTGCGCTGGACCGGGAGCTCGTTCAAGCGCACGTTCCGCATCGTCAAGGCCAAGAACCCCGGGGGTTGAGGGGCGCCAGGGCGCGCTCAGGTCCACCAGTTCTGGACGATCTCCGCGTCGTGGTCCTGGTGCGGTCCGAACGCGAGCAGCTGCAGGCCGTCCGACCCGGCCTCGAACTGGCGGGTGACGCGGGGCGCGACGCGCAGCGCGTCGAGCGGTTCGAGCTCGACGATGTCGTCGTCGAGCTTGACGCGGCCCGACCCGGCGAGCACCACGTAGACCTCCTCGGCCTGGTGGTGCCGGTGCGCGAACGCCTGGCGCTTGCCGGGCTTGACCCGGTGGAAGCTGACGCCGGTCTGCTCCGCCTCGAGGTCGGCGTTGGCGAACCGGGACTCCTGGTGCTCGGCGAAGCCGAACTTGGGCGCGGAGTCCTCGACTTCGCTGAGCCGCTTGAGCGTGTACGAGGCGGTCATGGCGCCGAACGCTACGTCAACCGCGCACGCGAGCGCTGGTGCCGTCACCTAGATTCCCGGCCTGTTGACCGCCGCCGACCACCTGGCCTGGGGCGTCGTCCGCCCGACCGGCGCGCATGCTTCGATCGCTGCCCGTCTCGGCGACCGCGTCCTGCCGCTGCGCCCGCCCGCCGAGGCGGGGCTGCTCGGCCATGACCTCGACCTGCGCCATGCGATCGAGGAGCCGACCCTCAACGCGCTGATCGAGCTCGGCCGCCCGGCGTGGCGCGCGCTGGCCGAGCGCGTGCGCCACCTGATCGACGTCGGCCATCCGCTCATGCCGCTCGCCTTCTGCGAGGAGCTGCTGCCCGTGCGCATCGGCGACTACGTCGACTTCTACGCGTCGCTCGAGCACGTCGAGAACTTCGGCCGCCTGTGGCGGCCCGGCCAGCCGGCCGTGCACGAGAACTGGCGCCACATGCCGGTCGGCTACCACGGGCGCGCGTCGACCGTGGTGGTCGGCGGCACGCCGGTGCGGCGCCCTCGCGGCCAGGTGGCCCCGGGCGAGCTGGCGGCGACGCGGGCACTCGACCTCGAGTGCGAGGTCGGCTTCGTCTGCGGGCCGTCGGCGCGCGGTCCGGTCGCCGTCGACGACGCCGAGCGCCACATCTTCGGCGTCGTCCTGGTCAACGACTGGAGCGCGCGCGACATCCAGCGCTTCGAGTACGTGCCGCTCGGGCCCTTCCTGGGCAAGTCGTTCGCCACGTCGATGTCGGCGTGGATCACGCCGCTCGACGCCCTGCCGCGCGCGACCCCGCGCGCGCAGGACTTCGCGCCCGCCGAGTACCTGCGCGCGCGAGAGCCGTGGACGCTCGACGTCGCGCTCGAGATCGAGGTCGGGGGCGAGGTCCTCTCGCGCCCGCGCTCGTCGTGGCTGTACTGGACGCCGGCGCAGATGCTGGCCCACATGACCGTCAACGGCGCGACGCTGACCGCCGGCGACCTGTTCGCCAGCGGGACGGTGTCGGGCTCGGAGCCGGGCACCGAGGGCTCGCTCGGCGAGATCGGCCGCGGCGAGCGCTGGCTGGCCGACGGCGAGGAGGTCGTGCTGCGCGGGCGCTGCGGCGACGTCGAGCTCGGGGAGGTGCGCGGTCAGGTCTTGACGGCGGCCCCGTAACCGAAGATTCTTCGGTCATGCCGCCGCCGCCGGCCGCCCGCCAGCGCATCCTCGACGCCGCCCGCCGCCGCTTCGCCGCCGACGGCGTCTACGCGGCCACGCTCGAGGACGTCCGCCGCGACGCCGGGGTGAGCGTCGGCGCCGTCTATCACCACTTCCCCGACAAGGAGCGCCTCGCCGAGGCCGTCTGGCTCGACGCCCTCGAGCGCTACCAGGCGGGGTTCCTCGAAGCGTTGCGCGCCCACCCCGACGCGCGCGGCGGGGTGATGGCGGCCGTCGAGCACCACCTCCGCTGGGTTGCCGCCCACCGCGACGACGCGGCGCTCCTGCTCTCCGCGCGGCCCGCCGCCGCGGCGGCGCGCAACCGCGCGTTCTTCGCCGCCGTGCGCGCGTGGTGGCAGGAGCACGCCGCCGCCGGCGCGCTGCGCGAGCACGATCTCGACCTCGTCCACGCCCTCTGGCTCGGACCGAGCCAGGAGTACTGCCGCCACTGGCTCGCCGGCCGGGCGCGCCGCGTCCCGCGCGCGGTCGCCCGTGAGCTGGCCGAGGCGGCCTGGCAGAGCCTGAAAGGACCGGCATGAGCACCACCACCGCCCCGACGTACGAGGCCATGGTCCGCCGCGGCCGCGAGGCCGCCCACGACGCCGTCGCCGTCGAGCGCGGCGCCGACCGCGCGGTCGTGACGCTGCACGAGCCCGAGCGCCTCAACGCGCTGAGCGCGGCGGTCGTCCGCCAGCTGCGCGACGCGCTCGAGGACCTCGCCGCGGACCCGGCGATCCGCGCCGTGGTCCTCACGGGCGCCGACCCCGGCTTCAGCGCCGGCGGCGATCTCGAGATGATGAAGGCGGCCGTCGGGCGCCTGCGCGACCCCGCCGACGAGGCGGGCACGACCGACATCTGGCGCTGGATCCGCTACGAGTTCGGCGGGATCGTCCGGCTCATCGCGCGGACCGACAAGGCGTTCATCGCCGCGGTCAACGGCGCGGCCGCCGGCGTCGGCCTGGCGTTCGCGCTGACCTGCGACCTCGTGCTGGCCTCCGAGCGGGCGCGGCTCGTGCCCGCCTTCGGGCGCCTCGGGCTGCTGCCCGAGGTGGGGACGAGCTGGGCGCTGACCCGCCGGCTGGGCTACCAGGGCGCGTTCGCCTTCTACGCCGGCGGGCGCCACCTCGACGCCGGCGAGGCCCAGGCGCTCGGGCTCGTCCACGAGGTCCACCCGCACGACGACCTGCTCGCCGCCGCGAACGCGTGGTGCGACCGCATCGCTGCGCTGCCGCCGCACGCGCTGGCGATGACCAAGCCGCTGCTGCGCGCGTGCGCGGACGCAAGCTGGGACGCGGCGCTGGCACTGGAGGAGTTCGCCGAGCCTTCGTGCTTCACCACGCGCGCGTTCGCGGACGCCGTGGAGGGGCTGAGGAGCGGGCAATCCTAGGCTCGGCGGCCGACCGGCCGCCCCTAGTGGACGCGTCAGCCGCGGCCCTTCCAGCCGACGGTCACCACCTCGTCGCCCATGACGATGGTGGGGACCTTGCCGGTATTGCGCGAGTGGCGCATCAGCTCGGCGCGCCAGTCGGCGCGGGTGGTCGCGTCGCGCTCGACGAACTCGATGCCCTCGGCGCCCATGGCCTCCCGAGCCTCGGCGCAGTACGGGCAGTTCGGCTTGACGTACATGATCCGGGTGGCCATGCCCGGACGGTAGCGCGCCGGCTCGGTGGCGCTCAGCCGGCGGCGTCCGGGTTGCCCGTTGCCTGCCCGGGCTCGGCGTCGGACTCCGGCTTGCTCTTCGGCGCGCGCTCGCCAGACTGTCCGCCGCTGCGCGGCGGGCTCTCCTCGTGGGGCGACGCGCCCGGCGGCTGCTCCTCGGGATAGCCCTGGCCGACGTCGCGCCCGATGCCGGCGTCGGTGGTGTCGGGCTCGCGCTCCTCGCTGTCCATGCGTGCCCGCTACCCGCGGGCGGGCGCCGCGATGCAGTCGCGCTTGTAGTCCTCCCAGCTCCAGCCGGCCAGGAACCGCCGCGCCGCCTCGACGCCCTCGGCCACCACCGCGGCGCGCTTCTCGCGCGAGACGCCGAAGTCGACGACGCCGACGGCGCGGGTGTCGACCTCGAAGGTGCGCCGGCGCACGCAGGGACGCCCGAGGTAGGTCTGGTCGTGGCCGACGATCGCGGTGGCGACGACCCGCTCGAGCAGCCGGACGGGCGGGAGCGCCGGCAGCGCGATCGCGGGAAAGACGTCCTTGTCGCCGCCGGGCAGGTCCGGGACGACCCTCACACCGAGCGTCGGCCAGCGCGGCTCGGCGTAGTCGGTGCGGTCGAAGATCTCGATCGGGAAGTTCGACAGCACGCCGCCGTCGACGAGCGTCGTCGGCTCGCCGGTCTCGCCGTCACGCACCGTGACGGGCTCGAAGTACAGCGGGATGGAGATCGAGGCGCGCACGGCGTCGGCGACCAGCTGCTCGTCGGGGTTGCGGTGCAGCAGGTGGTAGTCCCACGGCAGGCGCAGGAGCCGGCCGGAGGTGATGTCGGTCGCCGTCACGACCAGCTTGTAGCGCTGGTACGGCTCGAGGTTCTCGTCGTCGCCCGGGTCGTCGCGGCGCAGGTCGCCGAAGGTCCGGACGCCGCGGCGCTCGAGCTCGCGGCGGACGAACTCGTGGATGTAGTCGCCCTCGTAGGCGCCGCGCTTCCAGAGCAGCGAGATCCCCTCGCTGACGAGCGGGATTCCCGGCGGCGCGCGGTCGGGCACCTTCGCGTACTCCAGCTTGTCCATGACCGCCGCGACGTCGCGCTCATCGGCGCCGGCGGCGAGGAAGGCCGCCACGATCGATCCGGCCGACGTGCCGGCGACCCGCTCGAACGTGTAGCCGGCGCGGAGCAGCCCGAGCACGGCGCCGACGAGCCCCAGCCCCTTGACGCCCCCGCCCTCCAGCACCAGGTCGGCCCGGGGCACGGCCTCAGAACAGGCCGGGAAGCGCGCTGCCCGCGTCGCGGGCGAGATCGAACAGCGGCCCGGGAACGATGCCGAGCACGAGCGAGGCGGCGCCGCCGAGGACCGCCACGACGTAGACCTCCCAGCCCGCCGCGCGCGGGCCGCCGAGCGTCGGGTCGCGCTCGAGGACCTCGGGCTCGACGTCGACGTCCGCGCCGCCGCCGGCCATCACCGGCGCGGTCGTGCGCAGCGGCGCCTCGGTCATCCACATCACCGCGACGATCCGCAGGTAGTAGGCCAGCGAGATCATCGAGCCGACCACGATGAACACGGCGAGCCAGGTGTAGCTGCCGTCGACGGCCGCCCCGATGAGGTTGAACTTGCCGATGAAGCCGGCGGTGGCCGGGATGCCGGCGAGGCCGAGCATGCTGATCGTCATCGGCCACGCGAGCAGCGGCCGCGAGCCGCCCAGCCCGGCCAGCGCGCTCATGTCGTCGCCCAGGGAGGTCTCGCGCTCGCGCGCCACCACGACCGCGAACGCGGCGAAGTTCATGACGAGGTAGACGGCCAGATAGAAGACCGTCGCCTGCACGCCGAGGCGCGTCGAGACGACCACGCCCGCGAGCATGTAGCCCGCCTGGGCGACGCCCGACCAGGCCAGGATGCGCTTGACGCTCGACTGCCCCAGCGCGCCGACGTTGCCGACGATGATCGTGATCGCGGCCAGCGCTGCCACCGCCGGCGCCCAGTTGTCCTGCGCGTCGATGAGCGCGACGTCGAACAGCCGCAGGAAGACGCCGAGCGCGGCCGCCTTGGTCGCCGTGGCCATGAACGCGGTGATCGGGGTCGGCGCGCCCTCGTAGACGTCGGGCGTCCACTGGTGGAACGGGGCGACCGAGGCCTTGAAGCCCAGGCCGGTGACGACGAGGGCGATGCCGGTCAGGAAGAGCGGGTCGGTGAGCGTCGACTGCGTCGAGTTGAGCGCGCCGGCGATCCCGCTCAGGTCGGTCGAGCCCGTGGCGCCGTAGATGAACGCCAGCCCGTAGAGCAGCGTCGCCGACCCGACCGACCCGATGACCAGGTACTTCAGCCCCGACTCCAGCGACGTCGCCCGGCGCAGCTCGCTCGCGCACAGGACGTAGAGCGGGATCGAGAGCAGCTCGAGGCCGAGGAACAGCGTGACGAGGTTCGTCGCCTCGACGAGCACGAGCATCCCGCCCGCCGACGCGAGGACGAGCGAGAACCACTCGCCGTGGGCGGCCTCCCGCGGCGCCAGCGCGCGCCAGCCGAGGACCGTCGTGGCGGCGGCGGCGACCAGGAAGACGCCGTTGAGCGCGA
>VAWY01000219.1 GCA_005888335.1 Actinomycetota bacterium
CACGCGTCGAGCGCGCCGGCGGCGACGCACGCCTCGAGGGCGTCGGGGACCAGCTCGGGAAGGAAGTCGTCGAGGTTCGTCTCGATGACGGATGCGTGCCCTACCGCCACATCGCCGCCGTCCTCTCCGATCACGGCGCGGACCACATTCGGAACGGCGACGGGATCGCGCGAACCGGCGCCGGTGCCCACCGCGCCGAGGGTCATGGAGGGAAGGGGCCCGAAGGACCTGGC
>VAWY01000220.1 GCA_005888335.1 Actinomycetota bacterium
GCGGTGGACGTGCTGAGGCGGGCAGGTCACGCCCAGCAGCGACGCGTCGACGCCGCCGCGCTTGACGCGGTCGACGCGGACGTCGATGCCTTCGACGGGCGGCAGGCCTGAGCGGATCGCCTCGAGCGGCGCGCCGGCGTCGACGAGCGCCGCGAGCAGCATGTCGCCGGCGACCCCGCCGACGCAGTCGAAGTAGACGATCTTGGTCACGCCGAGAGAAAATAGTAGGCCTCCTATTGATTTGTCAACCCGCAGAGGCGGCTGACAAGTTCGACGCGACTCGCTATGCGAAAAATCGTAGTCGCGTTATCCTATGTGGGGATGATCGAAGACGCAGAGGCTCCACGTCGACGCTCGGCCGGCCGGCGAGACGGCAAGCGCGCGGGCGGCGCTGCCCGGTCCGCAGCGGGGGCCACGCGCATCGTCGAGGCCAAGCAGGCGCGTTCGCAGGCGACGCACGAGCGCCTGCTCGACGCGCTCTCCGAGCTGCTGCAGGCGCGGTCCTACGGCGAGATCAGCGTCGCGGACATCGCCCGAGCCGCCGGCCTGACGACGGGCGCGGTCTACGCGCGCTTCGGCGACAAGCGCGGCGTCGCCGTCGCCCTGATCGAGCGGTTCCTCGCCGCGTCCTTCGAGCGGATGGACTCGTGGGGCGCCCAGGAGCGCTGGGCGTCCGCGACGCCCCAGGAGATCATCGACAACTGGACGCGCGGGGCGGTCAACTTCGGTCGGATGTACCGGCCGTTCCTCAGGCTCATGCTCGAGGAGCCGGCGCTGCGCGAGCAGCACACGACGCTCATCGACCACTCGTCGCGGATCCTCGCCGACCTGCTCCGCGCGGCCTTGGCCAGACCCGTTGACGAGCATTTCGACGGCGACGTCGAGTTCGCGGCCCGGGCGATCATGGAGCGATTCGAGCTGCAGGACGACGACGAGAGCTACGCGCGGATCAACCGCCTGATCTGCCGCATCACCGGCGTGCCGGAGCAGGCCACGCCCGGGGCCAAGCGCGGGGGACGCAAGCGTGAGCGCGCCTGAGTGGGATCTGCTCGAGAAGACCGAGCTGCGCATCGAGCGCGTAGAGCTCGACGACGCCGACCTCACGACGGTCGCGGCGACCGTTGCCGACGTGCTCGGCGTCGGGCACGACGAGGTCCTGGTGATCGATGCGCGGGACGACCTCCTCGCCCTGGACATCCTGCGTCGCACGATCGATCCGGGCGCGATCGTCGGCAAGCGCGAGGCGCTGCTCGCCGCGCTCGATGCTTTGCCGGGGGTCCGCGTGAGCGACGAGACCGACTTGTGCTCCGAGGGGATGCTGGGATGGATCGGCGCAGACGCTGCGCAGGCGACCGCCGCGCTCGAGCGCTCTCGCGAGATGGTCGCCGAGATCGAGCGAACGATCGCCTCGCGCGCGATCGTGTTCTCCACCGGACCCGAGGTCATCGCCCGTCAGATCCGCGACACGAACAAGCCCTGGATCGTCGACCGCCTGCAGCGGAACGACTTCAGGGCCACGCCCGGAGAGGACCTGCCCGACGACCGCGACGCGATCGCGGCCGCCCTTCGCGAGGCGATCGAGGAGCGCGGCTTCAGCCTGGTGATCACGACGGGCGGTGTCGGTGCGGAGGGCAAAGACGGGACGATCGAGGCCCTCCTGGCGGTCGACCCGGAAGCGGCGACGCCGGCGATCTTCGAGGTCGAGGCCGGGCACGGGCGCCACGTCAAGGCGCTCATCCGCGTCGGGGTCGGGAAGGTCGGCGACGCGCTGATCGCCTGCCTACCAGGCCCGCACCTGGAGGCCCAGCTCGGCACAGAGGCACTGCTCGAGGGACTGGCGCGCGGCGCGGGCAAGCGTGAGATCGCCGACGGCATCGCGGCGCGGCTGCGCGTGAGATCGCCGACGGCATCGCGGCGCGGCTGCGCGAGCGGCTGCGTCAGACGCACGCCGCGTCGCATCGCTGATGTCGCGGCCCCAGGCGAGCGCCAAATCAGCGGTTGACAAAGAATAGTAGGACCGTTAGCATTTTTCGCCATGTTCACGACATCGGCCATCGTCCAGATCAGCGAGGAGGCCTGCGTCGGCTGCACGCGCTGCGTCAACGTGTGTCCCTCCGAGGCGCTGGCGATGGAGGGGAGGCTGGCGGTCCTCGACGAGCCGAAGTGCGTCGGCTGCTTCAAGTGCCTCGAGGCGTGCATCCCCTACAACGCGATCTCGATCCGGCGCGATCCCAACCCCCGGCAGCTCGGCGTGCCGGCCGAGCGCTGGGACCGCCCCGAGGTGATCGAGCTCTGCGCGATGGCGCGCTTTGCCCCGGAGCAGGCGATCTGCATGTGCACGAGCACCAGCGCCGCCGAGGTCGCGGCCGCGATCATCGACGGCGTGCGCGAGCCTGAGGAGCTGACGCTCGCCACCGGCGTGCGCGCGAAGTGCGGCATGTGGTGCCTGACTCCCGTGATGCGCCTGCTCGCCGCCCACGGCGTCGAGATCGAGCGGACCGCCAAGGACTACCGCATCTACGCCGACGGCGACGGCACGGAGGTCGCGATCTGGACGATCCCCGACGACGTCGCCGACCGATACCCCGAGTACCGGCTGCGCGAGAGCCTCGACGCCGTCGAGAGCGGCAAGAACCTCAACAGCCCGGCGCCCATGTACCCGGACATCCAGCCGGAGCGCAAGCCGTGATCCACCCGGCCGCCACGCCGCCACCACTCGGCAAGTCCCGCTTCGCCTACGGCCGCAAGCCGCCGACGATGCGCGCCGCCGAGCTTCCGCAGATCTGCTCGGTCCGCGTGCAGGACCTCTTCGACGACATCCCCGACCCGATCCATCGCGCCGGCGAGGACGTCACGCCCGTGCGCGAAGCGGCGGTCGCCGCACTCGATCGCGTCGACATGTCGATGATCAAGCCCGGCGACACGGTCAACGTCCTGTGCTCCGAGCACGGCTTCGGGATGATGGGCGGCGACGCCTACGCCGAGCTGCTGCGCGCGGTCCGCGACGAGGTCGTCGGCCGCACCGGCACCGAGAAGATCAAGCTCGGGATGAGCTCGGCCTCCAGCAAGTTCGAGCAGCTGGAGATCGTGCCGCGCTTCGGCCTCGACGAGCACTACCGCGGCGAGGTGTTCAGCTTCGGCCCATACGACAACGGCGTCGCGATCGACACCGAGATCGGACGGCTCTACGGCGTCCGGCGCGCCTACGCGGCGAAGTGGCTGATCCACGTGCACTACGACGACCCGCGCGAGGTGCACTTCCACCACGTCAACGGACGGCTGCTGAAGGCCTTCACGATGAGCTACGCGCGGATGGAGACGCGCTCGGTCTTCCACAACAACTTCCCCACGCGCAGCGCCAACATCGTCCCGCGGGCGGTCTATGAGTCGCCGTTCGTGCGCCAGCGCTGGGCCTTCTCGGCGGTGCTGTCGACGTCCCCCACGGGCACGATGGGCGTCGACGCCGACAACGACCTGATCGCGATGGACCGGCGCATCACGCTCTCGATGCTCCAGCGCTACGGCAAGATGCTCGAGCTCTTCCGGACGGTCGACCGCTGCTTCACGGTGGCCGACGACACCCGCTGGCTGCCCTATCAGCACGCCGGTGGGCTGACGGCGTGTTCGCTGTTCGAGTCCGGCGAGGACCACCTGGACCTCGACTTCGCCGACCAGCGGCCGGATCCACCGCCGGACAAGCGCTCGGTCGAGGTCGTCAAGGGCCCGGTCCGGGCGCTGGTCATGAACTACGCCTGGAAGCTGTTCACGACGGCCAGGGTCACGGTCGCCGCCGATCCCGACGTGGCCAAGGACCTGCTCCGAATCCATCCGGATCGTGAGATCCACGCCGCGGCCGACCTGCCCCAGGCGATGGACATCGCGGCCGAGCGGGCGGGGACCGACAAGGCGATCGTCTTCGACGGCTGCTACGGCGCGATCAACCTGACGCGCCCGCTGGCAGAGGACCTGATCGCGCGGGCCCCTGAGGTGTCCCGGCGAGTGGACGAGGAGTTGCTTCCGAAGTGGCTACGACAGCGCAATCTGGCCCTCGCGGCGTAGACGACGGGGCTCCCCTGCGGCCCCGGGCCGCCATGACCCCGCTCTTCACGGGTCCGGGCGCGGTCAGCAAGACGCTCGACCTGACGCTGTGGGCGGAGTCGATCGGCTATGAGGACGTCTGGCTCCCGGACACGGGCGCTGTGGATGCGCTCACGCTGGCCGGTGTGCTGCTCGACCGCACCGAGCGGATGCGCGTCGGCATCGCCGTCTCGCCGGTCTACACCCGGACGCCTGCGGTGTTCGCCGCGACGGTGGCCACGCTCGCGGACATCGCCCCCGGCCGCTTCGTCCTCGGGCTCGGCAGCGGGTCGGAGACGATGATCAACGGCTGGCACGGGCTGGAGTTCCGCAAGCCGCTCGCCCGCGTTCGGGAGACCGTGGCGCTCCTGCGGCAGATGCTGGCCGGAGAGAAGTCGCAGTTCGACGGCGAGCTGCTGCGCAGCCACGGCTATCGCCAGCCGCCGCTCGAGGTCGACGTCCCGATCTTCCTGGCGGCGCTGCGCCCGCGCATGATCGAGCTTGCCGCCTCCGCGGCGGACGGCATCGTCCTCAATCTCTTTCCGCTCGGAGCGCTGCCGCGCATCATGGAGACGATTCGCGCGGCGCTCGAGCGCGAGGGTCGTGACGCCGGCGCGTTCGAGGTCGCCACGCGCATCCAGGCGCTGGTCACCGACGACGCCGACGTCGGCCGCAACCTCTTTCGCCGGCTCTTCGGTCCGTACTTCACCAACCCCGTCTACAACTCGTTCCTCGCCTGGGCGGGGTACGAGGACGAGGCGGCGGAGATCCTCGAGGCCGGCGCGGCAGGAGACTGGCGGCGCGTGCGCGCGGCGCTGACCGACGAGGTCGTCGACGACATCGCGGTCGTCGGGAGTCGCGAGCACTGCCAGGAGCGCCTGCGCGTGCTGGCCGAGGCGGGCATCCAGACGCCGATGCTGTTCTGCCTGTCCGACGATCCGGAGGACCAGCGCAGGACCTTCGCGGCGCTCTCCCCGGCGGAGATGAGCGTGGCGGCATGACGGTCGCGCACGCGGACCTGCGCGACGAGATCTTCGCGCGGATCGCCGGTCGCGCCTTCGCCGCAGCCGTGATCGCCGCCGAAGCGGGCATCGTCGCGGCCGTCGACTCGGCGGCGGAGGCGGCGGAGGAGGTCGGTCTGACCGTCGAGGCGCGGCGGACCGAGGCGTCCTGCGTGCGACCGGGCGACGAGATCCTGCGCCTGCACGGCACTCCGAAGCAGATCGCCCTGGGCGAGGAGCGGATCGTCGGGATGCTCGCGAAGCCGTCCGGAATCGCGACGGCGGCCCGCCGCTTCGTCGATCGCGCGGCAGGCCGTCCACGGATCGTCTCGGGCGCCTGGAAGAAGCTGCCGTTCTCGCAGAAGGACATGATCCGCTCGGCGATCCTCGCGGCGGGCGCGGAACCCAGGATCGCGACCCCGCCGTTCGTCTATCTCGACAAGAACTGCGTGAGGATGCTCGGCGGCGTCGAGGCGACGCTCGCCGCGGTCGCGCACTTGGAGGACCACCGGAAGGTCATCCAGCTCGACGACCCGACCGCGGCCTGCGCCGCGGCGCGAGCCGGCGCCGACATCGTCTTCGTTGACACCGGCCGGCTCGAGGACGCCGCCATCGCCTCGCGCCGGCTGCGCGACGCCGGCCTGCGCGAGCGCGTCGAGCTCGCCTTCGGCGGCGGCGTCGAGCTCGACGACATCGACCAGCTCAAGCACACCGACGTCGACGCCGTCGACGTCGGGCGGGCGATCGTCGACGCGCCGCTGCTCGACATGCGCATCGAGGTCCGCTCCCCATGAGCGCCGGACGCAACGGGAACGGCACGGTCGGCGCGCGAGGCGCCGACGGTCGCGGTCGCGAGGTTCTCCTCGACGCCACGCGCGAGCAGCGCATCGGCTTCGGCGAGGCCGTGCTCGCCGGCACGAAGAACGTCGAGCAGCTCGTCGAGGTCCTCGATCAGGCGGACGAACGCGGACTGGCCCTGCTCCTGACCCGCCTGGAGCGCACGCAGTTCGACGGGCTGCCCAACCGGCTCCGCGCGCGCCTCGATTACGAGGAACGCTCGCGCACGGCGTTCTTCGGCGCGGCGGCCGAGAGCCGGGGACCCGCACAGGTCGCCGTGGTCACGGCCGGCACCTCCGACGCACCCGCCGCCCGCGAGGCGCTTCGCACCCTCGCGTTCCACGGCCTGGAGGCGGTCGAGATCTGCGACGTCGGCGTGGCCGGGCTGTGGCGCTTGCAGCAACGGATCGAAGAGCTGGCCGCGCTCCCGGTCGTGATTGCGGTGGCCGGGATGGATGCGGCGCTGCCGACGGTGCTCGCCGGACTCGTTCCAGGCCTCGTCATCGCGGTGCCGACGTCCGTCGGCTATGGCGTCGCCGAAGGCGGCAAGACGGCGCTGCACAGCCTCCTGGCGAGCTGCGCGCCCGGCCTCGTCACGGTCAACATCGACA
>VAWY01000216.1 GCA_005888335.1 Actinomycetota bacterium
AGGATCTGGTTCTTGGTGAGCTGCACCGTCTCCGCGGCCATGTCGACGTCGCGGATGCGGCTCTCGGCGCTGACCAGGTTCTCCTGGTAGATGCCGACGTTGTCCAGCGAGTACTCGAGGCGGTTCTGGACCGCGCCGAGCGCGGCGCGCTGGGCCGAGACGGCGTCGATCGCGGCGTCGATCTCGGAGATGTCGGCGTTGCTGGCGGCCGTGAGGTTGTAGAACTGGTTCGACACGGTGGCGCCGAGCGAGATCATCGCGACGGCGATGTTCTCGCCGTCGTTCGAGCCGACCTGGAACGACACCGTGTTGGTGTTGTTCAGCAGGCAGATGCCGTTGAACTTCGTCGAGCTGCCGAGGCGCTCGATCTCCGACGCCAGCTGCAGGACCTCGGACTGGATGGCCGACTGGTTGGTCGAGCTGAGCGTGCCGTTCTTGTACTGGACGGCCAGCTCGCGGACGCGCTGCAGCATCGAATGGACCGTGTTGAGCGCGCCTTCCGCCGTCTGGACGAGCGAGACGCCGTCCTGGGTGTTGCGCTGGGCCTGGGCCAGGCCGCGGATCTGGCCGCGCATCTTCTCGGAGATCGAGAGGCCGGCGGCGTCGTCGGCGGCGCGGTTGATCCGGTAGCCGGAGCTCAGGCGCTCCATCGACTTGGTGACCTGGCCGCTGACGGCAGACAGGTTGCGGTGGGCGTTGAACGCCTCCACGTTGTTCTGGATGCGAAGGGACACTTGTCTCTCCTTGATGGTCCCGGGGCGACTCCCTGTCGCCCGCTGTCACGCGGAGTGATCGGAGGGTCTGGGCGGCGGTTGACGCGCCGTGGACGTCCGTACTACTGGGCCGCCGCGGAGGCCCGCCGGGCCTCGGCCTTCGCCGCCGCCTCGGCGGCCTCGCGCGCCTGGAGTGCCCGCTCCTCGAGGCGCTTGCGGGCGCGCGCGACCTCGGCGACGGCGACCTCGCGCCAGATGGCGACGGCGCCGGCCCAGGCGAGCAGGTAGAGCCCGATGCCGCCGGCGAGCGCGTGCAGCGCCGAGTCGAAGCCCGACATGTGCGCGCGGTACGACAGCAGGCCGACGACCACGAAGCCGATCAGCCCGCCCCAGCCCTTGGCGGTCGAGATGTGCCGGCGCGCCCGCGGATGGGCCGCCAGCTTGACGCGCGGCTCGTCGCTCATCGCGCTAATAGCCGAGCCGCGCCTCGCGCGCGGCCTTCTCGCGCTGATAGGCGAAGCGCACGAGGCGGTCGCGCTCGCCCTCGTCCATCTCGCTGAACTGCACGCCGTGGAAGCCATCGGGCGTCACCCGCACGACGCGGCATCTGCCCTGGATGCGGGCGGGCAGCAGGTCCAGGCGCAGGTCGAAGCCCAGCTCGTCGCCGACCTGCAGGCCGCTCAGCCCGCGCACGAGCAGGCCGCCGCCCGACAGGTTGAGCGTGAGGCCGCGCTGGGGCGCGCGGCCTTCAGCGGTGACGATCACGGCGGCGATGCAGTCGGTGCGCGCGTGGGCGCGGCGCTGGAGCAGCTGGGTGCGGCCCTGGTGCTCGAAGCGCAGCGCCTCGCCGTGGTCGGCCGCCTGCAGGCGGACCGTGCCGAGCATCCGCCACATGCCGTCGTCGGTGACGAACTCCAGGAAGGCCTGGGTGTGGTCGAGCAGCGCCGTGCGCGGACGGGCGAGCAGGACGAGCTCGGTGAAGCCCTCGCCCTTGCCGGTCACGCGCGCGGGGACCTCCTCGAGGCCCGGCAGCGACAAGGTCACCTGGCGCTGCAGCGGCGGGCTGGCATTCGCCGGTGCTTCGAAGGTCACGCCATCACCGCCGCGGCCAGCTCCTCCGGCAGTGCCGGGCGCAGCCCGCCGCTGACGATGGTGCCGCGCCCGACGTAGGAGAGCGGCAGCCCGGTCTCGATCGCGAGCTCGATCGCCGTGCCCAGACGCTCGGTCTCGTCGGCGTGGGTCAGCGCGAGCGCGTCCACGCCCAGCGAGCGCGTCCCGGCGACGAGGTCGCGCCCGGCGGCAGGGTCCATCGTCGCCGGCAGGGCGAGATGCGTGTCGTCGAGGCGCAGCTGGCGCAGCTCGTTGGCCAGCGCGCGCAGCTCCGCCTCCGCGCGCGGCGAGACGCCCGGCGTGTCGACGAGCACGAGAGCGCCCTCGGGCAGGCGGTCGACGCGCGCACGGGCCTCGGTCGCGTCGTCGAGCGCGAGGACCGGGACGCCGCACGGGGCAAGCAGCCGCCGCAGCTCGGCGCCGTCGTCCTCGGCGCGCAGCGTCAGGCAGGTGACGGGCGCGGGCGTGCGCACCGCGTAGGCGTGGGCGAGGCGAGCGACGCAGCGCGTCTTGCCGGCTCCGCCGGGGCCGACGAAGCCCACGACGCGCCCGCCCGCGCCGCGCAGGGGCGCGGCGGGGATGCGGCGCGCGAGCGCGCTGGCGACGAGCGGCTTGATGCGCCCGTTGGAGGCGAACGGCAGCAGGTGGGTGACGACCTCGTCGAGGACCTCTCCGACGAGCCCGTCGGAGAGCCCGCGATCGAGCAGGCGGGTCTGGACGCGGCGCGCGCCGGCCGGCCACTGGACGCCCGCCGCAGCGGGCGCGGCCGCGGGCAGGGCGGGCAGGATCTCGGGCTCGGGCGCGGGCGGGGCCTGCGCGACGACGGGCGCGGCGACCGGCTCGTCGTCATCCTCGGGCCAGGCGACCGGGGCGCGAGGCGCGTCGGGCGCGAACAGCGCGGCGAGCGCCGCGCCGTGGCCGTTGGCCGGACGGGCGGGCTCGGCGCCGGCCTGCACGACGCGCGCCGCGGCGGCGAGCGCATCGGGGACGAAGTCGGCGGCCGCCTGCGCGGCGCGCTGCTCGACAGCGGCCTGCTCGAGCTCTGGGCCGAGGGCGGCCTTGAGCGTGGTCAGGAAGCTCTCGGCGCCCGGCGCGGGCGAAGCGGCGGCCGGTGCGGCGTCGAGGGCGCCGAGGAAGTCGTCGGGCAGCGGGGCCGGAGCGGCGGGCGCGGGCGCGGAGTCCGGCTTCGCGGCCGGCGCGGCGTCAGCGAGCTGCGCGGCCGCCGGCTTCGCGGCAAGGCGGGGCTGCTCGGCGGGCGCGACGGGCGCCTGTGGCCCGCCCGACGGCCCGGCCATCGCCTCGACCTCGAAGACGCGGCGCTGGAAGAAGCCGCCGACGCCGCCGGTCAGCCCCTCGCGCTGGCGTACGACGAGCGCGTCGTCGCCCAGCTCGGCGCGGACCTTGGCCTCGACCTCGGCCAGCGACAGGCCGCGGAACGTCCTCGTCTCGCCACTCACGCGGTCACTACTCCGATCGTCTCGACGCTCACACCGGGCGCGATCTCGTTGTACGCGCACACCGAAAGCTGCGGCAGGGCCTGCTCGACCAGGCGGCGCACGTGGCGCCGGATCCGCGACGAGCACACGAGCACCGGCCGGCGGCCCCTGGCCACCGCGTGCTCGACCTGCTGGGCCAGCGCCGAGACCAGCGCCTGGGCCCGGCTCGGGTTCATCGCCAGGAACTCACCGTCCGCCGTGGGCGTGATCGCGTCGGAGACCTCCTGCTCGACGGCCGGGTCGAGCGCGATCGCGCGCAGCTGCATCTCGGCGTCCAGGTGCGGGGCGACGATGGCGCGGGCCAGCGCCTGGCGGGCGTGCTCGGCCAGCAGCGCGGGGTCGCGGGTCAGGCGGGCGCGGTCGCCGACGGCCTCGACGATCGTGCCGAGGTCGCGGATGGAGACGTTCTCGCGCAGCAGCGCCTGCAGGACGCGCTGGATCTCGCCGACGGACAGAAGCTCGGGCACGACCTCTTCAACGACCGCTGCGTTGTGTTCCTTGAGCGCATCGAGCAGGCTCCGAACGTCCTGACGGGTCAGGAGCTCGCTGACGTTGGCGCGGATCGTCTCCGTCAGGTGCGTGACGATGACCGACTCGGCGTCGACGACCGTGTAGCCGAGCGCCTCGGCCTCCGCGCGCGACGCGTCCGGGATCCACACCGCCGGCAGGCCGAAGGCGGGCTCGGTGGTCGGGATGCCCTGCAGCTGGCCGACGGCGTCGCCCGGGTCGAGCGCCAGCTGGTGGCCGGCGACGACCGCCCCGCGAGCAACCTCCACGCCGCGGACCTTGACCGCGTACTCGTGCGAGCCGAGGCCCAGCTCGTCGTGGATGCGCACCGTGGGAACGACTGTGCCGAGCTCGCCGGCGATCTGCTTGCGCACGGCGCTGACGCGGCTGAGCAGCGTGCCGCCCGACGCGGAGCCGTCGACGAGCGGCACCAGGCCGAAGCCGATGGCCAGCTCGAGCGGGTCGATGGTGAGGGCCTCGATGGCCTGGTCGCGCGGCGTGGCCTCCGCGGCCTTCTGAGGCGCGGCCGCGGCCATCGCCGCCTCGCGCTCGCGCTCGGCGAGGACGTCGCGCAGCGCGCGCCCGATCGCGAAGAGCGTGCCGCCGATGATCAGGAACGGCAGCTTGGGCAGCCCGGGGACGAGGGCCATGGCGCAGATGACGCCGCCGGCGACCAGCGGGGCCTTGCGCTGCTTGAGGACCTGGGAGGCCAGGTCGGTGCCCAGGTCGCGCTCGGAGGCCGAGCGCGTGACGATGATGCCCGTCGCCACGGAGATGAGCAGCGCGGGGATCTGCGCCGCCAGGCCGTCGCCGACGCTGAGCAGCGAGAAGTGGTTGATCGCCTCGGTGAGCGGCCTGCCCTGCTGCACGACGCCGACGACGATGCCGCCGAGCAGGTTGATCGCGGTGATGAGCACCGCGGCCATGGCGTCGCCCTTGACGAACTTCGAGGCGCCGTCCATCGCGCCGTAGAAGTCGGCCTCCTGGGAGATCTCCTCGCGGCGCCGGCGCGCCTGCTCCTCGGTGATCTGGCCGGCGTTGAGGTCGGCGTCGATGGCCATCTGCTTGCCGGGCATGGCGTCGAGGGTGAAGCGCGCGCCGACCTCGGCCACGCGCCCCGCGCCGTTCGTCACCACGACGAACTGGATGACGATCAGGATGAGGAAGACGACGAGGCCGACGACCACGTTGCCGCCGACCACGAACTTGCCGAAGGCTTCCACGACGTGGCCCGCATCGCCGTGCAGCAGGATCAGCCGCGTCACGCTGACGTTGATCGCCAGCCGGAACAGCGTGCTGATGAGCAGCAGCGACGGGAAGGCCGAGAAGTCCAGCGCCCGCGGCAGGTAGAGCGTCGCCACGACCACGGCCAGCGCCGCCGAGATGTTCGCCGCGATCGCCAGGTCCAGCAGGAACGGCGGCAGCGGGATGATCATCATGACGACGACCAGCACCACCACCGCGGCGGCGACCAGGTCGGCGTACTTGGCGCCCTGCTTCAGCAAGCCCGTCATGCGGAGGCCCTCCTCGCGGCCGCGACGCGGTAGACGAAGGCCAGGAGCTGGGCCACGGCCTCGTAGAGCTCCTCGGGGACCTGCTGACCGACCTCGACGGAGGCGTGCAGCGAGCGGGCGAGCGGGGGATCAGGGACCACCGGTACACCGTGGTCGGCCGCGAGCTCGCGGATCTTGAGCGCGACGAGGTCCTGGCCCTTGGCCACGACCTCGGGCGCCGGCGCGCTGCCGTCGTAGCGCAGCGCGACCGAGTAGTGCGTCGGGTTGGTGACGACGACGTCCGCGGTCGGGACGGCGGCCATCATCCGCGCCCGCGCGGCGGCCATCTGGCGCCGGCGCAGCGCGCTGCGCACCTCGGGCGGCAGCTGCTGCTGCTTGGCCTCCTCCTTGACCTCCTGCTTGTCCATCCGCAGCGACTTGAGGTGGCGGCGCTTCTGGTAGGCGAAGTCGGCCAGCCCGATGAGCAGGTAGGCGACGGCGGCGCGGCGCGCGAGGCCCGAGATCGTGTGCACGAGCTGGCCGGAGAGCTCCTGCGCGTCGACGCCGACCATGGCGCCGAGCTGCCCGAGCTGGGGCAGCAGCGCCGCGGCGATGATCGCCCCCACGGCGCCCACCTTGACGAGGTTCTTGGCGAGCTCGGCCAGCGCCTGCGGGCCGTAGATCTGCTTGAAGCCGCTGGCCGGGTTGAGCTTCTTGAAGTCGGGCTTGAGCGCGCCGAGATGCGGGCGCACGCCGACCTGGCCGACGTTGACCACGATCGCCGCCGCGGCGCACGCGAGGCACACCGGCGCGAGCGCGGCGACCATCTCGCGGCCCGTGCGCTGCAGCAGCGTGCCCAGGCCGGACGTCGAGACGACGTTCGGATCGGTGATCTGGCCGAGCGACGTGGTCATGACCTCGCGGATGTGCGCGACCATGCCCGGCCCGGCGGCGCCCAGCGCGAGCAGGCCGGCGAACAGGACGACGGCCCCGTTGAGGTCGGCGGACTTGGCGACCTGCCCCTTCTTGCGCGCCTCCTCGAGGCGCTTGGGAGTCGGTGCCTCGGTCTTCTCGCCGCCGGCCATCTCATGCCACCTTCAGCGCGCGCAGCGCGTCCGAGATCGAGCCCTGCACGCCGTCCGCCAGCCAGCCGGCCACGAACGGCAGCGAGACGCCGATGAGCAGCAGCCCCACCGTGACCTTCGCCGGGAACCCCACGCCGAAGACGTTGAGCTGGGGCACGACGCGCGAGACGAGCCCGAACGCCGCGTCGGTCAGCGCCAGCGCGAGCACCACGGGCCCGGCGACCTGGATCGCCGAGGCGAAGATCGAGACGAAGGCGACGTCGACGCCGGCCACGAGCGCGCCGAGGTCGGGCATGCGGTCGAGCGGGACGAGGTCGTACGTGCGCGCGAGTCCCTTGACGACCCAGGCATCGCCGCCGATCGCGATGAAGACGAGGATCGAGACCAGCGAGTAGGCCTGCTGGAGCACGCTCGACGACGTGCCGGTCAGCGGGTCGACGAGGCTGCCGTAGGAGAAGCCGATCATCGTGTCGAGGAACGACCCGGCGACGGCGACCGCGGTGAACACCGCGCCGATCACGAACGCGAAGGCCAGCCCGATGAGCAGCTCCTTGCCGGCCAGCCACGCGAGCTCGACCG
>VAWY01000199.1 GCA_005888335.1 Actinomycetota bacterium
CCGTCCACGCCGATGCCAGGTTCGACATCCTTGGCGAGCGCCGCGAGCCCGAGGCACGTCGCGCTCACGACCGCCGACTTCTGCGACCGAGCGCGGACCGTCCACGGCGGTCGCCTCGGCGTCGTCGACGAGCCCGGCGTTCCGGGCGGCCTGGGCCGCCTCACCTACGGTGAGTTGCTGTCGCGCTGCGACGGAATGATCGACGCGCTCGATCGGATGCAGATCGGCCCCGGCGAGCGCGTCGCCGTCATCTCCCCGAACGCCGCGAAGCTGCTGATCGCGCTGTACGCCGTCACGGGCAGCGGGCGCATCCTCGTACCGATCAACTTCCGCCTCACGGCTGAGGAGGCACAGTTCATCGTCGACGACGCAGAGACCGCGCTGCTGCTCATCGACCCCGAGCTCGAGGAGCGCTTCGCCAGCGTGCGGGCTCCACGGCGCGTGGTGATGGACGGTGAGGCCGACGCGGAGATGTTCGCCCCGGCCGGCGCGGAGCTCGAGTGGCCGGCGGTCCGCGAGGACGCCGTGGCCACGATCAATTACACGTCAGGGACGACGGCGGCTCCCAAGGGTGTCGTCCTCACGCACCGCAGCCACTGGCTCAACGCGGTGGCCGTGGGCTGGGGCTTCGGGCTCGGCGAGGGCGACCGCTACCTCCACACGCTGCCGCTGTTTCACGTCAACGGTTGGGGGCTGCCGTTCGCTGCGGCTGCGATGGGAGTCCCCAACGTCATTCAGCGCGAGGTCCGCGGCGCCGAGATCCTGCGGCGCGTCGAGCCACGATCGTGCAAGCCGCCGAGCGACGGCGCACCGCCGGCGAGGTCGTTCCCGGCGAGGGCGTGACGCGCATGGTCTCCGGCGGCGCGCCGACTCCCGCCGCGGTGATCGAGCAGTTCGAGCGCACGACGGGCTGGGAGATGATCCACGCCTACGGTTTGACCGAGACGGGCCCGGTGCTGACCGTCAACCGAGTGCTGCCCTCCGAGCAGGCGACAGCGGCGCAACGCGCCAGTCGGCTTGCCGCCGCCGGAGCGCCGCTCGTCGGCGTGCGGCTTCGCGTGGACGGTGCCGGCGAGGTGCTCGCCCGCACCGCGAAGGGCATGATCGGCTACTGGCGCCAGCCCGAGGTTTCGGAGGCGGCGTTCGACGGCGAATGGTTCGCGACCGGCGACGGCGGCGAGCTCGAGGACGGCGTCCTGCGGATCACCGATCGCAAGAAGGACGTCATCGTCAGTGGGGGAGAGAACGTGTCCTCGCTGCAGGTCGAAGCGTGCCTGCACGAGCACGCCGACGTGACCGACGCCGCGATCATCGGCGTGCCTCATCCGCGGTGGGGCGAGACGCCGAAGGCCCTCGTCGTCGTTCGGGACGGCGCCACGTTCGACGAGGCGGCCCTCATCGCCTTCTGCCGCGAACGGCTCGCGCACTTCAAGTGCCCGACCTCGATCGAGCAACGCGACGCGCTGCCGCGCACGGCGACCGGCAAGCTCCAGAAGTACCTGTTGCGCGAGCCCTACTGGACATGATGGAAGACCGCGTCTACACGTACTGCCGTACCTGTGCATCGAGCTGCGGGATCGAGGTCGTCGTCGATCGCGCCGCCAACCGCGTCGTCGACATCAAGCCTGACCGGGCGAATCCCTATTCGTGGCAGGACTTCTGCCGCAAGGGCGGGCGGGCCCACGAGGTCGTCGAGCACCCGCGACGTCTCATGACGCCGATGCGTCGCGTCGGTGATCGCTACGAGCCCGCGACCTACGAGGAGGCGTTCACGGACATCGCAGCGCGGCTGAACGCGATCGTCGACCGCCACGGCCCGGACGCCATCGGCGCGTACTCCGGCAACCCGATGATCCACAGCTTCGCGGCCAGCACGTTCTGGACGGGGTTGCTGGACGCCATCGGCACCGGGAATCGCTTCTTCACCGGCTCGGTGGACCAGAACAACCTCCACGTCGTCAGCGGGGCGCTCTACGGCGACGAGATGCTGATCCTCGTCCCGGACATCGACGCGTGCGACTGCTTCCTGCTGGTCGGCACGGACCCCTCGCAGAGCCGCTTCACCTGGGTCGAGATCAGCCCCGACGGCTGGAACCGGGTGCTGGAGCGCCAGCGACAGGGCGCCGACCTGATCGTCGTCGACCCGCGCCGGTCCGAGACGGCCGAGCGGGCCGATACACACGTCGCGGTAGTTCCCGGCGAGGACTGGGCCTTCCTGCTCGGCGTGCTGAAGGTCATCCTCGACGAGGGCCTCGAGCGACCGTCGACCGCCGTCCCGCTCAACGGCGTCGCGGCGCTGCGCGAGCTGGCGCGCAGCACGGACCTGCAGACGCTCGCTGCCCGGTGCGGCGTGGACGCGGCCGTCATCGCCGACGTCGCCCACCGGTTCGCGAGGGCGCGCACCGCGATGTGCATCACGCGCACCGGCGTGGCCCAGAACGAGTACGGGACGCTCGGCGAGTGGCTCGCCCACGTCCTGAACCTGATGACCGACCGCGTCGATCGTCCGGGAGGCCGGCGCTACGAGCGCGGCTACATCAGCGTCGGACTGTTCCGGAAGATGACGACGCCCAGGGCGGAGCACCACACGCGCCTGCGTCGCAATCCGCAGATTTTCGGTCACCACGCCATCGCGGAGGTGCCCGACGAGATCCTCACGCCCGGCGACGGACAGATCCGCGCCATGCTCGTCGCCTTCGGCAACCCGGTGATCTCGGGTCCCGACGGCGCCGCGCTCGACCGCGCCTTCGCGCAGCTCGAGCTCCTCGTGTCCTTCGACTTCGTACAGCGCGAGAGCCACCGACACGCCCACTGGCTGATCCCCGGAACGCACTGGCTCGAGCGAGAGGAGCTCCACGCGATGGCTGGGAGCGTCACCGACGCGCCGTTCGTGCAGTACGCGCAGCGCGCGATCGCACCTCCCGAGGGCATGCTGGAGGAGTGGGAGGTCTTCGCCGAGCTCGCCCTCGCGATGGATCGCAACCTGTTCGGCGCGCCCGGCGTGAACCGGCTCCTGCGAGTGAGCCGGCGGCTCGCGCGCGTCACCGGCCGGCCGGGTCTGGCGCTGAGCCCGGAGTGGCTGCAGCGCCTGTTCGTCCTCAGCGGCCGCCGGCTCAAGTGGTCGGACATCCGCCGCCGCGAGCACGGCTGGATCTACGGCGAGAAGCGCTACGGCGATCTCGCGGGCGTCCTGGCGACGCCGGACCGGCGCGTCAACCTCGCTCCGCCGCAGTTCGTCGCCGCGTGCCACGAGGCGCTGGCGACCGCGCCGGCCACGACCGGCGAGTTCCCGTTGCTGTTGAGCAACAAGCGCTCGCGCGAGGCGATGAACTCGTGGCTGAACGAGATGCCCGGCCTGTTCCGCGCCGATCGTGGCGTCGCGGTCGACATGCACCCCGACGACGCCGAGTGCGCCGGTGTCGCCAGTGGCGATCTCGTCCGGCTCGTCTCCCCCGTGGGCAGCATCGAGGTCCGCGCCCGAATCACCGACGCGATGCGGCCGGGAGTGCTCTGCATCCCTCATGGGTGGGGCAGCCGGATCTTCGACCCGGCTGGCGGCGCGGAGCCCGTCGTCCACGGGGTCAACCGCAACCTGCTGGTCGACAACAGGCGCCTGGACCGGCTTTCCCAGACTCCGGCGCTGAACTCGGTCGCCGTCCGCCTCGAGCGCGTCGAACCGGCGGTCGCGGAGACGGTTGCGGAGCCCCGAGTGGCGGAGGGCTGATCGTGGCGTACGTGATCACGCGGGCGTGCTGCAACGACGCCGTGTGCGTCGAGGTCTGTCCCGTGGATTGCATCCACCCGCGCCCGGACGAGCCCGGCTATGAGACGGCGGAGCAGCTGTATATCGATCCCGCAACCTGTCTCGACTGCAACGCCTGCCTCGAGGTCTGCCCGGTGGACGCGATTCACCGCGACGTCGATCTGACGGCAGACCTTGCGGAGTACGCGACGATCAACGCCGGGTTCTTCGCCACGGCCGTGTCATGACCGCCCTGCGCGTGGCGATCGTCGGGACGGGTCCGGCGGGTGCCTACGTCGCCGGACATCTGCTGCGGTCCGACGTGCCGGTGGTGATCGAGATGATCGATCGCCTGCCCACGCCGTGGGGCCTCGTCCGCGCCGGCGTGGCGCCCGATCACCAGGACACCAAGGCGATCACGCGATCCTTCGAATGGCTGGCCGCGACGCCAGGCGTGCGCATGCACCTGAACACCGAGGTCGGGCGCGACGTCAGCCACGAGGAGCTCTTGGCTCTCCACCACGCCGTCGTGTACACGGTCGGCGCGAGCGGCAGCCGCGAGCTCGGGATCCCCGGCGAAGATCTCCCGGGCAGCCATGCGGCGACCGAGTTCGTGGCCTGGTACAACGGCCACCCCGACTTCGCCGGCCACCGCTTCGATCTGTCGAGCGAGCGCGCGATCGTCATCGGCAACGGCAACGTCGCGCTGGACATCGCCCGCGTCCTCGCGCGCTCCGTGGACGACCTGGCGGGGACGGACATCGCCGACCACGCGTTGGAGGCGCTTCGCGCCAGCCGGATACGCGAGGTCGTCGTGCTCGGCAGGCGCGGCCCAGCGGATGCCGCGTTCACCAGCACCGAGCTGCGGGCGCTCGCCGCGCTCGAGGCCGTCGAGGTGCAGGTCGATCCGCCGGTCGCCGTCCGTGCCGCGGTCGAGCAGCCCCACGACGACTACGGCGTGCAGCTCAAGCTCGCGCTTCTGAGCCGGCTGACCCAGGAGCGCGCGAGCGGAGCCGGGCGGCGGATCGTCCTGCGCTTCCTGGCCGCGCCGGCACGGATCCTCGGCACTGACCGCGTCGAAGGACTCGAGATCACGCGGACCGAGCTGACGCCCAGCGGCTCGAGCACGACGAAGAGCCGAGAACGGATCGAGGCGGGGCTCGTGCTCCGCGCGATCGGCTACGCGGCACAAGCGATCGACGGCGTCCCGTTCGACGCGACTCGCCGGGTGATCCCCAACGACAGGGGTCGCGTGGCGGCCGGGGTCTACACGGCCGGGTGGGTCAAGCGCGGTCCGTCCGGCGTGATCGGCACGAACAAGGTCTGCGCAGCCGAGACGGTGCGCGCGCTGCTCGAGGACCATGCGGCCGGGCGTCTGCCGAGGCCCGACGGCGGTGACCTCGGAGCGCTGCTGGCCGAACGGCACCCTGATCGCCTCGGTCTCAACGGATGGCGCGCCATCAACACCCACGAGCTCCAGGCGGGCAAGGATCAGGGGCGACCGCGCGTGAAGCTCACGCGGCGCAGCGAGCTGCTCGCGGTTGCCCGCCACGGGTGACGCCGGAAGGCGTCTTGCGCTGAAGCGTGCCCGGGCGCTGACTTGGAAAAGGCAAGCTAGCTTGGTAGGCTCCCGCCCCAGTGACGACGCACGACTTCGACTGGCTGGTGATCGGCTCGGGCTTCGGCGGTAGCGTCTCGGCGCTGCGCCTGGCCGAGAAGGGCCACCGCGTCGGCGTGTTCGAGCAGGGCCGGCGCTACAGCGATGAGGACCTGCCCTCGTCGGCCTCGGACGCCCGTCGTTACCTCTGGGCCCCGGCGTTGGGTCTGCGCGGCATCATGCGGATGACGCCGTTTCGCCATGTCTTCAGCACCGCCCAGACCGGCGTGGGTGGCGGCAGCCTGATGTACGGAGGCGTCCTCTTCCGCGCGCGACCCGGCTTCTACGAGGATCCGCAGTGGCGCGACATGGGTGATTGGCAGCAGCAGCTGGCTCCCCACTACGCCGAGGCCGAGCGGATGCTGGGTGTCCGGCCCGTGCCCTTCGACCCGCCCGCGTTGCAGCTGACCGAGCAGCTGGCCGAGCACTTCGGGGCCACCGACCGCTTCACGCGCGCGCCCATCGGCGTCTTCTTCGGCGAACCTGGCAAGACCGTCCCGGATCCCTACTTCGATGGCGACGGACCCGACCGCACCGGCTGCACGCGGTGCGGGAGCTGCCTGGTCGGCTGCCGCGTCGGGGCGGCCAACACGTTGACCAAGAACTACCTGTGGTTCGCTGAGAAGTGCGGCGCGCAGATCTTCGCCGAGCGAGAGGTCGTCGACGTCCGGCCGATCGGGACCGCCGACGGATCAGACGGCTACCAGGTGGTCACGCAGCGGCCGGGCAGCTGGTTCAAGCGTGACCGCCAGACGCACACAACTCGCGGCGTCGTCTTCGCCGGCGGCGCCGTCGGCACGAACGCGCTGATGGCCAACTGCAAGCGCAACGGGTCGCTGCCGCGGATCAGCGACCGCCTCGGAGAGCTCGTGCGCACGAACAGCGAAGCGGTGCTCTCGGTGCTGCTGCCCGAGGACCGGGGGACCTGGCAGGACGTCACCGTCAGCAGCGCCGTGGTCGTCGATGGCGACACCCAGATCGAGTTCCTCACCAACGGCCGCCGCGCCGACATGATGAGCGTCTTCTTCACCGTGCTGACCGGCGACGGCACGCGTCTGGGCCGCCTCCGCGCGTGGCTGGCCACCGTGCTGCGCCATCCGCGTCAGTGGCTGCGGACGCTGAACCCGGTGGGCTGGAGCCGGCGCTCGATGACGATGCTGATCATGCAGACGCGCGACAACGCCATCACCTTCAAGCCCCGCAAGCGGCGCCTGGGCGGCGGGTACAGGCTGACCACCGTGCCCCACCCCGACAAGCCGGTCCCCACCTACATCGAGGCCGCCCACCGAGCGGCCAGTTGGATGGCTCAGCACACCGGCGGCACCGCCCAGAGCACCATCTTCGAGGCCTTCGGCAACCGGCCAATGACCGTTCACATCTTCGGTGGCGCCACGCTCGGCGCCGACGCCGACCACGGCGTCATCGACCACCGGCTGCGCGTCTTCGGCTACGAGAACATGCTCGTCTGCGACGCCGCCGCGATGCCGGCCAATCCCGGCACCAACCCGGCGCTCACCATTACTGCACTGGCCGAGCACGCCATGTCGGACATCCCCACCGCTGAGCGGTGACGACCGATCCGGCGCCTCGGATCCCAACCCCACAACCATCAGGAGTGACCCTCATGTCCGAGATTGAATCGCCGCTTCAGCTTCAAGTTGTCGTCAGCCCGTCGGTCGACGTCGCGATCGGCGGCACGTTCTCGCCGACGACGGCAACGATCATCACCGGTCCGAGCGAGGCGGTGCTCGTCGACACGCTGTACACACCCGACGACGTCGAGCGGCTGGGCACAGCGATCGAGGCCACCGGCAAGAGGCTGACGACGATCTACATCACGCACGCCCATTTCGATCACTATGTCGGGCTCGGCGCGCTGCTGGAGCGCTTTCCCCAAGCTCGAGGAGTCGCGCTCGCCCCGGTTGCCCAGCTCGCGCGCGAGAACCTCGAAGCCGACATGGCGACCACGGATGTCTGGCTGCCCGGCAAGGTCGTGGCTTACAGCAAGCTGCCCGACGTGCTTGAGGGGGAGACGATCACGCTCGACGGCCACGAGCTGCACGCCATCGAAGTCGGGCAGGCCGACATCGCGCACAGCACCGTCTTACACGTTCCGGTCATCGACGCCGTCGTGGCAGGCGACGTCGTCTACAACGGCGTGCACCAGATGCTGGGTCTGACCGGTCCGGACGACTGGCCCAGTGTGGTCGTCGCCGGCCACAAGCAGGCTGATCGCGCTGACGACGACGTACCCGCGATCCTCGACGGGACGCGCGAGT
>VAWY01000200.1 GCA_005888335.1 Actinomycetota bacterium
CGGCTATGTCCGGGGGCGTTATGTACCCGAGATCCCGTGATCCGAGCCGCGGTCCGCGCCTCACACGGCGATGACGATCTTTCCTCGGGTGTGTCCTTCTCCCTGGTACCGCAGAGCTTGAGGGACCTCACTCAACGTGTAACGCCTATCGATGACCGGCCTTGCCGGCTTCGACGAGATCCTTCAGAACGGCCAGGTCCTCTCTGTTGTGCGTCACGACGAACACGCGCATCCGCTGGCGCACGAACGGCGATAGCGAGAGCGCCTTGATCTGACGACCGAGTCCGAACCAGCGACCAAGGTCCGATACGCCGACCAAGACGTAGGTTCCCCGGGGGGTTAGCGTCCGCCTGCAGTCCGATAACGAACGGCTCCCGACCAGATCGAACATCACGTCGTAACGCTGCTCGGTTTGGGTGAAGTCCTCGTTGGTGTAGTCGACGACCTGGTCCGCGCCAATCGATCGAACCATGTCGACGTTCCTCGTGCTGCAGACGCCGGTCACGTTCGCTCCGAACGACTTCGCGATCTGCACGGCGAACGTGCCGACGCCGCCCGACGCACCGTTGATCAACACCCTGTGCCCCGGCTGCACCTTCCCCTGATCGCGAACGGCATCGAGGGCGGTAAGCGCGGAGTCTCCAACAGCCGCCGATTGCTCAAACGTGAGGTTGGCCGGCTTCGCCAAGAGGTTGTTCTCCGCAGTGCACGCATACTCGGCGAAGGCGCCTTTGCACCAGCCGAACACCTCATCGCCCGGTCGAAACTCGTTCACGTTTGTGCCGACCGCCTCGACCCGCCCGGCCAGATCGAGTCCCGGTATCTCGCGCTTCGGCCTGAGCAGCCCGACCACCATGCGCATGATGTACGGCAGGCCCCTCAGGAGGTGCCAGTCGCCGATATTGACGGCCGCCGCGTGCACGCGTACCAGCACCTCATCGTCCTTGACGACCGGCTTGTCGATATCTCGGAGCTGGAGGACATCAGGTGAGCCGTACCTGTCTTGGACGATCGCCTTCATCACGTCCTCCTCAGCCATCGCCGGGTTGGTGGGGTCGAGGCTTCCGCATTCTTGCCCGCCCGTCATCTGGAGTAGCCGGAGATCAGGGCCGATTCTCGGATTCGGGCAAGGCAACGTCGTTTCTTGCCGGCCGCGCTTCCCGTTCCGCGGCTGTCGCGCAGAGGTCGGGGTTGGCGGTGCGGAGCCGCGCCGCGCGTCGTCGCCGCACGCCGCGCGCCGCGGTCAGTCCTCCGCGGGGGGTGAACTGCTGGTGGAGCTTGAGCAGGTCGTGGGTGGTGGCCATCAGCCGCCACTCGGTCCGCGCCGCTGATCTGCCGCGTCTGGCGAAGCGGGTGAAGCCGCGGTTGCGTTTGGTGTTGCCGAAGATCGGCTCGATGAGCTGCGCGCGCGGTGCTTGTTGAGCTCGGTGCCGCGGTCGGTGCTGAGCACCGCGCGCACGAAGTCGTAGGCGCCGCCGTGCCAGCCCGGCCGGGTGTTCTTTCTCTGGCTCGAGTCGGGCGGGATGAGCACCGGGATGCGTTGGCCGGTGATCTCGTTCATCTGCTCGAGGTGCCAGTGGTCGGCGTCGGCGACGACGACCTTGGGCCCTTCGGTGACGCCGGCGGCGGCCAGCTCGCTGCGAGCGGCGGTGAGCATGGGGCGGAGGTGCCCGAAGTCCGCTGAGGTGGTCATCGCCTCGGCGGCGAGGATGAGGTCGCGCTCGTTGCCGGCGGCCTGGGCGTTGTAGCCCTCGATCCAGCGGCGCATCCCGCGGACGAGCCTGGAGTCCGGATCGGTGATGCTGACATTGTCGGCGGGAGGGTCGGGCGGGGTGTAGGGCTTCAGGCGCGCGCTCGTGCGCCGGCCGTCGCGCATCCCTCCGCGCTGGCGGTTGGCCTCGTCGCTGGCGTTGGCCGCGCGCTCGACGGCGAGTTCCTCCTCCAGGCCGCGCTTGGCCTCATGTAGCCGCCCGGGCCGCGAGCTGAACCGGGTGGGCTCGCTGCTTGCGCTCCTGATCAAGGCGCTGGCGCGCGGCGCGCAGCCGGCCCTCGCGCGCAATGCGGCAGCCCTGCCCGCGATGACGCGCTCAGGGGACGCCCGGCGGGCGATTGTGATGGTCCCCGGTGAGGGGCCGCGACGCGACCCCTCACCGATTGCGCTAAGCGACAGCCGCAGCGCCGGGCGCGCCGACCCCGAGCTGGCTCAGGATGCTCATGAGATTGAAGTAGTGGCGGGTGCTCTTGACCCGGCCGTCCCGGACCTCGAACACCTGGCAGGCCTTCACGCGCGCCTGCTTGCCCGTCGCGGGCATCTCCTCACCGGTCGGGCTCTCCATCGGTCCCGTGTTGGTGCCCTCCCACAGGATCTCGAGAACCGCCACCGGACCGTCGCCGTAGGCCCCGAGCACCGTGCCGCGCCCGTCCGGAAACGCGCGCTTCCAGCCCTGGGCGGCATCGAGCATGGCATCGAAGCCCTCGAGCCGCCTCTCGGTCGCCAGCTCCTCCTCCACGCAGTCCGGCGTGTGCAGCGCCCGCAGGCGCTCCCAGTCCCCGGCGTTAAAGCAATCGATCGTCTCGCGCGCGACATCGATCTCGCTACCCGCCATAGCACCCTCCTCGTTGAGGTTTGCCTCAAGCACCGACGCTACGCCCGCGCCAAAAGCGCTGTCAACCGAAGCCCCACCGCGGCCCGCTGCCCAACCGAAGGGCGCGACGAGGCGCGCGCGCAATCTAAGCTTGCGCACGCGGACTGGGACGCCGATCACTCGCTCGCCGACGTAGCGAGCCGCGAGCTGGCGGGACCCCGTGCTCCAGCCGAATCGCGATCGACCCGCGGGCGCCCGAGGTCGGCCAGAGCGGCGGCAGCTGCTTGACCGACCCATCACGGAAAAGGAGTCTCGATCTTCGCCACCGCCGCGTGCGGGTCGCCGATACCCCGGGCCGAGCTCGATCCGTCGAGGGCCATCATCATTACTTCGAGTCTGGCGGGCACCCGAAGCAGGGAGGACGTCGTGACCTTGGTCAGAGCCGCCGGGGTCGGCGAGCGAGCGCGCGATGCGGTGGCCGAACGAGGGGCGGGACGTCGATCCGACCGAACGGCGCGGTGGCGAGTCGGTCAGGGCGCGGCGCCCAGGGCCTCCCTGGGCGCCGCACCGTTTGGGTCAGGTCCGTCGGCGGCCGGCCGCGAAGGCCAGGCCGGCGAGGGCGAGCGCGCCGGCAATGATCGCGATCCAGGCGCCGGTGCTCGGCGAGCTTCCGTCGTCGGCGCCGGCCGAGTGCGCCGTCGGCGTGGTCTTCTGGTTGGGCTCGCCCGGGCGGACGGCGCCCTTGAGCTGCGAGCCGTAGGCGGCCTTCGGGTTGGCTCCCGCGCCGGGGTCGGCGAGGTACGGGAACTCGTCCTTGAACGGCACGTCGTTGGCGTCCACGCCGTCTCCCAGCGGGACCTTGTTGCCCTTCAGGACGCCGGCGACCACTTGGAGATCGATGTCCACGACGTCGTCGGTCAGCCGCCGGCCGTTGGGGTAGCCGGCGTTGTCCTTGGCCAGCACGCCGAGGCGGTTTGGCTTCGACGGGGGCGCGATGCCCAGGTTGATCTTGATCGTGTCGGTGGGCAGCTTGCCGGCCTTGCCGGGGAAGGCGTTGAGCCCGGGGATGCCTTGCAGCACGGCTTGGACGATGTCCGTGCGGTTGCTCTCGGGCGCCTTGACCTGCGGGTACAGCGCGTTGAGCGCCGCGGCGATACCGGGCTTGACGACGTACTTGCCGTAGTTGGTGGCGTCGTCGGAGGGCTGCGTGCGGTTGAACTTGTCCTTGTCGGCCAGCGGGATGATCACCTCGTTGACCAGCGGGTTGCCCAGGCGCGAGACCTGCCGCCAGCCAGCGCCGCCGCCATTGACCGACAGGCCCTGTCGCTCGGTGGAGGTCCATGCGCCGATCACCGCGTTGCCGGCCTTCGCGTCGGTGACGGGCTTGTGATCGCGGGTCACCTGCGCGGCGGGGATCTGCAGCACGATCGAGTGCACGCCGTAGCCGGCGAGGTCGTCGACGCCGCCGCCCTTGTTGCCGAGGCCGGCGCCCGTCAGGTTCACCGTGTCGAAGATGCGCCCGAGGCTGGCGAAGAACGGGTCGTCGCGCTGGCCGGCGAACACCTTGCCGCCGCCCTTGAGGCGCTCGACGGCCTTGGCCGCGGTCGCGGGGTAGTCGGGCGTCGTTTTCTGTCCGACGTTGTCGGGCGGAGTCGGCAGGCCGGAGGCGAGGATCTGCGCCGAGACCGGCTTGCCGTTGCGGTAGGTCTCCCTGGTCACCGTGTAGGACTGCAGGATGTTGAGGTCCTTGTCGCGCGGCGAGGTGATCGGGCCACCGAGGCCGTACAGATAGGTGCCGGGCACGCGGTGGCGGGTGTTGAACGTGAACAGGTAGCGGATGTCGTACCTGCCGTCGCCCGTGTTGTCGACGTTGATGTAGTAGTGGGCGCGATCGTCGAAGCGGTAGAAGTTGGGGCCGCCCGCGGGGTCCTCGAACGGGATCCAGTTGGCGACGAAGGTCACCGCCTTCGGTGCATCCGCGGCCTTGAAGACATAGAAGTCGGTGTCGTCCGCGGTCGGATCGAGGGCGGTCAGCGGCGCTTCGCGATGCGAGGACGCGTAACTCGCGGGGGCGGCCACGGCCACTGCGAGCAGCGCCGTCGCCAGGGCGAGGAACTTCATGGTGTGGGACCTCCAGTCCAGATACCGGGTCGCACGCCCATACGCACGCTGCTGGCGATCGGATGCATAAACCTCCTGCAAATTGGCGCCTTTTGCGAGCGGATCGATACTGCGATCAGGTTGCAGTTGCGGGCGACTGGCCGGCCAGTGACCGCGCGGTCGCCAGACAGGCCCGGCACCGGCCGTTCAGCGGGAAGTGCGACAGCCGGACCTCAAACCCGAAGCGGGCCCGCACTGCCGCGCGCAGGTCGTCGAGCTCCTGGGAGGCCACCGACTGAAAACCGCCACAGATCTCACAGTGCAGGAACTCGCGGCTCGCGTCGGCGATCATGTACAGCGCGGGACCGTGTCCGAGGTGCGTGTGCCTCACGATCCCGATCGACTCGAGCCTCTCGAGGTTGCGGTAGACCGACGTGACGTCGGACTGCGGGAGCTCGCCGCCGAGACCCGCGGCGATCTGCTCGGCGCCGACGGGGACGCCGGCCGCGAACAGCGCCTCGAGGACAAGGCGCCGCGACGCCGTGAGGCGAAGGCCCTGGTCGCGGACGACCCTGAACGCGCTTGACCGGTCCGGGACGTGGGCGACGCGACTGCTGGCGGGCGGGATGGTCATGACGCGCTCCTGTTGCCACCGCCCGCTCGGGCAGGCGTTTACCGCTCTAACGCGCGGACCGCTCGCACAGATCATCAGCAGCGCGAGGACGCAAGCCCGCGCCGGGGTCGCTCGCGTAGCGGTCGCGCGCCCGCGGGACGGCGGCGAGGTACCTGAGCTCGCCCAGCGGCACCGTTCGCACTCACGGCTTGGCGCGTCTCTCGTTCAGCGGCCGCGCCCAACCGCGCCCGCGCGGCGGGCGGGCGACCGCTAAAAAGAGCAAACCGATCCGACCCGAGGAGTCACCATGCCCGCATCGCGCATCGCCGCCGCATCCCTGACGCTGTTGCTGGCGTTCGCCGCACCCGCCGGCGCCCAAGAGCGAACCATCATCGCCACCGGCACCGGCTAGGTCGCCGTCACGCCGACCGACCGCACCAGCAACGACGCGATCGCCACGGCGGTAAGCAGGCCTACGACGCGGCCCTGCCCAAGGCCGTCGACGACGGCCGCGAGGACGCGCACGAGCTCGCGGCCGCGACCGGCCTGACCCTCAGCGACCTGCTCACCGTCTCCAACGCGCCCAACGCGCCGTACTTCGGCCCCTTCGGCGGACCGGTCTTCGGCTCCTTCGGCCGGGGCAGGTTCTGCGGAACCGTCCGCCGCGCGATCTTCAAGCGCACCAAGTCCGGCCGCCGTAGGGTCGTCGGGCACCGCACGCGCCGAACGTGCCGCGTCCCGCCCTTCCAGGTCCGCCAGGTCACCTTGACCTTCGCGGTTCAGTGACGCGCTCCGGCCGAGCCCGCCGTGGTGGCCCCGCTTGACCGGAGGGTAAGGCCAGCGGTCGCCAGCGAGTCGCGCCCGGCGTTTCGGACGAGAGGCGCCGGCGCCGGGCGAAGGAAGGGGGCCGCCCCTGGCGCCGAATCAGACAGTCCGGGCGGACGGCCCCCGGCGCGTCGAGGCCGCGGCCGGCCCGCGCGAAAGCCCACGCATGACAATCGACAAAGGCAACAGCCCCCAGGCGCTGCAACCTGGCTGGCGGGTCGTGTACGTCGGCGAACGGCGCGCCGAAGGACGCCGCGTGGTCGCCGTGGTCGACGGTGAGGAGCGGCCACTGCGCGCGATCGGCGCCTCGAGCGCGGTCGGGTTTGTCTGGGGACGCCCCGGCGAGGGCGCCCGTGATCTCGCGCAGCGTGCTCGCCGATGCCACCGGCAGCCCGGTGCTGGCCGAACGCGTGCACCGTGAGTTTGCCTGGGACGTCATCGCTCACTTGCCCGGCGACGGCTTCCGAAGCGCGTGGCGTTCTGACGTGGTGGCCGCGCCAGTGGCTCGCGGGGTTAGGCCCTACTTGACATGACACCTTTGGATAGACGCGCCGCACGATGTCCGGCTGCGCCGCGGGCTGGAGCGTGACGGCGCAGCCGCCCGCACGCAGTGGGACGCGTGGATGTGCAGCGAGGATGACTACGTCCGTTACGTACGCCCGGCCCAGACTGCCGACCGCCGCATCGCTGGCGGGCGGTAAGAGGGCCTCGGACCGCAGCGCTCCCTTGCATGGATAGCGGCGCTGCCACACACCGGCAGCCCGGTGAGCTGCAGCTCAGTCGCTCGGCGGCTGGGTGGGAGGCTTGGCTTCGCGTCGTGGGGCGTCGCCGGCTTTCTGT
>VAWY01000050.1 GCA_005888335.1 Actinomycetota bacterium
CCATCCGACCACGCACCGGCCCGCAAACCAGCGCAGGAGCGGCGCTCAGCGCGCGCCCCACACAGGTGCCGTCACCCGGACCGCAAACCCACTTCCCCTCGGTGCCATCCGACCACGCACCGGCCCGCCCACCAGCGCAGGAGCGGCGCTCAGCGCGCGCCCCCCACGGAGCGATCACAAGGTCAAACCGCTCCTTCCCCTCAGCGCCATCCGGCCACGCACCAGCCCGCCAGCCAACGCAGGAGCGGAGCTACGCGGCGGCGGCGGCCGCCCCCACCCCCACCCGCCCCCTCTGCGGCCCAATCGTCGCCGCCGGATCAGCCGCCGACTGAGACCCCGCCTTGAAGATGCTCCACCGCTCGCACACCGAGCCGGCAACGGAAGACGCGCGGTGAACTACCCGTCCGGCGGTTCGTCACACGCGTTCGCCGGGAAACATGGTCAGGCAGCCGCCGAGTCGACAGGGGAGTCCGCATGCCCGCCACCAGCCACCAGACCGTCCGCCTGAGCAGAGGCCGCCACCGCACGCCGCAGGACGGGGCGTGCGTGATGGAGCTCGCCTCGCTGCTGGCCGGCGAGCGCTTCAGCGACTACCCGGCCTCGGTGTGCCCACTCATCGGGGCGTTCCTCCGCACCTACAACGACAGCGTCGACGACGACCGGCGCGCGGACCTGTACGCCTGCGCGGCGACCGTGGTCGGCACCGGCGGCCGGCGCTCGGGCACCCGGGGCCGCGCGTGCCGTTTGCGCGCCGTCGCTCACGAGCTGGCGCGGGAGAAGCCCGGGCGAGCCCAGCGCTCGTTGGCGGGGATGCAGCTCTCGCACGTGGCGCGCGCGCTGGCCGCGCAGGGCGAGCCGGGACACGCCCGCGCGCTGGCCCTGGTCACCGAGCTCGCCGGCCCGGGGCGCGTGGTCGCCCCCGCCGCGCCCGACCCGTGGGGCGATCATCCAAGCGCCGCGGTCGTCTAGCGCCGAGCGGCAGCCACGACAGCCGCCCCCGCCGCGAGCGCGACGGCGAGCGCCGCCGCGCGCCGGTGCTCGGCGAGCGCCAGCTGCGGGCTGTGCCGCTTGGCCTCGTCCCCGAACGGGCCGTGGGCGCCGTGGTCGACGTCGTCGTCGAGCGGCGCCTCGAGGTAGTCCGGCCGCCCAGGGTCCAGTGGCTGCTCGGTCTGCTGGCCCTTGAACGCGGTCTTGGCGAGGTAGCGGTCGGCGAACCAGGGGGCGATCCGGTTGCCGGCGATCGTGTAGGCGGTCGGGAAGCCGACCCACAGCTCGCGGCGGCGGTGGTGCGCGGCCCACACGATCGCCCGCGCGGCGATCTCGGGCTGGTAGACCGGCGCGACCGGGCGGGGCCGGCCTCGCGTGCGCGCGCGCACCCACGTGAACTGGGTGGTGTTCAGGCCGGGCAGGTGCACGACGGTCAGCTCGACCTCCGAGCGGCGGTGCAGGAGCTCGGTCCACAGCGACTCGCAGAAGCCCTGGATCGCGTGCTTGGCGCCGCAGTACGTCGCCTGCAGCGGGATCCCGCGGTAGGCGAGCGCCGAGCCGACCTGGACGATCTTGCCGCGGTCGCGCGGCAGCATCCGCGCGAGCGCGGCCTTCGCCCCGTGGACGGAGCCCAGGTAGGTGACCTCGGTGACGCGCCGGAACTCGTCGGCCGACGTCTCGCTCACCTCGGCGAGCACGGCGGCCATCGCCACGTTGACCCAGACGTCGATCGGCCCGAGCTCCTCCTCGACGCGCGTGCCCGCCGCGTCGACGGCGGCGAAGTCGGCCACGTCGCAGGGCAGGACGAGCGCCTCGCCACCGGCCGCCCGGACCTCCGCGGCGGCCGCCTCGAGCCCGGCCCGCCCCCGGGCGATCAGCCCGACGCGCGCCCCGCGGCGGCCGAACTCGCGGGCCGTCGCGCGACCCACCCCGGCCGACGCGCCGGTGATGACCACGACCTCGCCCACGGCCGCCGGGCTACCCACATGTCAGCGCCGCAGCACGCCGGTTTCGCGCGTCAGACGCTGGGCGAGGATGACCGGGACGAGCGTGATCGCCACGACGACGAGCACGACGACGTTGACCTGCGGCAGCCGCTGGCCGAGCCGGATCTGCCCGAAGATCCACAGCGGCAGCGTGTTCTGCGCGCCCGCGGTGAACGTCGTGACGATCACCTCGTCGAAGGACAGCGCGAAGGCGAGCAGGCCGCCGGCGACGAGCGAGGTCGAGATGAGCGGCAGCGTGACGAGCCGGAACGTCGTCCAGCCGTCGGCGCCGAGGTCCATCGACGCCTCGACGAGCGAGCCCTCGGTGCGCCGCAGGCGCGCGAGCACGTTGTTGTAGACGACGACGATGCAGAACGTGGCGTGGCCGACGACGATCGTCACCAGCGAGAAGTCGATCCCGCCGAACGCGAACAGCGAGTTCAGCGCCATCCCGGTGATGATCCCCGGCAGCGCGAGCGGCAGGACGAGCACCAGCGAGACCGTCTCGCGCCCGAAGAAGCGGAAGCGGTGCACGGCGAAGGCGGCCAGCGAGCCGAGCACCAGCGCGATCGTCGTGGCGATCAGCGCCGCGCGCACCGACAGCCACAGCGCGTCGCGCATCTCCCCGTTGGCGAACGTCGACGAGAACCACTTGGTCGACAGCCCGTGCAGCGGCCAGCTCTGCACGTTGGAGGGGTTGAACGCGTAGACGGCGATGAGGACGATCGGCAGCGCGAGGAAGGCGACGATCGCCGCGCTCCACGCCGCCAGCGCCAGCCGCGCGCCGCGCCCGTGGACCATCAGAGCGCCTCGAACGCGCCGAGCCGGCGCGCCAGCAGCAGGTAGGCGCCCATCACGACGACCGGCACGACGGCGAACGCCGCCGCGAACGGCACGTCGTTGGCCACCCCGACGCTGCGGTACACGACGTTGCCGATGAAGTCCGACCCGGCGCCGCCCACGAGCGTCGGCGTGATGAAGTCGCCGAGCGTCAGCGAGAACGTGAAGATCGACCCCGCGGCGAGGCCGGGCAGCACGAGCGGCAGCAGCACGCGGCGGAACGTCGTGAAGCCGCGCGCGCCCATGTCGGCCGACGCCTCGAGCAGCGAGTCCGGGACGCGCTCGATCGCCGCCCAGACCGGCATGATCATGAACGGCAGCCAGATGTAGCTGAAGACGATCCACATCGCGATGTTCGAATACGCGACGTTGAGCGAGCCGAGCCCGACGTGGTCCAGCCCCCAGTTGAGGATCCCGTCGCGCGCGAGGATCAGCCGCCAGGCGTAGACGCGCACCAGGTAGCTCGTCCACAGCGGCAGCAGGACCGCCACGAACAGCGCCCGCGAAAGCCGCCGGGGGGCGACGCGGGCCGCGTAGTACGCGAACGGCAGCGCGAGGATCGCGTCGGTGACGGTGACCGCCGCGGCGATGCCGATCGTCCGCAGCGCGATCGTCCGGTACGTCGGCTCGGAGAGCAGCGTGCGGAAGTTGTCCAGCGTCCATGAGTGCACGACCTCGCCGGTGAAGCCGTCGACGCGCCAGAACGCCGAGACGAACAGCACGCCGAGCGCCGCGAGGTAGAGCCCGACGAACCACGCCGCGGGCGGCGAGAGGAGCAGCAGCGCCCGGGCGGCGGGCCTCCGGTGCAGCGCGCCGGAGGCCCGCCGTCGGAGGCTCAGCCCTTCACTTGCGTCCAGCGCCGCTGCCACTCGGTGTAGTCCGTGCAGGTCTGCCCGCCGCCGCAGTCGCTCACGGGCGTCTTCCAGAACCGGATCGAGTTGAAGTACGTCGCCGGCGCGTTGGCGTGGTACTTCGCGCACGCGCCCTTCTGGATGCGGTCCATGAACGAGCAGGCCTTCGTGTTCGCGGGCGTCTCGCCGAACGAGATCGCCTGCTGGGCCTGGACCTTCGGCGTCGACACCCAGCGCATCCACATGTACGCGCAGTTCGGGTGGCGCGCGCGCGACGAGAGCATCCACGTGTCCGCCCAGCCGGTGGCCCCCTCGCGCGGGATGAGGTCCTTGACCGGGACCTTGTCGCCCTGCAGCGTGATCGTCTGGTACGGCCACGACGCGCCGACGACCGCGTCGCCGTTCTTGAACAGGTCGATCTCGTCGGAGGCCAGCGCCCAGTACTTCTTGATCAGCGGCCGCTGGCGCTTGAGCAGGTCGACCGCCGCGCCGAGTTGCCTGTCGGTCAGCTCGTACGGGTCCTTGATCCCGAGCGACGGCTGCGTCTTGGACAGGTACAGCGCCGCGTCGGCGATCTGGATCGGGTTGTCGGGGACGGTGATCTGCCCGCGGTACCTCGGGTCGTAGAGCACCGACCAGCTCGACGGCGACCCACCGACCTTGCTCGTGTTGTAGAGCAGCGTGTTGGGCCCCCACTGCAGCGAGACGCCGTAGTGCTTGCCGTCGACCGTGTTGTGCGCCGGCGACTTCAGCTGCGGGATGAAGTCCCTCCAGCCCGGGATCAGGTTCACGTTGACCGGCTTGACGTTGCCGCCGCGGATGAGTCGCAGGCTGGCGTCGCCCGAGGCCGAGACGAGGTCGTACTGGCTCCCGCCGCCCTGGCGCATGAGCGTGACCATCTCGTCGGAGGAGCCGCCATACTTGCTGTGCACCTGACAGCCGGTCTGGCGCTCGAACGGCTTGACCCACTGCGCCTGCGTGTAGCCCTCCCAGGCGATGACGTTGAGCTGGCCCTCGCCGCGGCCGATCTTCGTCGGCAGGTTCGACGCCTTGCCGCCGCCACCGCCGCTCGACCCGCCGCACGCGCTGATGAGCAGCCCGAGGACGGCCAGCGTGATCGCGATGGCCGCCGGGGGGCCGCTGGGTTTGTCCAGGAACGTGGTCATTGGTGATCCTCCTCGCTCGCGTCGGGCTCGACGGCGGCCGCGCTCTCGGGCCGCCACGCGAGGCGCACGGGGCGGCCGCGCCGCTCCGCGCCGTCGCGCTCCGACGTCTCCAGGTTCTGGCGCACGACGGTGAGCGCCCCGCCGTCGCGCAGGTCGACGATGAAACGCGTCACCGACCCCAGGTACACGACCTCGCGCACCGATCCGGGCTCCTCCGTCCAGCCGGCGGGCACCGGCTCTCCGTCGTCGAGGAGGCGGATCTTCTCCGGTCGCACGGTGATCGTCGCGCCGTCGCGCTGGAGCAGGTTCGACGTGCCGACGAAGCCGGCGACGAACGCGGTGGCGGGCCGCTCGTAGACGTCGCCCGGCGCCCCGACCTGCTCCAGCCGGCCCTCTGAGAAGACGCCGATGCGGTCGCTCATGCCCAGCGCCTCGTCCTGGTCGTGCGTGACGTAGATGAAGGTGATGCCGAGCTCGGACTGCAGCCGCTTGAGCTCGAGCTGCATCTCCTGGCGCAGCTTGAGGTCGAGCGCGCCCAGCGGCTCGTCGAGCAGCAGCACGCGGGGGCGGTTGACCAGCGCCCGGGCGAGCGCGACGCGCTGGCGCTGGCCGCCCGACAGCTGCACCGGCCGGCGGTCGCCGATCCCCGGCAGGCGGACCATCGCGAGCGCCTCGGCGACGCGGCGGGCGCGCTCGGCGCGCGGCAGCCCGGCGACGCGCAGCCCGTAGCCGACGTTCTCGCCGACGCTCATGTGCGGGAACAGCGCGTAGTCCTGGAAGACGGTGTTGACGCTGCGCTCGTACGGCGGCGCGCCGGTGACGTCGGCGCCCTCGAGCTCGACCGCGCCCGTGTCCGGGCGCTCGAAGCCGGCGATGAGCCGCAGCGTCGTGGTCTTGCCCGAGCCCGACGGGCCGAGCAGCGTGAAGAACTCGCCCTCGCGCACGTCGAGGTCCAGATGCTGGAGGGCGACCACGTCGCCGTAGGTCTTGCGCACCCCGATCAGGCGGACCGCGGGAGTCGCCATGCGGTCGCCGACCCTAGACGCTGTCTCGGCGGTTGCCACGCCGCTGCCCAGCATGTCCCAATCCTCCGTGAGCGCGGGGCTTTCCGCAAAGCTCCACAACGGCACGGGTGCGGGGGCGCGGTACGCCGGTCGGGCGAACCGCTGTCGTCCGGGCTGCTCGGACCGTAACCTGCAAGACATGACCGCGGTCCGGGTCGCCGACTTCGATCCTGAGCTGTTCGAGCACGTCGCCGACCCCGAGTCGGCGGCGGCCGCCAGCCTCGCCGAGAGCGAGTGGCTGGAGGTCGGTCCCTGGACGATCGAGCGCAACGAGGAGAGCGGGCGCGGCCACTTCGGCATCCTGCTCCTCGAGGGGACGATCATCCGGCGCGTCGCGCTGGGCCTGCGCGACGGCCTAGAGCTCCTCGGCCCCGGCGACGTCGGCCGCCCGTGGGTGAACTTCGGGCCCAACAGCTCGATCGCCACCGAGACCCGCTGGCGCGTGCACCAGCGCGCGCGCATCGCTCATCTCGACCGCCGCTTCGCCGTCCGGATGTCGCCCTGGCCCGAGGTCGCCAGCGCGATCATGGACCGCCTCATGCGCCGCCAGCGCTTCCTGGCCATGCACCTCGCGATCTCGCAGATGCCGCGGCTGGACTCGCGGCTGCGCGTGGTGTTCTGGTATCTCGCCGACCGGTGGGGCAAGGTCACCGGCGACGGCGTGGTCATCACCCTGCCGCTCACCCACGAGCTCGTCGCGGGCCTGGTCGGCGCCCGGCGGCCGGGCGTGACCAGCGCGCTCGGGGAGCTGCAGCGCGAGGGCGAGCTGAGCCGGCGCTCCGACGGCTGCTGGGTGCTCCGCGGGACGCCGCCGCCGGAGGTGCGGGCTACGGCTTAGAGGTTGTCTCAGAACCCCGTGTGTGCGGCTGGTGGATGCCGGCGCCCGCCAGGCAAGGACGCAGCCGGTGATGCGTGGCCCAGCCACGTGAACCGGCGAGGACGCAGCCTGGCGGGATGCCGGCGCCGCCAGACGTGCGCAGGGGGTTCTGAGACAGCCTCTTAGGGCCGGGCGCTTGCGCTCAGCAGCGCGAGCAGCGCGACGGTGAGCCCCACGAGCACGTCGGTGACGACGCCGGCCCCCGTCGCGCTCGACCAGAAGCCGGTGAGGATGAGCGCGATCCCCATCGCGACGTTGACGTAGCTGAGCGCCGGGACGCGCCAGGCGACGGTCACGCGGGTGAGCGCGAGGACGAAGATGACGGCGCCGCAGACGATCTCGTTCCAGGCGGGCGCCAGGCCCGGCAGCACGTAGGGCGCCACCAGCAGCCAGATGCCCGCCAGGACGTTGATCCCGCTGGCCACGACCACGACCTCCGGCCATTCGGCCGCTTCACTCCTCATCGAAGCGCATCCTCCTTGAGCTCCGGCGAATGGTGCGCGCCGCACCGTCCGCTGCCGGACGCGAACTGCGTCAACTGACGACCGAGGCGCGAGCTCGTGCACGCCCGCTTTACTGAGGCGCGCCGATGTGGCGCTATCGCTTCCTCTTCGAGCAGCTCGTCCGCCGCGAGCTGCGCCAGAAGTACCAGGGCTCGGCGCTGGGCATCGCCTGGTACGTGGTCAACCCGCTCGTGCTCATGGGCGCCTACTACCTGCTCTTCGGCGTCCTGTTCCCGCCCGCGCGCGTCGCCGACTTCCCGCTCTTCCTCATGGTCGGCCTCGTCGTCTGGCTGTTCTTCTCGCAGTCGCTGCTGCAGGCGGCCTCGTCGCTGCTCGACCAGGGCGCGCTGATCCGCAAGGCGCGCTTCCCGCGCGAGTCGGTGCCCGCCGCGGTGGTCACCGTCCAGCTGGTCACCTTCCTCGCCGTCCTGGCGCTCGTCGCAGTCGTCGAGGTGGCGGTCCGCGGCACGCTCGGCGCGCCGCTGCTGGTGCTGCCGCTGCTGCTGGCCGCGCTCTACGCGTTCACGCTCGGGCTCGCGCTCGTCGTCGCCGTCCTGCACGCGTACTTCCGCGACGTCGCCCCGATCCTCTCGGCGGTCCTGCTGCCGTGGTTCTTCCTCTCGCCGATCTTCTACCGGCCCGCCGACGTGGCCAGCGAGCACGCGTGGGCGCGCGACGTCCTGCGCTGGGGCAACCCGGTGGCGCCGTTCGTCGAGTCGATCCGCGGCGCGCTCTACGCCGGAACCTGGCCGTCGGGGGCGGCCCTGCTCTACGTCGTCGCCGCCGCCGCGCTCGCGCTGGCCGGCGGGCGCGCGCTCTTCCGGCGCCTCGAGGCCGAGCTGGCGGTGGTGGTGTGAGACGCGGCGCGCTCGTCCTCGAGCACGCGACGCGCACGTTCTCGGTGCGCGCCGACCGCGGGCGCACGCTCAAGGAGCTCGTGCTGCGCCGGCGCGCCGCCGGCCCGCCGCCGGTCACGGCCCTGCGCGACGTCTCGCTGCACGTCGAGGCCGGCGAGACCGTGGGCATCGTGGGGCGCAACGGCGCGGGCAAGACCTCGACGCTGCGCGTGCTGGCCGGGATCGTCCCGCTGGACTCCGGGCGCGTCGCGTGCGGCGGGCAGGTCGTCGCGCTGCTCGAGCTCGGCGCCGGCTTCGGGCGCGACTTCTCCGGGCGCGAGAACATCCTGCTCAACGGCGCGCTCTACGGGATGTCGCGCGCGGAGATCGAGGCGCGCGTGGAGGACATCATCGCCTTCTCGGAGCTCGACGCCTTCATCGACGTCCCGGTCAAGACCTACTCGAGCGGCATGTTCGTCCGGCTCGGGTTCTCGATCGCCGCGCACCTCGACCCCGACGTCCTGCTCATCGACGAGGTCCTCGCGGTCGGCGACGAGGCCTTCCAGCGCAAGTGCGAGGCGCGCGTGGCCGCGCAGGTCGAGGCGGGGGCGACGCTCGTGCTCGTCTCCCACGACGCCGCGCTCGTCGAGCGCACGTGCGAGCGCGTGGTCGTGCTCGACGGCGGCGCGGTCGTCTTCGACGGCCCGGCGGCCGACGGGCTCGGCTTCTACCACGAGCTGATGGGGACGATCCCGGGAGCCAGCGCCTCCGCTGTCCGCACCGCGGTGACCGGGGACCCCCGCACTCGCGAGGTGACGCCGTCGTGACCTCGCCTGAGGAGGCGCTGGCGCTGGCCCGCGAGCGCGCGGCGGCGGCGCGGGCGCGGGGCGGCTACGCGGACGACTTCGCGCGCTTCGCGATCGACCCGGTCGACGCGGTGACCCTCGAGCACCTGCTCGAATGGGCGGTGGTCGAGCCCGACCTGAGCGAGCTGCGCTCGACGCGGCGCTACGGGGCGCCGATCACGTTCGTCAAGCGGCTGCTCTACCGCGCGCTGCGCCAGTACCACGGGCAGGTGCTCGCGCAGCAGGCGCGCTTCAACATCCAGCTGGCGGTCTTCGTCGGGCAGCTCGCCGACCGCGTCGAGCGGTTGGAGCGCCGGCACGAGCGATGAACGTCCACCAGGTCCTGTCGGGCGCCGGTCCCTACGACGCGGTGACGAACGAGGCGCTGGACTTCCGCGCGCGCTTCACCGAGTGGGGATGGGGCGGGCGCGACGTGGCCGCGGCGCTGGACCCGCGGATGGACGGGCGCGTCGCGCCGCTCACCGCGCTCGCCCCGGCGCAGCACGACGTCCTGCTCATCCACTACTCGGCCTACGCCCCGCGCGTGCGCCGCGTGCTCGAGCTGCCGTGCCGCAAGCTGCTGCTCTCGCACAACATCACGCCGGCGCGCTGGCTGTGGGCGCACGAGCCGATGACCGCGGTCCAGTGCGCGGTGGGGCGCTCGCAGCTGCCCGACTTCGTGTCGGCGTGCGACGCGTTCGCGGCGGACTCGGCCTTCAACGCCGGCGAGCTGCGCGAGGCCGGCGCGGGCGAGGTGACCGTGCTGCCGGTGCTGATCGATCCGGCGCGGTTGGGTCCGCCGGCGGCCGGCGAGCCGAGCCGCCCGACGACGCTGCTGTTCGTCGGGCGGCTGATGCCCCACAAGCGCCAGGACGAGGTCATCCGCGCGCTCACGCTGTACGCGCGTGAGCACGACCCGCACGCGCGGCTGGTGCTGGTCGGCGAGCCGCTCACCGCGCGCTACGCGGCCGAGCTGCACCAGCTCGCCGACGCGATCGCGCCCGGCGCGGTGCGCTTCGAGCGCTCGCTGAGCTCGGCCGAGCTCGCCGCGCGCTACCGCGAGGCCCACGCGTTCGTCTGCCTCTCCGAGCACGAGGGCTTCTGCATCCCGGTCCTCGAGGCGCTGCACTTCGGCGTGCCGGTCGTCGCCCGCCCGGCGGGGGCGGTGCCCGAGGTCGCCGGCGATGCGGCGCTGCTCGTCGCCGACGAGGACCCGGCGGTCGTCGCCGAGCTCATTCACCTGGCGGTGAGCGACGCCGCGCTGCGCGCCGAGCTGCGCCGGCGCGGGGCGGCACGCGTCGCGGCCTACGGGCCCGAGCGCACGGAGGCGGCGTTGCGCTCGCTCCTCGAGTCGCTTCAGTAGGTGATGCGCGTGATGCTCCACTCCAGCGTGCGCGAGGAGGCGTCCGGCCCCGGCAGGTCGCCGCGCAGGCGGTAGAGCGCGTACTGGGCATTGGCGCGGACCGGCGGGCCGGTCGCGTCGGCGGGCCGGCCGCGGCCGCGCCGGCGCTGGACGAGGACGAGGTCGGCGCGGCGGCCGCGCGGCGGGTGGGGGAAGAAGCCCCCGAGCGGGTCGGGCGCGCTCACGCGATGGCGGGGCAGCAGGTACCAGCTCCACAGCTGCCAGCCGCTCGGCGGGACGTCGATGCGGATCGACTCGCCGGCGGGCAGCTCGCGGTCCCACGTGCGCAGCGCCATCAGGTCGCGCGGGACCTGGTCGTAGGTGCCGGCGAGCTCGTGGCGTGCGCCGGCCGACAGCGCGACGAGCAGCAGAGCCAGCGCGGGGATCGCGGCGGCTCTGGGCAGCCGCTCGGCGAGCCCGACGACGGCCAGCGCGAGGATGAGCGGGCCGGCGAACGCGAGGTCCTTGAAGAAGAAGAGCTCGCCCTGGCCGCGGGCGCGCAGGTACACGGCGGCGAGCAGCGCGCCGCCGAGGAGGACGGCGAGCGCGCGGGCGGCGTCGTCGGTGGCGGCGCGCAGGCCTGCGACGGCGGCGGCGAGCACGGCGAGGACGACGAGCGCGGCGAGGGCGGAGTGCCCGTCCATGCCGAGGAAGCGCCCGAAGGGCAGGTAGGGCAGGGCGGCGCCCGACCAGCCGCCGAGGTCGCCGCCCGGTCGGACCGCGTTCACCGCGGGCACGACCTTCTCGACGACGCCGCGGACGAGCACCGCGGCCACGGGGACGGCGGGCACCGCGAGCGGCGGCCAGAGCCGCTTTCTCGGCATGGCGCGCTGCCAGTTCAGCCGCCCGCGCCGCCGCCACGCGAGCACGCCGGCGAACACCGCGGGGAACGGCAGCAGCAGGGGATACGTGAACAGCGCGAACGCGGTGAACAGCACGGCGAGCGCCGGCGGGCCGCGCGCGATGAACAGCAGGGTGAAGGGCAGCGCGAACAGCGCCCAGGTCTGGTTGAAGAACGGGTGGATGCCGACGTAGAGGACGATGCGGTCCAGGCCGACGGCGAAGAGCACGAGCAGCCCGACGGCGACGGGGGCGCCGAAGCCGTCGACGATGAAGAGGTAGAAGCCGAGCGCGGCGAGCGCGAGCACGACCGCGGCGACGGTCGAGAACGCGACGATCGGGTCCTGGCCGGCGAGCTCGCTGACCGCGGCGAGCCCGTAGTAGATCGGCAGCTTGGAGCGCCAGACGATCGGGACGCGGTCGAGCGGCAGGTCGGGCCGCACCGCGGTGGGCGGCGCATGGCGCAGGAACTCCGCGGTCCCGACGGCGAGGACCGCGTCGCCGTTCTGGCCCTGGACGGTCGCGAAGCCCGCGCGGAAGGAGGGGAGGAGGGCGATCGCGGCGATCAGCGCGGCGAGGGCGAGCGGGGCGGCAAGGCGGGCGGTGCGGCCTGTGGCGCTCGCTTCGGCGTCGCCGTGGTGGCGCCTGGCGAGCAGCGCGAGCGCCGCGGCCGCCGCGAGCGTGATCGCCAGCGAGGCCCTGAGCGGGACGTGGAACAGGCCGAGGACGGTGAGGGCGAGCGTCGAACACGCGGCGCCGACCGGCAGCACGTAGAGGCCGAGGCGCAGGCGGGCGGGCAGCAGCAGACGCGCCGCCCCGTAGCCGCACAGGGCGAACAGCCCGACCGTCACGGCACCGGTCCGTGCGATCGCGGGCAGCGCCGCCGGTCCCGCCACGCCGGCGTCGTGGGCCAGCCCCAGCGCGATGAGCGCCGCGACAGCGGTCCACGCCGCCGCGAAGCGAGTCAGCTGGCGGTCGCCCGCCGCTCGCGCGCCTGGGCGACGACCCGCGACACGAAGACCGGGTTGCCCAGGAGGTAGCGGCGCCACATGCGCTGCGGCTCGATCGCGAGTCTGAAGATCCATTCCAAGCCGTTGTCAGCCAGCCACGCGGGCGCCCGCGGCGTGTGGCCGGACACGTAGTCGAACAGCGCGCCGACCGTCCACACGACGCCCGCCTCCAGCAGCGGCGCGTTGCGGTGCACCCACAGCTCCTGCTTCGGCGTGCCCATCCCGACGAGCAGGATGTCCGGCCGGCGCGCGTTGACGTCCTCGACGACGCGGTCGTCGTGCGGCGAGTCGACCTCGAAGTAGCCGTGGTGCGTGCCGAGGATCTGCAGGCGCGGGTAGCGCCGGCGCAGGCGCAGCGCCGCCTCGCTCGCGTAGCCGGGCTCCGAGCCGAGGAGGTAGACCGAGAGCCCGGCGACCTCGCACAGCCCGGCCAGGTCCCAGATCCAGTCGGCGCCGGTCATGCGGTGCGGGGTCTGGACGTCGAGCGCCTTGGCGGCCAGGCGCACGCCGTAGCCGTCGCAGTAGACGAGGTCGGCCTCGTTGAGCGCGCGGCGCAGCGCGGGCTGGGCGAGCGACTGGTTGAGGACGTGCGCGTTGACGTACATCACGCGGCGCGCGCTGTCGCCGCTGCGCACCCAGCCGGTGATGCGCCGCAGCAGGTCGTCCGGCGGAGCGAGCTCGACCGGGATGTCGAAGATCCTTGACCGGGCGACCGGCGCCTCCAGCAGTGCGGCCACGGGCGCGGACCCTAGCGGGCCGTAGGCTGCGCCGCTCCATGCCGATCGTCGCCCTCGACGCGCGCGATGCGCTGGCGCCGCCGCTGCGCGGATGGGGGCGCTACGTGCGCGAGCTGGCGCGCGCGCTGCGGGCGATCGGGGCGCCGGTGCGCGTGCTCGGCCGCGGCTGGCCCGGGCCCGAGGCGCTCTGGGAGCAGGCGGGGCTCCCGCTCGCGGCGCTGACGCGGCGGGCCGGCGTCCTGCACGCGCCCAACTGCTTTCTCCCGCTCGTGCGCCCGTGCCCGGGCGTGGTCACGGTGCACGACCTCGCCTTCGAGGTCTTCCCGGAGGACTTCGCGCCGCGGACGCGCTGGAAGTACCGGGTGCTCGCACGGGCGGCGGCGCGCTCGGCCGAGCGCGTCATCTGCGTGTCGCGGGCGACGGCGGACGACGTCGTCGCGCGCTGGGGCGTCGGCGCGGATCGCGTGCGGGTGGTGCCGAACGCGCCGGCGCTGCCGATCGGTCCCACGCCGCCGCTCGACGGCGGCGAGCCGTATCTGCTCGGCATCGGCGACCTGCGCGCCAAGAAGGCATGGGACGTGCTGGTGCGGGCGTGGCGGCGCTCGGATCTGCCGCACCGGCTCGTCATCGCAGGCGCCGACGCGGGTCAGGGCGCGCGGTTGCGCGCGCTCGGCGGGTCGCGCCTGGAGCTGCCCGGCTACGTCGACGACGCGTGCCTCGACGCGCTGCTGCGCGGCGCGGCGGCGCTCGTTCACCCGTCACGGTACGAGGGCTTCGGCATCGTCGTGCTCGAGGCGATGGCCCGCGGCGTGCCGGTCGTCTGCGCCGACGCGACCGCCCTCCCCGAGACCGCGGGCGGGGCGGCGGCGCTCTTCCCGGTCGACGACGAGGACGCGCTCGCCGCGACCCTGCGCGTCGTCCTCGCGCACCCGGCGATCTGGACGGCGCGCGCCCGCGCCCGCGCGGCGGAGTTCTCGTGGGAGCGCACGGCGCGAGCGACCTGGGACGTCTACGCCGAGCTGCTCTGATGCGCGTCGTCGCGGTGGTCCTGAGCGTCGACGAGGCGCCGCGGCTGCAGAGCTCGCTGCCGCCGGCGGTCGCCCAGGCCGACGACGTGCTCGTCGTCGACAACGCGTGCACCGACGCGACGGCCGACGTCGCCGCGCGGTGCGGCGCGCGCGTGCTGCGGCTGCCGCGGCGCGTCTCGTACGCGGCGGCGATCAATGCGGGGCTGGCGGCCGCCGGGGAGACCGACGCCCTCCTGCTCCTCAACGCCGACTGCGTGCTCGACGACGGCTTCGTCGCGGCGGCGGCGGAAGCGCTCGCCGCCGACGGCGTCGGCTCGGTCGCCCCGCTGCTGCTGCGCTCGAGCGCCGGGGAGGAGGTCGACGCGGCGGGCATGACCATCGACCGCCGGCGCAAGAACTCGCTCGTCGGCCACGGCGAGCCGGCCGCGCGGTGGTCGGTCGCCGGGGACGCGTTCGGCGCCGACGGCGCCTGCGCGCTGTATCGCCGCGAGGTGCTCGAGGCGCTCGGCCCCGAGGTGCTCGACGAGGACCTCGAGCTCTGGGCGACCGACGCCGACCTGGCCTGGCGCGCCCGCGCCCTCGGCTGGCGCTGCGCCTACGCGCCCGCCGCCCGCGCGCGGCACGTGCGGTTCTACTCGCCGACCACCCGCCCGCTCGTCCCGGCCGCGCACCGCCGGCTGCAGTTCCGCAACCGCCTGCTGGTGATCCTCAAGAACGAGCGCCCCGCCTCGCTGCTGAAAGACCTCCCGCGCATCGCCGCCTACGAGGTCCTCGCGCTTGGCTATGCGCTCCTGCGCGAGCCGTCGCTGCTGCCCGCGTACTGGCAGGCCGCACGCCTCGCCCCCCGCGTCTGGGGCAAGCGCCGCAGCGCCGCCGCGGCGCCCGTGCCGTTCGGTCTCAGGCCGCCATGATCCAGCCCATGGAGCGCATCGCCCGCGAGCAGTGGGCGCCCGACGGCGTCTACCTCAACACCGCGAGCTACGGCCTGCCGCCGAAGGTCGGGTGGGACGCCCTTCAGGCGGCGCTGGCCGACTGGCGCGGTGGGCGCACGAGCTGGGAGCACTGGGGCGAGGCCACGGAGCGCTCGCGCGAGGCGTGGGCGGCGATGGTCGGCGTGAGCGCCGGCGACGTCGCGGTGGGCGCGACCGTCTCGGGGCTCGTCGGCCTCGTGGCCGCGTCGCTGCCGGCGGGCGCGCGGGTCGTGGCGCCCGACGTCGAGTTCACGTCGACGCTCTTCCCCTTCCTCGTCGCGCAGGAGGAAGGCCGCGCCACCGTCCGGACGGTCCCGCCGGCCGAGCTCGCGGAGGCGGTCGACTCGGCCACGGACGTCGTCGCCTTCAGCGCCGTGCAGATGAGCACCGGCGAGGTCGCCGACCTCGACGCGATCGCCGCGGCGGCCGAGGCCCACGGCGCGATCACGGTCGTCGACGCGACGCAGGCCTGCGGGTGGCTGCCGCTCGACGCCTCGCGCTTCGACGTCGTCGTCGCCGGCGCCTACAAGTGGCTCATGTCACCGCGGGGGACCGCCTTCATGGCGCTGCGCCGGGACCGCCTCCGCGAGACCGTCCCGTGGGCCGCCGGGTGGTATGCGGGCGCGGACGTCCACGGCTCGTACTTCGGGCCGCCGCTGCGTCTCGCCGACGCCGCGCGCCGCCTCGACACCTCGCCGGCGTGGTTCTCCTGGGTCGGGACCCAGCCCGCGCTCGAGCTGGTCAGCGAGATCGGCGTCGAGGCGATCCACCGCCACGACGTCGCGCTGGCCAACCGCTTTCGCGCGGGACTCGGGCTGCCGCCGGGTGACTCGGCGATCGTCTCAGTCGACCTGCCGGGCGCCGCCGAGCGCCTCGAGGCGGCGGGAATCATCGCGGCGCTGCGCGGCGGCCGGCTCCGCGCGTCGTGGCACGTCTACAACACCGAGGCCGACGTGGATCGGGTCCTCGATGTGCTGGGTCAGCCGGCGACCGCGGCGTAGACGGCCCACGTCGCCCGTCCCGCGTCCGCCCACGTCCACGGCGGGGGCGGCGGCGCCGGGCGGGAGGCGGCCTCGCCCGCGGCCATGAGCCCGGCGAGGTCGGCGGGCTCGACGAACGTCGCGCGGCCGTCGAGGACCTCGCGCAGCGCGGGCACGTCGCACGTGGCGACCGGCGTCCCGCAGGCGAGCGCCTCGACGGCAGGGAGGCCGAAGCCCTCGTCGTCGGACGGGAAGACGAGGGCGCGCGCTCCCGTGTAGAGCGCCGCGAGGTCGTCGTCGGGCACCAGGCCGGTGAGGATCACGCCGGGCAGCGCCTCGGCCCACGGCCGGGTCGGCCCGACGAGGACGAGCGGCAGCCGGCGCGGCGCCGCCACGAGCGAGGCGACGCGCTTGCGCGGATCGGGGCGCTCGAGCCCGCCCACCCAGAGCAGGTAGTCCTCGGGAATCGCGTAGCGCTCGCGCACCGCGGCGACCTCCTCGGGCGGCCGCGCGTGCAGCTGGGGCGCCGGCGCCTCGGGAATGACGGCGATGCGCTCGGGCTCGATCCGCAGGCGCTCGACCGCGTCGCGGGCGACCGCCGCGGTCGGGACGATCACGCGGTCGGCGCGCTCGACGGCCAGGTAGCGCAGGCGGAAGCGCACGCCGGTGCGCAGGTACTCGCCCGGGCGCTTCAGGGGGATGAGGTCGTGCAGCGTGACGACCTGGGGGCAGCGGATGCGCAGCAGCGCGCCGTCGATCCACGGCGAGTGGAAGACGTGGCAGGCGCGCGGGCGGTGCGTGTCGAGCACCTCCGCGCCCTCGGGCGCCGTGGCGTCGAGCGCCGCGCGCAGGCAGCGCACGTAGCGCCCGATGCCGCGCGGGTCGCCCGCCCCGCGCGCGTCGAACCCTACGCGCACGGCCCCGTCGCCGTGCGGCCGTCGGACCGCCGGCGATCCGTGTCGATCGGGACCGCGCACGCTTCCACGAGGTCGCCCACGCGGCGCGCGTACGCGCCGGCCTCCCAGCGGCGAGCGGCGCGCGCGGCGGCTGCGCCGAGCTCGTCGCGGCGCGCGAGGACGCGCAGGACCGCCTCGGCCAGCGCGGCCGGATCGTCCGGCGCCACCAGCGCGCCCGTGACCCCGTCCTCGACGACCTCGGCCAGCCCGTCCACGCGCGTGGCGACCACCGGCGTGCCGACCGCCATCGCCTCGGCCAGGACCGTGCCGAACGGCTCCGAGCGCGAGGGCAGGACGAGCACGTCGAGATGGCGCATCAGCCCGGGCGCGTTGTCGACCCAACCGACGTGCTCGACCGCCGCCGCTCCCGCCACGGCGCGAGCATAGGTCGGGTCGACCGCGTAGGAGTCCTCACCAATGAGCAGGACGCGCGCTCCCGGCGCGCCCGCGCGGATCGCCGGCGCTGCCGCGACGAGCACGTCGGGCGCCTTGCGCGGCTCGAGCCGGCCGACGAACCCGACCACCGGCCCGCCGTCGCCCCACGGCCGCGCGGCCGGCGGCGGGTCGAGCTCGACCGGGCAGCCGACGACCTCGGCCTCGAGCCCGTGCAGGCGCGCGGCGACCGCCCTCGAGTCGGCCAGAACGAGCGCCGCCCGCCGCCAGAACCGCGGCACGCGCTCGACCATGTCGTGCACGTGCAGCACGGCACGCGCACCCCCGAGCGCCGGCAGCACCCGCGCGGCCGCCGTCCCGTTCAGGTAGACGACGTCGTGCGCCGCCGCCAGCCGCCGCGCGCGGGGCCAGCTCGCCAGCGCGCGCGCCCCCGCGCCGCGCTCCAGCCCGCCGAGCGCCAGCCGAGCCGTCGCCCAGCCCTCGGCGCGGGCGACCGAGCGCAGCGGGCCGTCGCCGGGCGTCGCCAGCGTCACGTCCCACCCCGGCCGCCGGCGCAGCAGCCGCAGCAGCCCGACCTCCGCCCCGCCCGGACGATCGACGGCGCACACGGCGAGCACGCGGGTCACGGGGCCGCAGGGTACGGTCGCGCGCGCCATGTCCCACGCCGACCTCCTCGACGCCGTCTGGGCCGCCGTCCCGCCGGAGGCCGAGCCCGAGCGCTTCGCGCTGCGCCGCGACTGGCTGCTCGCCCGCGTCTCGCCCGGCGACAAGGTCCTCGACCTCGGCTGCGGCGCCGGAGAGTTCGCCGCCGCCCTGGGCGCGCACGAGGCGATCGCCGTCGCGGTCGACGCCGCGCCCGAGGCCGTGCGGCGCGCCAAGGAGCGCGGCGTCGACGTGCTCCTCGTCAAGCCCGACGCCCCGCTGCCCTTCACCGAGGCGCAGTTCGACGCGGTCTGGATCGGCGAGACCCTCGAGCACCTCGTCGACCCGGTCGGCGCCCTGCACGAGGTGCGCCGCGTCCTGCGCCCGCGCGGGCGCCTCCTCGCCACCACGCCCGACCACCCGCCCGCGCTGCTGCGCGCGCTCGCGGACGACCCCGACCGCTTCGCCGAGCACTTCAGCCCGCGCACCGACCACCTGCGCTTCTTCAACGAGCGCTCGCTGCGCGCGCTGCTCACCGACCTCGGCTTCCAGGACGTCGAGATCGACTCGGACGGCACGACGCTGTTCGCGCACGCGCGCTGGTGACGGTGAGGGTTCTCGTCGACACGACGTACCTCGCGCGCGGCCACACCGGCACCGGCACGTACCTGCGCGAGCTGCTGCGCGCGCTGGACGCCGACGTGGTGACCGCGGCCCGCCCCGACCGCTTCGCGCCGGGCCGCTCGAGCGCGCGCAACGCCGCCGCCGACGCCTGGTGGACGCAGGTCGAGCTGCCGCGCCGCGCGCGCCGCGCCAGAGCCGACCTCGTCCACCACCCGCTCCCCGCCCACAGCCCCGGCGTCCGCAACGTCGTCACCGTCCACGACCTCGCCTTCGACGCGCACCCCGAGCTCTTCGACCGGCGCTTCGCCCTCTACGCCCGGCTCGCCCACGCCCGCGCCGCGCGCGCCGCCGACGCCGTCATCGCCGTCTCGCACACCACCGCGAACGACGCCATGACGAGATGGGGGCTTCGGCGCAGCAAGGTCGTGGTGGCCCACCACGGCCCCGGCCAGCCGCTCGGCCCGATCACCCGCCAGGCGCCGCGCCACGTCCTCTACGTCGGCGACGCCGAGCCGCGCAAGAACCTCCCGCTCCTGCGCGAGGCGGTCGCCCGCTTCGGCCGCCTTCCGCTGCGCATCGCGACACCCGCCGACGACCTCGCCGACCTGCACGCCCACGCCCTCGCGCTCGTGCACCCGGCCCTCCACGAGGGCTTCGGCCTGACGGCGCTCGAGGCGCTCGCCGCCGGGACGCCCGTCGTCGCCTATCCGAGCCTCGCCGTGCGCGAGATCTGCGGCGACGCGGCCCTCTACGCGACCACCGCCGACGGCCTCGCCGCCCACCTGCGCCGCCTGCACGACGACCCGGAGTCGGCGCCCGACGGACGTGCGCAGGCAGGGCGCTTCTCGTGGGCGCGGTGCGCCGACGAGCACCTGCGGGCCTATACGCTCGCCGTCCGATGAGGGTGGCGATCCTGGGCACCCGCGGGATCCCCGCGGCCTACTCCGGCTTCGAGACCGCCGCCGAGCAGCTCGCCCACCGGCTGTCCGAGCGCGGCCACGAGGTCGTCGTCTACTGCCGCCCGCACGTCGTCGACCGGCGCCTGAAGCACTGGCGCGGCGCCCGGCTCGTGCACCTGCCGACGGTCCGCAACAAGTACCTCGACACGCTCGTGCACACCGCGCTGAGTGCCCTGCACGCGTCGCGCACGCTCAAGCCCGACGTCGCGCTGTTCTTCATCGCCGGCAACAGCCCGATCTGCCTGGTGACGCGCCGCGCGGGCATCCCGACGGTCATCAACGTCGACGGGCTGGACTCCACGCGCGCCAAGTGGCCCCCGCTGGCCAAGGCCTACCTGCGCTTCGCGGAGCGCAACGCGCCGCGCTGGGCCGACGTCGCGCTGACCGACTCGCACGCGGTCGCCGACGTCTTCGAGCGCCGCTACGGGCGGCGGATCGGCGCCGTGCCCTACGGGGTCGAGGACCCCGGCCACGCCGGGACGGCCACGCTCGAGCGCCTCGGGCTCGAGCCGCGCCGCTACGTCCTGTTCGTCGGCCGCCTCGAGCCCGAGAACAACCCGCACCTGCTCGTCGACGCCTTCGCCCGCATCCCCGCCGAGCGCGCCCGCGGCATGAAGCTCGTCGTGGTCGGCGGCGCGCCCTACGCCGGCGACTACATCCGCCAGGTGCGCCGCAAGGGCGACCCGCGCGTGCTGTTCCCCGGCTACCTGTTCGGGCGCGACTACTGGGAGCTCCAGCGTCACGCCTACCTGTTCTGCGCGCCCACCGAGGTCGGCGGCACGCACCCTGTCATCCTCGAGGCGCTCGCCGCGGGCAACTGCGTGCTGGTCAACGACCACGCGCCCAACGTCGAGACGGTCGGCGACGCCGGCGTGACGTTCTCCGGCCAGGAGGGCGTCGGGAGCCTGGCCGCCCAACTCGAGCGGCTCTTCGACGAGCCCGACATCGTCGAGGCCTACCGCGCGCGGGCGCGCGAGCGGGCCAAGCGCTACCGCTGGGAGGCGGTCACCGACAACTACGAGCGCCTGCTGCTCGACGCGATCGCCGCCGGCGGCCACGGAGCGCTGCCGGACGAGCTGATCGACCGCGACCCGCTGACGGTGCTCAGCGCCGCGGTGTCCGGCGGACGCTGACCGCGCGGCTGGTGTGGTCGCCCCAGCGCAGGCGCATGACGCCGGCGCCGGGGAAGCGCACGTGCCCGTCGACGTAGCCGTAGGCGCCGTCGGCGTGCAGCGCGGCGAGCGCGCGCCAGCGCGCCGAGCGCGGCGAGCGGAACTCGACCGCCACGTCCTGGGCGCTGTTGTTGGGCGCGCAGCGCGCCATGCCCCACACGCGCAGGCTCCGGCCGCGGGCGAACGTGGTGCGCGGCAGGTAGACCGGCAGCTCGAAGGCGTCGTAGGAGGGCTTGCGCGCGCCGCCCTGCGTCATGAGCCCGCTCTGGAACGTGAGGCCGATGTCGCCGCCATCGTCGCGCAGCAGGAACTGGCCGAGCGTGCGCACCATCGGGTTGACGTAGGTTAGGAATTCAGACTCGTCCAGATACGCGGCCTGCTGGGCCCAGCTGACGCCGAAGCGGTCGGGCGGGTTGGTCTGGTAGCCGAACTCCGTGAGGTAGAGCGGCAGGCCGCCGGGCCGCGGCCGCCCGTAGCGGCGCAGCGCGCCGGAGAGGGTGGCGGTCAGCTGCGGCAGGTTGGCGATCGTCACCCAGTCGCGGTGCAGCGGAGCGCGGTGCGGCGAGAAGGTCAGCTCGTACGGGTGGTGCGCCCAGCCGCCGGCGTCGAAGAGCACGGGGTGGTCGGCGGCGAAGCTCGCCTGGCCGGCGGCGTCGGCGGGGCACCCGAGCGCGGTCGCCGCTGCGCCCCGCAGCGGGCGCAGCGCCCGATCGACGCAGTACAGCGCGCGGATGAAGCGCAGCGGGTCGATGCCGCGCGTGGTGCCGCGGCGTGTGACGAGGCCCTTGGGCGCCGTCTCGCCGACCAGGATCGTGTCCTGGCCGTGGCCGGTGCCCTGCAGCGCGCCCCACGCGGCGTCGGCCAGGCCGCGGTAGACGCGCGGCGCGGCCTCCGACCATCGCCCGCCGTCCTGCGTCCACTGCGGCGTCAGCCACCCCGGGTGGTTGGGCTCGTTCCAGATCGCCCAGTAGTCGGCGCGCGGCAGCGGCCCGCTGTCGGACGGCGCCTGGGCGGCGCGCGCGACCGGAGGCGGCGGGATGACCACGCCGCCGCCGTCGTCGGGCGCCGGGGCGGGCGCGGGCGGGGCCGGCGGCGTGTAGTCGCCGCTGTAGCGCCGCGAGACCGCGGTCACGAACGCGCCGAACTCGGCCGCGGACGGCGCGTAGGTGGCCTCGATGTCCGCGCGCTCGGGCTTGCCGGTCGCCCACAGCGGGGCCGGTCCGGTGAGGTCGAAGTTCAGCCCGAGCCCGCGCGCCGCGGCCAGGCGCACGAGCCGGTCGTAGCGCGCCCAGTTGCCGGGCGGGTACGCGGCCGGGTCGGTCGCGTCGAAGCCGGGCCTGGTCTTCGACTTCGCGTCGGGCGCGATCGCGTTCCAGAACACCGAGACGCGCACGCGGTCGGCGCCGAGCGCCCTGATCGTGTCGAGCGTCCTGGCCTGCGTCGCGGCGCTGCCGAAGACGAGCAGGTCGTCGTCCTGGAACGTCGTCTCCTCGCGCGCGGACGCGTGCGCCGCGGCGGGGACGGCGAGCAGCAGGAGGGCGACGACCGCGAAAAGCGACCTCACCCCGACCCCGGCGGCTGGGTCGCGGGCGGCTGGGTCGTCGGGGGCGGGACGACCTTCGGGGTCTTGCCGGTCAGGCGCCGCGCGACCTGCAGGTAGGCGCTGATGGTCAGCGCGTCGCGAGGGTCGAGGTAGAGGGCGGCGCGCAGCGAGCGCAGCGCCGCCCTGGGGTCGTTGAGGCGGTTGAGCTGGAAGTCGGCCAGGCGCAGCCAGGTCTCGTTGTTGGCGGGCTGGACCTGCACCTCTCGCTCCAACGTACGCAGCGCCGCTTCCTTGTGGCCCTGGCGCGTCTCGACGATGGCCAGCACGGTCAGCGGGTCGAGCGCGAGCGGGTCGCGCCGGCGGGCCTTCTCCGCGTCGGCGCGCGCGGCGGCGAGGTCGTTGCGCTCGAGCGCGGCCAGGCCGTCGTTGGAGGCGTTCAGCGAGCGCAGCGGCTGCCACGCAGCCCACGCGACGACGAGCGCGATGGCCAGCGCGC
>VAWY01000051.1 GCA_005888335.1 Actinomycetota bacterium
GAACTCGCCGACGAAGTTCGTCGCCCCGGGCATGGCGAGGTTGCCCAGCGCGACGATCAGGAACAGCGAGGCGAGGACGGGCGCCCGGAAGGCGATGCCGCCCATGTCGCGGATGTCCTCCGAGCCGCCTGCGCGCGCGGCGAGGTGCCCGATGATCAGCAGCAGCGGGGCGACGACGAGGCCGTGGTTGACCATCTGCAGCAGCGCGCCCTGCACGCCGGCGTCCCTCAGGGCGAAGATGCCCAGGGTGATGAAGCCCATCTGGGCGACCGACGAGTAGCCGGCGATGAGCCGCGCGTGCGTCGCGGTGTAGGCCATCGCCGAGCCGTAGAGGATCGAGGCCAGCGCGATGAGCAGCACCAGCGTCTGGAACTTCGCCGCCGCGTCGGGGAAGAGCGGCAGCGCGATGCGCAGGAAGCCGTACGCGGCGACCTTCGAGAGCACGCCGCTGAACACGGTCAGCACCTCGATCGGCATCGCCCGGTAGGCGTCGGGCATCCAGCCGTGCAGTGGGAAGGCCGGCATCTTGACGAGGAACGCGGCGGCGAAGAACAGGAAGATCCAGTCCTGCGAGCCGCTCGAGACGATGTGGGCGCGCAGGTCGCTGAGCGCGAACGAGATCGAGCCGCCCTCGGGCGTGGCGATCACGCCCGTCGCCACCGCCGCGGTGAGCATGAGCAGCGAGCCCACCAGCGTGTAGATGACGAACTTGATCGTCGCGCGCACGCGGTCGCGTCCGCCCCACTGGCCGGTCAGGAAGACGAACGGCACGAGCATGAGGTCGAAGAACGCGACGAACAGCGCGAGGTCCTGCGCGAGCAGCGCCCCGAGGACGGCGGTCTCGGCCATGCCGACCCAGAAGTAGAACGCGCCCGGGCGCTCCCACTCGCGGAAGCTCGCCGCCAGGATCGCCGCGCTGAAGAGCAGCGCGGTCAGCGCGATCAGGAAGACGTTCAGGCCGTCGACGCCGAGCTTGTAGTGGATGCCGAGCTGGCTGATCCACGTCTCGTCGACGACGTGCTGCAGCCCGCGCTCGGAGCCGCTGTAGTCACCGATCAGCCAGACCGAGATGCCCAGCGTGCCCAGCGCCCCGAGCAGCGCCGGCCCGGCCACGACGCGGCGCGGCATGAGGGCGCCGATCAGGACGGCGGCGAGGGGGAGCCAGTTGAGGACGGTCAGCATCGGCAGTGTCCGGTCGGAGCCACTAGCTCTGCAGCAGGAAGTAGAGGGCCACGCCGGTCATGCCGACGACGAGCAGCCCGACGTACGCGCGCAGGAGTCCCGACTGCGCCGCGCGCACCGCGGCCGAGCCCGCCCGCACGAGGCCGCTCGCGCCGCCGACCAGCGTGCCGTCGACGAACACGCGCTCGAAGAACGACTGCGCCCAGCGCCCGAACCACGCCGCCGGCCGGACGAACAGCGCGTCGAGGATCTCGTCGAAGTACCACTGGTTGCGCAGCAGCGCGTGCACGCGCGGGAAGCGCGCGATGAGCGCCGCCGACGTGCCCGGGCGGCGCACCCAGACGGTGTAGGCGATGAGGATGCCGAGCACGCCGAGCGACGCGCCGACGACCAGGCCGACCAGCGTGAAGCCGTCCGACGGGTTCAGCGACTCGAAGTACTTCGAGTCGGCGAACGTCGGCTCGAGGAACTTCTGGATCGCCTCGGTGACGTGGAAGGGGATCTGCAGCGCGCCGCCGATCGTCGCCAGCACCGCGAGGATGCTCATCGCCACCTTCATGGGCATCTCGCGCTCGGCGATGAAGTGGTCGGGCCCCGGGAAGCCGACGTCGGTGTCCTCGATCTCCGTGGGGTCCATCGGGTTGACGTGGACCTCGGCGTGGTGCAGGTGGCCTTCCTCGAGCTCGCGGGCCTCGGGCACCGGCTCGCCCCAGAAGACGCGGAAGATCATCCGGAACGTGTAGATCGCGGTCAGCAGCGCGGCGAGGTAGCCGATGACGTAGAACGCCCACCAGCCGCCGCCGCGCTCGGCGACCAGCGCGAGGATCTCGTCCTTGGAGAAGAAGCCCGAGAACGGCGGCACGCCGGCCAGCGCGAGGCCGCCGACCATGAAGCACCCGAGCGTGAAGGGCATCGCGCGCCGGAACCCGCCCATCTTGTCGAGGTCCTGCGCGCCGGCCATCGCGCCGATCACCGAGCCGGCGGCCATGAAGAGCAGCGCCTTGAAGTAGGCGTGCGTCATGAAGTGGAACATGCCGCCCGCGTACGCCCCGGCGCTGACGGCCATGATCATGTAGCCGATCTGCGACATCGTCGACCACGCGATGACGCGCTTGATGTCGGTCACCGCGAGACCGATCGTCGCGGCGACGAACAGGGTCGTCGCACCGATGATCGCGCCGACGAGCGCCGCACCGGGCGCCTGCTCGAAGAGGGGATGCATGCGGGCGATCAGGTACACGCCGGCGGTGACCATCGTCGCCGCGTGGATCAGGGCGCTGACCGGCGTCGGGCCCTCCATCGCGTCGGCCAGCCACGTGTGCAAGGGGATCTGCGCCGACTTGGCGGCCGCGCCGACCAGCAGCCCGATGCAGCCTGCGGTCAGCGAGCCCTCGGGGAAGCCGCCGGCGCCCTTGAACGTGCCGAGGAAGTCGAGCGTGTGCGAGTGGCGGAAGATGAAGTACGTCCCGAGCACGAGCCCGACGTCACCGACCACGTTGACGACGAACGCCTTGATCCCCGCGCGCGTGGCGGTCCCCCGCCGGTACCAGAACGAGATCAGCAGGTACGACGCCGCGCCGACGAACGCCCACCCGATGATCAGGATGAAGAAGTTGCCCGCCAGGACGAGCAGCAGCATCGAGAAGACGAAGTAGTTGAGGTAGGCGAAGTAGCGGGCGAAGCCGCGGTCGCCCGTCATGTAGGTCACCGAGTACAGGTGGATGAGCATCGAGACGCCGCTCACCACCAGCGCCATGAAGACCGACAGCGGGTCGACGAGGATCGTCATCTTCGCGTCGACGCCGACCGAGTTGGCGTAGTCGTAGAGCGTCGAGGTGACCTGCTTGGCGTCCTCGGCGCGGTCCTGCAGCGCGAAGAACGCGCCGACCGCGCACGCGAACGACGCGGCGATGGCCAGCGTGCCGATCCAGCCGGCCGCACGGCCGCGGCCCGCCAGCACCGGCCAGCCCAGCGCGATGAGCGTCGTGCCGGCCAGCGGGCAGGCGATGACCAGCCACCCCCAGGTGGTGACGCTCACCCGTGCAGCTCCCGCAGCTCGTCGGCGTCGATCGGCACCCGGCGCCGGTACATCGCCACGATCACCCCGAGGCCGACCGTCACCTCGCAGGCGGCGACGACCATCACGATGATCGCGAAGATCTGGCCGTCGCCGTTGCCGTGCATCCGGCTGAAGCCGATCAGCGCCAGGTTCGCCGCGTTGAGCATCAGCTCGAGCGACAGCAGGATGATCAGCGGGTTTCGGCGCGTGAGGACGCCCGCGGCCCCCATGCAGAACACGAACGCCGAGACGACGATGTACCAGACGATGTTCACCAGCCGGCCCTCACCGGCTCGCCCCCGGGCCGCTCGCCCTCGGCCTCGAGCGCCGGGGTCCCGACGTGCCCGCCGGCCGCCTCGCGCATCGTGCCCGTGCCCGCGGGGCTGACGAGCTCGGCGAAGCTGATCACCGGGCGTCCCTCGTCGAGCGTCCCGATCCCGCCGTGGCGGCGCGCGAGCACGACCGCGCCGACGGCCGCGACGAGCAGGATGATCGACGCCGCCTCGAAGGGGAACAGGAACTTCGTCAGCAGCAGCGTGCCGATGTAGCCCGGGGTGCCGAAGCCCTTCGGGTCGTTCGCCGCGAAGCCCGCGCCCTGCGTGTCGAGCGCCTCGAGCCCCGAGCCGAGGATCGCGATGCACAGCTCGACGAGCAGCGCGCCCGCGAAGACCGCGGCGAGCGCCTTGGTCCCGCGCCCGGTGGCGCCGCCCAGCGGCTCGTCCTGGCCGCCGACGTACGCGACCACGAAGACGTAGAGGACCATCACCGCCCCGGCGTAGACGATGACCTGGGCGGCGGCGATGAACTGCGCGCGCAGCAGCAGGAACATCCCGGCCAGGCCGAACAGGTGCGTGACCAGCGCCAGGACGTTGTAGAAGGGGTTCGACAGGCCGATGACGCCGATCGCGCCCGCGAAGACGAAGACCGCCGCGATGAAGAAGAAGGCGATCGCCATGGGCGCCGCGGAAAGCTATTCCCCCTCGCGCCGCAGCGGCGTCCGGTCCAGCGGCTCGGCCAGCAGCATCTCCTTCGTGAAGATCAGGTCGCTGCGGTCGTAGTCGGACATCTCGTAGTCGTGGCCCATCGTGATCGCGTCGAACGGGCACGCGACCTCGCAGTAGCCGCAGAAGATGCAGCGCGCGAGGTTGATCTCGTAGACAGCGGCGTAGCGCTCGCCGGCCGACACCCGATTCTCCGGCGTGTTCTCGGCCGCGACGACGCGGATGCAGTCGGCCGGGCAGGCGGCGGCGCACAGCGAGCAGCCGACGCACTTCTCCAGGCCGGTGTCCTCGAAGCGGTGGAGCTTGTGGCGCCCGCGGAAGCGCGGGTAGACCGGCACCTTCTCCTCGGGATACTGGATGGTCTGCGGCTTCTCGACGAACTTCTTGAACGTCGTGCGCAGGCCGCGCAGCGTCTCGCCGAAGGCGCGGTAGGTCTCGCGCGCGGGTCCGGGCGGTGGCACGCGGACGACTTCGACGACGTCGCCGGGGTCGTACGTCAATGCAACACCACCACCAGGACCGCCGTGACGAGCACGTTCACCGTGGCCAGCGGGAGCAGGATCTTCCAGCCGAACGACATCAGCTGGTCGTAGCGCAGCCGCGGCAGCGTCGCGCGCACCCAGAAGAAGAAGAAGATGAAGAACAGCGACTTGGCGATGACCACGAACGGATCGACCCACGTCGGCGGGTCGATCCCGAAGGGCAGCAGCCAGCCGCCGAAGAACAGCGTCACGACGAACATCGAGATGACCGTGACGTTGAGGTACTCGGCCATGAAGTAGGCGGCGAACTTCGAGCCGCCGTACTCGGTGTTGTAGCCGCCGATCAGCTCGGCGTCGGCCTCGGTGAGATCGAAGGGAGGCCGGTTGGTCTCGGCGAAGCCGGCGATCAGGAAGATCAGGAAGCCGACGAACTGCGGGACGACGTACCACATGCCGCCCTGCGCGTGAACGATGCCGACGAACGACAGCGTCTGCGCGGTCATCACGACGCCGAGGAGCGCGAGCCCCTGGGAGACCTCGTAGGAGATCAGCTGGGCGGCGGCGCGCATCGCGCCCAGGAACGAATACTTCGAGCCGCTGGCCCAGCCGCCGAGCATCAGCCCGTAGAACGCGATCGCGCCGAGCGCGAAGACGAACAGCGGCCCGATCGTCACGTCCATGCCGTACAGGCCGGTGCGCGTGCCGAAGATGTCGGTGGTGTCGCTGAACGGGATGAGGACGATCGCGCCGGCGGCGGCGATGACCGACAGCACGGGCGCGAGGGTGTAGAGCACCGCCTGGGAGGTGCGCGGGCGGAAGTCCTCCTTGCCGACCAGCTTGAGGATGTCGGCGATCGGCTGGAAGGCGCCGAACGGGCCGACGCGGTTGGGGCCGTAGCGGCCCTGGAAGCGGCCGAGCAGCTTGCGCTCGCCGAGCAGGGCGATCGGGACGAGGTTGAAGACGACGAAGAAGATCGCCAGCGACTTGGCGATCTGCATCCACCACGGCTCGAAGTAGGTGACGTCGGCGAGCGGCGCCATCACACCTTCTCCACCCTCACCGTCGGCCCGCTGAGCAGGTTGGCGCTGTCCGCGCCGCCCAGCGCCTCCTGCAGGAAGACCGAGCCCGGCGGCGTGCCGCTGCGCAGGGCGACCGTCGCGCTCACGCGCGTCCCGTTGGCGCCGACGCGCACCCGGTCGCCCTCGTCGACGCCCAGTCGCCGCGCGTCCTCGGGCGACATCTCGACGCGCTGGCGCGGCGCCAGGAACTGCAGGGCGGGGGAGACCTCGACCTCCGGGCCGGCCCAGATCGAGCGGAACGTGCCCAGCCGCAGCGCGCCGTCGGCGTGCGGCGCCGGGTGCGGCGGCTCGGCCTCGGGCGCGCGCTGCGGGCGCGGGAACGACGACGCGCCGGCCGCCTCGTGCCAGCGCACGCCGCGCCCGCCGAGCCCGTCGAGCGTCAGCCCGGCGTAGAACGGCACCGCCTCGGTGAGCTGCGCGAACACCATGCCCGCGGTGTGCACGCCGAGGTCGAGCCCCAGCCGGCGGGACACGTCGGCGAGCACCTGCCACTCGAAGCGCGTCTCCCCCTGGTGGCCGATCGCCGGGCGCAGCCGCTGCACGCGCCCGTCGGGATGGGTGACCGTGCCCTCCTTCTCGGCGTGCGACTCGGCGGGGAAGACGACCGTGGCGTGCTCGCGGATCCCCTCGGTCAGGAAGGCCGCGTGGGCGACGACCGTCGTCGCCCGGTCGAGCGCCCGCTCCCACGCCGCGTGGTCGGGCGCGTCGCGCAGCGGGTCGACGTGCAGCAGCCACAGCGCGGTCAGGTCGCCGCCGGCCATCTCCGCCGCGGTCATGCCGTTCGCCGCCGCCGGCGCCAGCCCCGGCCCGGCGTCGGGCAGCACGCCGACCTCGCGCAGGCCGCGGCCGTTGGTGCCCGCCGGCACGTGCAGCAGCCCGGCGCCGGGGCGGTCGCGCAGGCCGAACCCGTCGGCGAGCTTGATCAGCGCGTGCGCGCCGGTCAGCGCGCGCTCGCCGTAGACGATGACGATGTCCTCGCCCGCGTCGCGCAGCATGTCGGCCAGCGCGCGGACAGCGCGGGCGTCCGCGCCCGCCGCGCTGGCGCGGCCCTCGAACGGCTCACCCGCCAGCGCGCCCGCGAGCGTCTCGGCGAACGCCGCGCCCTGCCCCGGGGCGAAGCGCACGAACGCCTCCGCGTTGGCGTCCAGGCTCGACGGGCGGCTCGTCGCGACCGCGAGGCGCACGCGGTGGCGGCGCACGCCCTTGCGGATGCGCAGGTCGATGATCGGCATGTCGTCGACGGGCTCGCAGTCGAGCACGAGGACGGCGTGGGCGAACTCGAGATCGGGCACCGAGGCCTGCAGCGCGGGGGCGCCCAGCGCGCGGTGCGCGTCGGCGCTCGCCGGCGTGCGCTGGCAGTCGACGTGGGGCGAGTTGAGCGCCTCGCGCATGATGCGCTGCAGGAGGAAGCCCTCTTCGTTGGTCGTCTCGCCGCCGGCGATCGCGCCCACGCTCCCGCGGGCGCGGCCCAGCCCGGCCGCGGCCTCGGCGATCGCGCGCTCCCACGACACCGGGCGCAGCTCGCCGCCGTCGCGGACCATCGGCTGCGTCACGCGCTCGTCGACGTGGATCGCCTGGTAGGCGAAGCGGCCCTTGTCGCACAGCCAGCCGTCGTCGACGCCCTCGTGGTCGCGCGCCAGGACGCGCATCACGCGGTCGTCGCGGACGGTGAAGTAGACGTTGCATTGCGCCGGGCACAGCGTGCACAGCGAGCCCGCGCTCTCGATGTCCCACGGGCGCGCGCGGAAGCGGTAGGGGCGCGAGGTCAGCGCGCCCACCGGGCACAGCTCGATGATGTTGCCGCTGAACGGGGCGACGTAGGGGTGGCCGTCGAAGGTCGCCACGTAGGTCGCCGCGCCACGCTCCTGCAGCACGAGCTGGTAGTCCTCGGCGACCTCCTGCGAGTACCGCACGCAGCGGTAGCACAGGATGCAGCGCTCGCGGTCGATGGCGATCAGCGGCGAGAGCTCGAGCGGCTTCTGGAAGTGGCGCTTGGGCTCGATGAAGCGCGAGCGACCGCCGCCCCAGCCGAACGAGATGTCCTGCAGCGGGCATTCGCCGCCCTTGTCGCACACCGGGCAGTCGAGCGGGTGGTTGACCAGCAGGAACTCGACGACCGCCGCCTGCGCCTCGCGGACGCGTTCGGTCTGGGTGTGGACGACCATGCCGTCCTTGACCGGCGTCGAGCAGCCGGTCTGCAGCTTGGGGATGCCCTCGACCTCGACCAGGCACATCCGGCACGCGCCGACGGGCTGGCCGAGCTTGGGCTCGTAGCAGAAGACGGGGATCTCGACGTCGCCGAGCTTGGCGGCGTCGACGAGCATCATGTTCTCCGGCGCCTGGACCTCGCGCCCGTCGATCGAGAAGGTGATCGTGCGGTGGCGCGGGCGGGGCACTAGGCGTCCGTCCTCTCTGCGCCCGCGCGAAGACGAAGTCTTCGCGCGACGTGATGGGTCGCCCAGCGACCCATCACGCCGCTCCCTGCAGCAGCACAGGCTCGACGTCGGGGACGGCCCGGTCGCGCTCGGCCCGGCGGCGCTCGATGTGCTCCTCGAACTCCTCGCGGAACTTCTCGACCATCGAGCCGATCGGCATCGCCATCGCGTCGCCGAGCACGCAGAGGCAGTTGCCGATGATCTGCTCCTGGACGGAGGCCATGATGTCGAGGTCCATCGGGGTCGCCTCGCCGGCGTCGATGCGCTGGAGCATCTTCACCGTCCAGTTCGTCCCCTCGCGGCACGGCGTGCACTTGCCGCACGACTCGTGCTTGTAGAACTGCGCGGTCTTGAGCGCGACGTCGACGACCGGCACGCTGTCGTCGACGACGATGATCGCGCCCGAGCCGAGCATCGAGCCGGCCTTGGCCATCGAGTCGAAGTCGTAGGGCAGGTCGAGCTCGGCCTCGGTGAGCACGGGCGCGCTCGATCCACCGGGGAACCAGAACTTCACCCGCCGGCCCTCCGGCGGCCCGCCGGCGAGCCCGTAGATGATGTCGCGCGACGGGATCCCGAGCTCGATCTCGAAGTTGCCCGGCCGCTGCACGCAGCCCGACACCGAGACGAGCTTGGTGCCGGTGGAGTTCTCGGTGCCGATCCGGGCGTACGCCTCGCCGCCCATCTCGATGATCGCCGGCGCCGTCGCCAGCGTCTCGACGTTGTTGATCAGCGTCGGCCCCTGGTAGAGGCCCTGGACGGCGGGGAACGGCGGCTTGAGGCGCGGGTTTCCGCGCTTGCCCTCGAGCGAGTCCAGCAGCGCGGTCTCCTCGCCGCAGATGTAGGCGCCGGCGCCGCGGTGGCAGACGAGCGAGAGCGTGTGGTCGGAGCCGAGGATGCGCTCGCCGAGGTACCCCGCCGCCTCGGCCTCGGCGATGGCCGCGTCGAGGATGTCGGCCTGCAGCTGGTACTCGCCGCGGATGTAGATGAACGCCTTCGTGATCCCCGCGGCGTACGAGGCGATGATCATCCCCTCGATCAGCATGTGCGGGTTCTTCTGCATGATCTCCCGGTCCTTGAACGTGCCGGGCTCGGACTCGTCCGCGTTGCAGCACAGGTACTTCTGCATCGGTCCGGTGGGCAGGAACGAGGCCTTCTTGCCCATCGCGAAGCCGGCGCCGCCGCGGCCGCGGATGCCGGAGAGCTGCAGCTCGTGCAGGACGTCCTCGTGCGACATGGCGAGCGCCTTGCGCAGGGCGCGGTAGCCGCCGCGGCGCTCGTAGACCGCGAGGGTCGCCAGGCCGGGCTCGTCGATGTCGCGGAAGAGGAGGAGGTCGGTCATGGGCCGTAGGCGGTCGGCCTGCCCGGCATGCCGGCGCCGGGCGCAGGCCGCGCGGGCTCGGGGTCGGGGCGAGGGAACTCGCGGGTGTTGGCGTGGGGGTCGGCGGACAGCCGGCGGGCGAGCTGCTTCTCGGGCAGCGGCGGGTCCCCGGCGCGGATCTGGCGCAGCAGCTCGGGCACCTCGTCGAGCTCGATCGGACCGACGTAGACGCCGTCGATCGACGCCATCGGCGCGATGTCGCACGCGCCGAGGCACTCGAAGTGGCGCAGGTTGATGTCCGGGTCGTCCGGGTCGACCTCCTCCTCGAAGCGCTCGTAGAGGCGGTCGGCGCCGCGCAGCGAGCACGAGATGTTCGTGCACACGTAGACGCGGTGGGCGCCGACCGGCTCGGTGTCGAGCATGTCGTAGAACGTCGCCACCGCGATCAGGTAGCCCGGCGTGAGGCGCATGACGCAGGCGACCTGCTCGATCGCCTCGGGCGAGCACCAGCCGTGCACGCGCTGCGCCGCCGCCAGCGCGGGGATCGACGCCGAGCGGCGGTCGGGGTACTTGGCCATGAACGCCTCGATCTCCGCGCGCAGCTCGTCGGGGACCGGCGTCGTCGCCGGGTCCGGGACGGCGGCCGGGTCCTTCGACAGGTCGGCGGCGCGGTCCCAGCCGGGCACGCGCGAGCCGTGGCCGAAGCGCGGCACGGCCTTGACGTCGGTCGCCCCCAGCGGCGAGGCGTCGCGGAAGTCGGTCACCGGTGGACCACTATCGGTCGATGCCCCCCAGCACCGGGTCGAGCATCGCCAGCGTGGCGATGAGGTCGGCGATGTAGGCGTCCTTGACCATCGGCGGGAAGGCCTGGAGGTTCACGAAGCTGGGATCGCGCATGTGCACGCGCGCCGGCTTGCTCGAGCCGTCCGAGCGCACGAAGCAGCCGTACTCGCCACGCGGGCCCTCGATCGGGAAGTAGACCTCGCCGGGCGGCACGCGGAAGCCCTCGGTGACGAGCTTGAAGTGGTGGATGAGCGCCTCCATCGAGGTGGCGAGCTCGTGGCGGGGCGGCAGGCGCACCTTGCGGTCCTCGGTGATGTACGGGCCCTCGGGCAGGCCGTCGAGCGCCTGCTCGATGATCTTCACCGACTCGTAGACCTCGGCCAGGCGCACGGCGAAGCGGTCGTAGTTGTCGCCCTGCGCCCCGATCGGGATCTTGAAGTCGAAGTCGTCGTAGCTCGAGTACGGCTCGGCCTTGCGCAGGTCCCACGGGTTGCCGGCGGCGCGCAGGAGCGGCCCGGTGACGCCGTAGTCGAGCAGCGTCTGGGCGTCGAGCGGGCAGACGTCGCGCAGGCGCGCCAGCACGATCTCGTTCTTGGTGAGGATGGCCGCGACGTCGTCCATGCGGCCGGGCATCGTGCGGCAGAACGCGCGGCACTTCTCCACGAAGCCGGTGGGGATGTCCTCCATCACCCCGCCGACCTGGATGTAGCGGGTGTGCATCCGCTGGCCCGACGACATCTCGAAGAGGTCGAGGATCGTCTCGCGCTCGCGGAAGCAGTACCAGAAGATCGAGATCGCGCCGAGGTCGAGGGCCCCCGTGCCCATCCAGACCATGTGGCTCATGATCCGGCACAGCTCGAGGTGGATGACGCGCAGGTACTGCGCGCGCTTGGGGACCTCGAGGTCGAGCAGCCGCTCGACCGCGCCGCAGTAGGCCATCGCGTTGAAGTAGTACGCGAGGTAGTCCATCCGCTCGATGACGGGGACGACCTTCCAGTAGCTCTTGTCCTCGCACGTCTTCTCGATGCCCGTGTGGACGTAGCCGATGATCGGCTTGACGTCGCGGACGACCTCGCCCTCGAGCACGGTGAGCAGCCGCAGCACGCCGTGCGTTGCCGGGTGGTGCGGCCCCATGTTCAGCGTGAGCAGCTCGTCGTGCGTGCCGTAGACGTCGGACGGCGACACGGCGTGGTCGATCGAGCTGACGTCGACGGCGGCGGTCCGCGGCTCTTCGGTGGTGGCCATCAGTGCTCTCCGGTGGTGGCCATCACTGCTCTCCGGTGGTCGCCAGCTTCTCGGGGTCGGCGACGTTGGTGCCCAGGGTGTAGTCGGTGCCCTGCGCGGCGTGCTCGGTGAAGAGGATCGGCTCGCCGCCGATGGGGAAGTCGCGCCGCTGGGGGAAGCCCTCGTAGTCCTCGGGCATGAGGATGCGGCGCAGGTCGGGGTGGCCGTCGAAGACCACGCCGAACATGTCGTAGACCTCGCGCTCCTGGTGGTCGGCGGTCGGCCACTCGGGGGTGACGCTGGGCACGACCGGGTCGCTGGTCGGCACCCGCAGCTTGACCGTCAGGCGATCGACCTCGCGCATGTCGAGCAGCTCGTAGTGCACGCCCAGCCGCGGCTCCTCGGGGTAGTAGTCGACGCCGTGCACCGAGGCGAGGAACGTGAAGCCCCGGCCCTTGAGGAACTGCAGCACGTCGCCGATCCGGGCCGGCTCGACGACCAGCGTGCCCTTGTCGCGGAAGAACACGGTGTCGGCGACGGCATCCGGATGCGCCTCGCGCAGGTCCTGCGCCAGCAGCTCCAGCCCCGTCGCGTCAGGCACCCGGCGAGCTCCCCGCCTGCGCCACGTTGATCGCCGAGGCGGCGAGGCGCCCGGCGTCGGTGACGATCTCCTCGGTGCCCTCGGCCCCGTAGCGCTTGCGCCAGCCGAGGTCGGGCTCCTGCTGGATCATCTGGCGCAGCTTGAGGATCCCGTGCATGAGCGCCTCCGGGCGCGGCGGGCAGCCCGGCACGTGGACGTCGACCGGCATGAACTTGTCGGCCGGGACGATCGCGTAGTTGTTGAAGACGCCCATCGAGCTCGAGCACGCGCCCATGGCGATGGCCCACTTCGGCTCGAGCATCTGGTCGTAGATGCGGCGCACGACGGGCGCCATCTTGATGGAGACGCGCCCGGAGAGGATGAGCAGGTCGGCCTGGCGCGGCGAGGCGCGGAACGCCTCGAAGCCGAAGCGCGCCACGTCGACGCGCGCCGCGACGATGCTCATCATCTCGATCGCGCAGCAGGCGAGGCCGAACGTCGCCGGGAACAGCGCGTTGCCGCGAGCCCAGTTGAGCGCCTTCTCGAGCGTCGTCGTGAGCACGCGCTCCTCGACGTAGCGCTCGAGCTCGGGGCCCTCGAGGTTGCCCTTCAGGGCGTCGCGCGCGCGCAGGCCGCGCGCGCGGAAGTCGGCAAGATCGCCGCCGGCGGGCTCGCGGCGGACTATCTCCAATTCAGCGCTCCCCGGCGCCACACGTAGAGGAACGCGACGGCCAGCAGGGCGATGAAGACGATCGACTCCGTCATGGCGAACGTCCCGAACGCGCGCAGCTGCACCGCGATCGGATAGAGGAAGACGACCTCGATGTCGAAGAGGATGAACAGCATCGCGACCATGTAGAAGCTGATGCCGAAGCGGAAGCCCTGCTTGACCTCCGAGGGCAGGCCGCACTCGTAGGGCTCGGTGTGGCTGGTGATCCGCGCGGCGCGCGGTCCGAGCATCCTGTTGAGGGCGACGAACAGTCCCCCGAGTCCCGTGCCGAGGATCAGGAAGACGATCGCCGGGAGGTACGAGCGGAGCATCGGAACCGGAGTTGTACTACAGCTTGTGCGGTGTTGTTACTAAGTGACAAATGGCATCAGCCGTCGCCCCGTTTGCCCTCCTCCTGGCCGCTCTGAACGCGGTCGCCGCCGCGGTTGGCGCCTGGCGGTGGTGGCGGGCCCTCGAGCCGACGCCGTGGTTCTGGCGGCTGGTGCGCGCCGGGCAGGCGGCGGCGATCGCGCTGGCCGTGCTCGCGGGCGTGCTCGCCCTGGCCGGCGAGCGCCCGGACGACGGCCTGTTCTGGCTCTACGTCGCGCTGCCGCTCGCGGTGGCGCTGATCGCCGAGCAGCTGCGGATCGCCTCGGCCCAGGCCGAGCTCGACGCCCGCGGGCTGGCGGACGCGCAGGCGATGCGCGCGTTGAGCGACGGGGAGCAGCGCGCGATCGTCGTGGCGATCCTGCGCCGCGAGATGGTCGTCATGACGTGCGCGTGTGGGGTCGTGGTGTTCCTGGCGCTGCGGGCGGCGGGGACGGCGTAAGGCTCGTTCCCGTCGGTGCCACCGACGCGGCTACGCGCCCGAGCGCCCGCCCGAGCGGAGCGCGTGAAACGCCCCCCGGAAGAACAGCAACGGCTCCCCGCCCCCGTGCTCCATCTGCGTCACCGCCCCCACCCCGATCGTGTGGTCGCCGCCCGGATGCAGCGCGAGGAGGTCGCAGGCCAGCCAGGCGAGGGCGTCGTCCAGCACGGGCACGCCGTGGTCGACCGTGTGGGTGACCGCCGCGAACTTCTCGGCCGCCAGCGCCTTGGAGGCGAACGTCGCGGCGAGCTCCTCCTGGCCGGCGCGCAGGACGTTGACCGCGAAGCGCCCGGCCGCGCGGACGACCGGCAGCGTGCGCGACTCGTTGTCGAAGCAGACCAGCAGCAGCGGCGGGTCGAGCGACAGCGAGCTGACGGCGTTCGTCGTGAGGCCCGCGGGGCCGTCGGGGCCGACGGCGGTGACGACGCAGACGCCGGTCGCGAAGTGCCCCATCGTGTCGCGGAAGCGGCGACCCTCGTCCACAGCGCGGACGATAGGCCCGGCGCCAGCCGTGGTTGCCGCCGATCCGAAGGGTCGCGGCGATGTCTCGATGCAGCTGCGCCCGTCGGCGGCCGGCGCCGGGCGTCCCTCAGTTCGCCGCGCGGCGCTCACCTCCTGCCGGTGACGACGAGCTCGCCGTGCACGCCGAGGTCGTCGTGGTTGGCGATCGAGCAGGCGAGCCGGTAGGTCCCGGGCGCGAGCGTCAGCACCTCCGAGGACACCGTCTCGCCGGGGTGCTCCGTGGGCGTGCCCTCACCGATCTGCAGCGGCTTGCCCTCGTCGTCGGTCTTCGTCGTCGAGAAGATCTTGACGTTGTGCGTGAGGATCCCGTCGTCGCGCGCGACGATCCGCACGCGCGGGCCGGTGACCTCGACCTTCTTGGGCAGGAGCCGGTACTCGTCGAGGCGCAGGCGGACCGTCCCGCCCGTCGCAAGGACGGGCTGCGAGCCGCCGCAGCCGGCGGCGGCGAGGACGAGGAGGGGGAGTGCGGCCTTCAGACGCATGCGGCGGCGCATGAGCCTATGCTTGCGCGCCGCATGGCCGCCCAACCCCGCATGCTGGCCGCGCTCGCCGTCCTCGGCGGGGCCGCCGCGGCGCTCGGCGCGTGCGGGACGCAGGAGGTCAGCGTCTCGCCCTCGGATCCGCCCGCGGTCAAGAGCGGCGCCGACATCTTCGCCGCCCGCTGCGGCGGGTGCCACACGTTCAGCAAGGCGGGCACCCAGGGCGGCGCCACCAAGATCAAGGACCGCGAGCGCGTCGACGGCCCCAACTTCGACGCGCGCAAGGAGACCGTCCCGCAGGTCCTCTACGCGATCCGCAACGGCGGCTTCTCCGGGGCGATCATGCCCGAGAACATCGTCACCGGCCGCGAGGCGCAGGCGGTCGCCGAGTTCCTCGCGAAGTACTCGGGCCGCAAGGCCGCCAAGTAGCCGATCCGATGCTCGACCTGCGGCGCATCCGCAGCGAGCCCGACGCCGTGCGCGCCGCCCTCGACCGGCGCGGCGACCCGAGCATCGGCGAGGCGCTCGACCGGGTGCTCGCGCTCGACGCGCGCCGCCGCGAGCTGCTGCCCGAGCTCGAGCAGCTGCGCGCGCGCAAGAACGAGGCCAGCGAGACGATCGGCGCGGCCAAACGCTCGGGCGAGGACGCGAGCGACGCGATCGCGGCGATGAAGGAGCTCGGCGCGCGTGAGAAGGAGCTCTCGGCCGAGCTGTCGGAGATCGAGGCCGAGCTCGGCCACGCGCAGACCGCGCTGCCGAACGTGCCCGCCGACGAGGCGCCTCAGGGCGACAGCGTCCTGCGCGAGGTCGGCGAGGCCGGGCGCACCGGTCGCGACCACCTCGAGCTGGCCGGGCCGATGATCGACATGGAGGCGGGCGCGCGCGTCGCCGGTTCGCGCTTCGCCTACCTGCGCGGCGACCTCGTCATGCTCGAGTTCGCGCTGGTGCGCTGGGCGCTCGAGCGCCTGCGCGCCCACGGCCACGAGCCGGTCGTGCCCCCGGTCCTCGTGCGCGAGGAGGCCATGTACGGCACCGGCTTCCTGCCCGACACCGAGCAGCAGATCTACCGCCTGGCCGACGACCCGCTCTACCTGGTCGGCACCAGCGAGGTGCCGCTCGCCTCGCTGCACGCGGGCGAGATCCTCGACGAGGAGACGCTCCCGCGCCGCTACGCGGCGTTCTCGTCGTGCTTCCGGCGCGAGGCGGGCGCGGCCGGCAAGGACACGCGCGGGATCTTCCGCGTCCATCAGTTCGACAAGGTCGAGATGTTCAGCTTCGTCGCCCCCGAGCGATCCGCGGAGGAGCACGAGCGGCTGCTGGCCGTCGAGGAGCAGCTGCTCGGCGAGCTGCAGATCCCGTACCGGGTGGTCGACATCTCCGTCGACGACCTCGGCGCGAGCGCGGCGCGCAAGTTCGACCTCGAGGCGTGGCTGCCCGGCCAGGCGGCCTACCGCGAGCTGACCTCGTGCTCGAACACCACGGACTTCCAGGCCCGCCGGCTGGAGATCCGCATGCGCCCGGCGGGCGGCGGGCGCCCGGTCGTCCTGCACACGCTGAACGGCACCGCGGTCGCGGTCGGGCGCACGATCATCGCGCTGCTCGAGAACGGCCAGCGCGACGACGGCGGCGTCGACCTGCCGCCCGTCCTGGCCGAGTTCGGCGCCCCGCGCTCCCTAGGCCCCGTCTGAGCTGACGTGCGCGAGGGCCTCCTCGCGCGTCCCGACGATGTCGAAGGTCGAGTCCAGCCGGGTGATCTCGAAGAGCCGCAGCACCGTCGGGTTCGTGCACACCAGCACGAGCGAGCCCTTGCGCCGCGTCAGCCGGCGCAGGCCGTTGAGCAGCACGCTCAGCCCGGTCGAGTCGATGAACTCGACGCGCGAGAAGTCGAGGACGAGGGACGTCTTGCCGTCCGCGATGGCGGCGTTGAGGCGCTCGGAGAAGCGCGGAGCGGTGCTGACGTGGATCTCGCCGGCGGCGTCGAGGATGCGCGTGCGCTCGTCGACGTCCTCCTCGGAGACCTCGAACTTGGGCTGGGGGAAGTCGTTCATCCGGGGCCGATAGGTTCTCTCCCGCAGCGGTCGTCGTCAATCGCCGCGTCGGACGGTCTCGCGCCGGCGGCGCTCGACGCGCGCCGCCTGCAGCGAGAACAGCTGGGCCATCGGCTCGCGCGGCGCGTCGGCCCGGGCGGGCGGCCGGGCGAGTTCGAACGCGCGTCCTCCGCACCTCGCGCAGCGGGTGGCCGCGGCGCTCGCCGTACCGCACACAACGCAGCGGAAGGGCTGGTGCACGGACATGCCCTTTCCCGGTACGCGCCTGTCCGAACCGGTGCCGGCGGCGGGGCGCCTCCGCCAGGTGCGCCCGCCGCCGGTGGGTCGCGCAGCTACGCGACCACGCGGAACGTCCGGCTCGTCGCCGGCGCCAGCCGGGTGCGGCCGGCGCCCGGGGCGAGCTCGACGCGGTAGCGGCCGGGGGCCAGCCGCCGGATCGGCCGCTGGCGCAACGCGACCTTGCGGCGCGCGGTGCCGCGCACGGACACGAACGCCTCCGCGACGCGCCGCGCGCCCCCCACCGTCAGGCGGTAGACGCGCACGCGGACGATGCGCGTGCCCGCCTTCGGCGTAAAGCCCACACGCAGGCCGTCGCGCGCCAGCTGGGCGCGCGTGACGCGCACGCGCAGTGACACGCGGGCGAGGCGCAGCGTGGCCAGGCTCCGCGTGTCGGTGCCGTCTGTCCCCGGCCGCTCGCCCGCGCCGTCATCGACCATCGATCCGGCGCCGCCGACCCGGATGCGCCGGCTGGTCATGGGGCCCGCGTTGCCGACCGCGTCGGTCGCGCCCACCTGGAAGGTGTGCGTCCCCGGGGCGACGTTCGCGTAGCCCTTGGCGCTGCCGCAGGCGGTAACCGGACCGTTGTCGAGGCGGCAGCGGAACTGCACGCCCCCCTCGCTGGCGTGGTAGGCGAACTGCGGCGACTGGCCAGTCAGCGCGTTGTCGCCCGGCGAGTCGATCGTCACCGTCGGGGCCGAGACGTCGACGGTGAACGTCGATGCCGCCGACGGCTCGCTCACGTTGCCGGCGCGGTCGATCGCCTGGATACGCAGCGTGTGCGCCGCGTCGCTCTCGAAGGCGAACGTGGCGCCGGGCTCGCAGGCCGCGAAGGCGCCGTCGTCGAGGCTGCAGGCGAAGCTCGCGCCGGGTTCGCCGGTGAAGGCGAACTGCGGCCGGGGCCGACGGGGCGGCCGTGTCGACCGTGAACGCGCGGGCCACCGGGATGCCGGTGCCGGCCGCCGTCACCGACCGCGTGGCGAACACGTAGGCGCCGTCGGCGAGCGCCGAAGCGGGCGCGAAGGTCCCGCTCGCGCAGTCGACCCACACGGGATCGGCGCCGGCCGGCACCAGCGAGCACTGCAGCGCCTGGTCGCCGGCCACGGTGAACGTGGCCGACGCGACGTTCGTGAACTCGCCCGGCCCCCCGGTGATGCGCGAGGCGGGCAGGCCGGCGATGTACAGCAGGCCGGTGCCGATCGGCTCGGCCGGATCGAGCAGCGCCTCGTCGTCGACGACCATCACCGCGCCGTCGGGGCGCACGCCGAGGCCGCCGACCATCGAGAAGCCGGTGGCGTATTCCTCGACGGTGTTCGTGTCGGTCGCCACGCGCTGCACGTGGTCGATGCCCTTGTCCGCCTGGGTCAAGCCGTTGGCCGTGCCGCTGTAGAGCAGGTGCCTCGAGAGATCGTAGGTGAGCGCCGCCGGGGCATCGACGGAGAACGGCGTGGGCTGGCTGGCGCCGCCGCCCGGATGGAACTGGCGCAGGCCGGACGTCTCGGCGACGTAGACCGTGGTCTTCCCGGCCGAGTCGAAGCCGGCGGCGACCGCGCTGACGCCGCGGCCGTCCGCGGTGGGCGCGGCGACCTGCGGCGAGGGCGAATCGGGGTCGAAGCGCTGGATGTTGCCGGCCTTCTGGAAGCCGACGTAGATGAAGCCGTCGGGCCCGAGGCTTGCAGCGAGCGGCCGGACGCGTGCGCCGACCATCGTCACGACGTCGCCGTCGGTCCACGTGAACAGATGGGTGGCGGGCTGCCAGCGCAGCACGAAGACGTCGGAGCTCGGCGCGGCGCCGTCGGGCACGTAGACGCGCTCGTCACCGTTGCCGACGAGCAGCGGCGACGGGTCGTAGAACGCCGGCGCGCTCGAGGCGTCGGGCCCGGCGGCGGCGCCGGCCAGCAGGCCGCCGACGCAGGTCGGCGTCTCGTCCGGCCCGGCCGGGGTGTTGGGATCGAAGTCCGGGTGCTCGAGATAGCCGGGTCCGTTCGCGGTCGCGTCCTTGACGCGGCAGAAGCCGGCGTTGTGGTCCGAGACCCAGATCCGGCCATCCGGCGCGACGATGCCGCCCGTGTTGATGTGCAACCCGGTCGCGTAGACGGCGGTGCCCACCGCCGCGTGCGCGCTCGGTGCGGCGTACAAGAGGAAAGCGATGGCGATCGGCGCCAGCGCGGCGTGGCGGACCAGGTGCGGGAGAAGGTGCATCGGCACGAAGCTCCTAGGTCGGGGCCGCGACTGTCTCTTGCCGGACATGGCGCCCGCGAGGGGGAACCCGGCACTCTTGCGGTGCGGGTCCGCGCACGTTCAGCCGCGAGGTGCCGTGACTGCTTCTGCGGTCCGCTGGGTAAAACCAGGTCTCTCCCCCGGTCCAGCGTTCTCCAGGGGTTGGTGCAGGGCGCGCCCTTGGGCGCGCGCTGGTTCGGGCCGGGCGCTCCGCCGAGAGCGCCCGGCTCGGTTAGGGGCCGGGTCGTAGGACCAAAGTCCCCTGCCTTCTGCGAGTTCCTCCCGGAAGAGTGTGCGGCCGGACCGCCCGTGCTCCCTCCGCTGCTCACGTACGCCCTGCTGCTCGCCACCGGCTGCCTCGCCATGTCCGAGGCCGTGTCGGGACGAGCCCGCGCGCTGCTCGCCGCGGTCGGGGCGATCCAGGTCGTCCTGCTCGTCCAGTGGACGCTGCGCGCCGACTGCCTCGGCGCGTGGTGCGCCGACGGCGGAGGGCTGCTCACCTGGTGGCTGGGGCCGGCGCTGCTCGTGCTTGCCCTCGGCATCGCCGCCGTCGACGGCGTCCGCCGCCGTCGGCCCGCGGAGGCGCCCGCGCGCTCCGGCGCCCCGCACCGCTGAGCGGTTCGCGCACGATCCACCCGGCACCAGTGGGAGAGGGGTTGCTCCACAGCGCAGGTGCCGCCTGGCCGGCGCCGTGCAAGACTCGGCCCGCATGTCCGAGGACGGCAGGCTCGCGAAGCCCGAGGCCGGCGCTCGGCCGTCCGTCCCCGCGGTCGGCCGCGCGGCGATTGGCGGGCTCGTGTCCGCCGCCGTCGGCGCGGTCACGGAGCGGGTCGGCAGCCTCGTCCCCGCCGCCGACCTCGACGAGCGCGACACCGACTACATCCGCGAGACGCTGCCGGGACTGTGGGCGCTGGCCAGCCTCTACTTCCGCGCCGACGTCCGCGGCCTGCACCACATCCCGCGCGAGGGACCCGTGCTGCTCGTCGGCAACCACTCCGGCGGGATGCTCGCGCCCGACCTGTTCGTCTTCGTGCTCGCCTTCAGCACGCGCTTCGGCGTCGAGCGGCGCTTCTACCAGCTCGCCCACAACGGCGTGGTGCTCGGGCCGGCGGGCCGGATGGTGCGCAAGTACGGCACGCTGGCCGCCGACCCGCGCAACGCCGAGCTGGCGCTGTCCGAGGGTGCGGCGGTCCTCGTCTACCCCGGCGGCGACCACGAGGTCTTCCGCCCCACGTGGGAGCAGGGCCGCGTCGACTTCGGCGGGCGGAAGGGGTACGTCCGGCTGGCGTTGCGCATGGGCGTGCCCATCCAGCCGATCGTCTCGATCGGCAGCCAGGAGACCGCGCTCTTCCTCACCCGCGGCGAGCGCCTCGCCCGGCTGACCGGCGTCGACCGCATCCTGCGGCTCAAGACGCTGCCGATCATGGTCGGGCTGCCCTTCGGGCTGATGCCGGGCATCTTCGGGCACATCCCGCTGCCCGCCAAGATCACCGTGCAGGTCCTGCCCAAGATCGACCTGCGCGAGCGCTACGGCGAGGACCCCGACGTCGACGAGATCAACCGCGACGTGCTCGCCTCCATGCAGGACGTGCTCACGGCCCTGCAGCGCGAGCGCCGGCTGCCGCTGATCGGATGAGGATCGAGGAGAGCATCACCGTCAAGGCGCCGCGCGAGCGCGTGTGGGAGCTCGTCGACGACCCCGCGGGCTACCCGCGCGTGCTCGACTGGGTCACGAGCCTCGAGCCCGAGGACCCCGAGCGCGAGCCCGGGCTGGGGTCGCGCTACGACATGCGCGTGCGGGTCGGCTCGGCCGACGTCGGCGGGCTCGTCGAGATCGTCGAGTACGACCGCTGCCGCGACGTGGTGTGGACGAGCGTCACCGGCGTCGAGCAGCGCGGGCGCATCCGCCTGCGCGACGCCTCGGGCGGCGCGACGAAGCTGACGGTCCGGCTTTCGTATGGCGCCCCCGGCGCCGTGCTCGGCACGGTCGCCGAGGTGCTCGCGGCGCCGCTGATCGCCGCCAGCGTGCGCCGCAGCCTGCAGACGTTCAAGGCCGAGGCGGAGGGCGAGGCGCGCCGCGTCAGCGGCGGGACGAGCCTGCCCGGCCGCGCCCTGCACGAGGCCCAGAACGTGGCGATCCTGGCCGGCGCGGGACTCGTCGCGCCGATGCGCCCGGACAAGCTCGCCCGCATCGCGCTGGCCGGCGCGCGCTGGGGAGCGTCGCCGGCGGCGGGCGCCATCATCGGGGCGATCCGCCACGGCGGGCGCACCATGCTCGTCGACGAGCTCGGCGCGCTGACCTACCGCGATGTCGACCGGCGCTCGAACGCGATCGCCAACGCGCTCGCCGAGGCGGGGGTCAGCGAAGGCGACCGCGTCGGGCTGATGTGCCGCGACCATCGCGGGTTCGTCGAGGCCGCGTTCGCCTCGGCCAAGCTCGGCGCCGACGTGCTGCTGCTCAACACGTCGTTCGCCGCGCCGCAGCTCACCGAGGTCGCCAAGCGCGAGGAGGTCGCGGCGCTCGTCTACGACGAGGAGTTCACCGAGCTCGTGCGCGAGGCCGGCCGGCAGCGCAAGCGCTTCGTCGCATGGCACGAGGGCGACAGCGCCGGCGACCCGCTCCTCGGCCGGCTGGTCGAGGAGGGCGACGCGTCGTCGCTCTCGCCGCCGGGGCGCGCCGGGCGCGTAACGATCCTGACCTCGGGGACCACCGGCACGCCGAAGGGCGCGACGCGCGGCGACACGCCGCGCACGCTCGATCCCCCGGCGGCGCTGCTGGAGCGCATGCCGCTGCGCGAGGGGCAGATCGTGCGGATGGCGGCGCCGATGTTCCACGCGTGGGGGTTCTCGAACTTCGCCATCGGGATGGCGCTCGGCTCGACGTTCATCTTGCGCCGCCGCTTCGATCCCGAGCAGTGCCTGGCCGACATCGCCGAGCATGGCTGCGACGTCCTCGTCGTCGTGCCTGTGATGCTGCAGCGCATCCTCGAGCTGCCCGAGGAGGTCCGGCGCCGCTACGACACGAGCTCGCTGCGCGCGGTGTGCGCGAGCGGGTCGGCGCTGCCCGGCGACCTCGCGCTGCGCTGGATGGACGAGTTCGGCGACAACCTCTACAACCTCTACGGCTCGACCGAGGTGTCGGCCGCGACGATCGCCACGCCGGAGGACATGCGCGCGGCGCCGGGAACGGCGGGACGGCCGGCGCGCGGCTCGATCGTCCGGCTCTACGACGCGGACGGCCGGCCCGTGCAGCAGGGCGACGTCGGGCGCATCTTCGTCGGCAACGCGATGCTCTTCCAGGGCTACACCGGCGGCGGGACCAAGGACCAGATCGACGGGCTCATGGCGACCGGCGACGTCGGGCGCTTCGACGAGGCGGGCCGGCTGTTCGTCAGCGGGCGCGACGACGAGATGATCGTGTCGGGCGGCGAGAACGTCTTCCCGAAAGAGGTCGAGGACGTGCTCTCGCGCCACGAGGCCGTCGCCGAGGCCGCCGCGATCGGGGTCGACGACGAGAAGTTCGGCCAGCGGCTGCGCGCGTTCGTGGTGCTCAAGCCGGGCGCCAAGGCCAGCGCCACGGACCTCCAGGACCACGTCAAGAGCAACCTCGCTCGCTACAAGGTCCCGCGCGACGTGATCTTCATCGAAGAGCTGCCGCGCAACCCGACGGGCAAGGTGCTCAAGCGCGAGCTCGCCGAGCTGGAGGACGAGGACTCCGGCGGCTGAGGTGCGCGCTCACCGGCCCGGGCGACCACCCGGCCGGTAGCGCGCGCACTCGGGATGGAAGACGACGCCGTGGACGATGAGGCGCTCCATGCCGTCGCGCATGACGCGCCCGCATCCGGCGCACCGCGCGCCGGCGGGCGGGGGCGGTCGTCCGAGGGGCCAGCCGAAGCGCATGCCCCAGGCTCTCCGACGATCATGTGGCCCCGGTCAAGATGTCGTGTCCGGCGCGGATTGGCGCGTTCGGCGCTCGGACTCAGTCCGGAGGGCCGGGCGGCAGGCGCCGCAGGGCCCACAGCTCGAAGCGCAGCTGCGCGACAAGCGGCAGATCCGGCATGACGGACTCGAGCAGCTCGAGGCTCTGGCCGTAATGGACGAGCCGGCGCTGCAGCCGCGGGTCGGTGAGCGAGAGGTGGGACCGCGCCGCCAGCGCGCGCATCTCGCGGGTCTTGGCCAGCTTGTCGGCGGCGTAGATCGCCTGCGCGTCGTGCCCGGCAGCCTCGACCTGCCGGCGCAGGCCGGCCTTGCGCGGCTCGTAGTCGTCGATCGCGGCGTCCTCGCTGACCGCCTCGACGAGCGCCGCCGTGCGCTCGCCGAAGTGCTCGCGCAGCTCCTCGGAGGTGGCCTCGGTCTTCTCGAGGATGTCGTGCAGCACGCCGGCGGCCACGACCTCGTCGCCGAACCCGGCGCCGACGAGGAGCGCGGCGACCTCGAGCGGGTGCAGGAGGAACGGCGCGGCGTCGGACTCCCGGCGCTGGCGCTCGTGGCGCTGCGCGGCGAAGTCGACCGCCGCACGCGTGAGCGGCCTGTCGGCGACGAAGGGAGGCAGCTGATCGTTGATCAACACCGTCCGTGACGGTATGGCGCTCGCGCCACGCGCGGATGTGATCAAGTTGTGAAAGGGCGCCGGCGGTAGCGTCGCGATCGGAGCGACGCGCGCCGATGAAACGCATCTACCTGCTGCGCCACGCGAAGTCGAGCTGGAAGAACGAGGACCTTCCCGACCACGACCGCCCGCTCGCGGGACGGGGGCGCAGCGCGGCGAAGGCGATCGCCCGCCACATGCGCGCCAAGGCGATCGAGCCCGAGCTGGTGCTGTGCTCGACCGCTCTTCGGGTCCGCCAGACGCTCGAGCGCATCGAGCCCGCGCTCGGGCGCCGCTCCGTGCGCGTGGAGGCCGAGCTCTACGGCGCGAGCGCGCACGCGCTGCTCGAGCGCCTGCGCGCGGTCCCGGACACCGTCTCGTCGGTGATGATCATCGGGCACAACCCGGGCCTGCAGCAGCTCGCGCTCGACCTCGCCCGGCCCGGGCCGCACGTCGCGGCGGTCCGCGTGAAGTTCCCGACGGCGGCGCTCGCCATGCTGGCCTTCGACGGCGCGCGCTGGGCCGAGCTGGACGCCGGCGGGGCGGAGCTCGTCGCCTTCGTGCGGCCGCGCGACCTGCGGCACTGACGGACCGACCCGGGGGCGCGGTCGGCTACGAATACAGCGGTGGGGACACCGAGCGCCGTCATGTCCACCGCCGCGGGCGTCGCGATGATCGGCCTTGCCGGCCGCGATGCGTTCGACGCGCTCTTCCATCCCGAGGGCGACGCGACGGTCGCGCGCGTGATCGCCCGCGGCGTCTGGCGGCTCTTCCGCCGGACCGGGCCCCGCCACCAGCTGTTCCCGCTCGGCGGGCCCGTCGCGCTCGTGGCGGTGATCGGCGTCTGGGCGGTGCTGCTGATCGTCGGCTGGGCGCTCGTCTTCTGGCCCCACATGCCGAGCGGCTTTCGCTTCGACCCGCGCGTGGACGCCGCCGGATCGGACTTCGTGCACTCGCTCAACATCTCGCTCGTCACGCTGACCACGCTGGGGTTCGGCGACATCACGCCGACGGCCGCGGCGCTGCGGCTCATCCTGCCGCTGGAGGCCCTGCTCGGCTTCGGGCTGCTGACCTCGAGCATCTCATGGCTGCTGCTGATCTATCCGGTGCTGTCGCGCCGGCGCTCGCTCGCCTACGAGATCTGGCTGCTGCGCACCGCCGAGGAGGAGACCGACCTCGCGGTCGACCGGCTCGAGCCCGAGGCCGCCGAGCAGGTGTACGCCGGGCTGACCTCGCGCCTCGTCGCGGTCGAGCGTGACCTCGTCAACTTCCCGATCTCGTACTACTTCGCCGAGGGCGACGCCCGCTTCTCGCTGCCCGCCGCTGCGCCCTACCTGCTCGAGCTCGGCCGGCGCGGCAGGGCGGAGGACCGGCCCGACCGCGTCCGCCTGCGCGCCCACCTGCTCCTCAAGGCGGTCGACGACCTGGGCAGGACGACGGCCGGCTTCCACGGCGGCCGCGGCGACGACTCCGAGGAGCTGCTGCGCGCGTACGCGCGCGACCACCTGCGCGAGCCGTAGCCCTCAGAGCGCGCGGAGGGTACGGTCCCACCGACGGCATGCCGACCTCACTCGTCCACACCTGCCTGCGCGTCGTCGACCCGGACGCGTCCGTGCGCTTCTACCGCGCGATCGGCTTCGAGGAGCGCGGGCGGCTGAACTTCGAGTCGGCGTACAACGTCTATCTCGGTCTGCCCGGTGACGGGGACCGGCTGGAGCTCACCGTCAACCTCGGGCGCGACGAGCCCTACGATCTCGGCGAGGGCTACAACCACGTCGCCGTGACGGTCGACGACCTCGAGGCGGTCCTGGCGAGGCTCGGCGAGCTCGGCGTGCAGCCGGAGAAGCCGCCGTACCGCCCGGGCGGGCGCGACGACCTTCCTCGCATCGCCTTCGTCGCCGACCCGGACGGCTATCGCGTCGAGCTCATCGACGGCGGCCGCTTCGACACGCCGCAAGACGGTCCGCACCCGTCGATGAGCTGACGCGCCGGCGGCTACGAGCCGCCCTTCTCGACCTTCGCGCCCTTGGCCGAGAGCACGTACCACTCGGCGCCGAACGCCTTCGATCCCTCGCCCCGCGCGTCGCCGGGCTTCTTGTCGCCGCTGAAGTGGTACAGCGGGTGGCCGTTGTAGGTCACCTGAACGCCGCTCTTGCGCCGCGTGGTCCCGAGGAGCGACGCCTTGACGCCGCCCCCTGCGGTCGGCTTGCCCTTGACGAGCAGCGGCGACCACACCTTCGCGCAGGCGCCCGCGCACGCGCTCTTGTTGCGGCGGTCCTTCTCGAAGAGGTACAGCGTCATGCCCTTGGCATCGACCAGGACCTTGCCGAGCTTGGTCGCCCGAAGGTCGACCGTGCCCGACTTGGCGGCGCCGGCGGCGCCGTGCGCCGTTCCGGCGCCCGCGCAGGCCAGCGCGGCAACGAACGCAGCAATCGTGAGCCGTCGACGGTTCATGTGAGGGACTCCTCTCTCTGGGACAAAGAGCGTGATCACCCAGAAGGACGCCGGATGGCGGCCGTCCCTTCCGCGCTGCGCGAGGTCATTCGGGGTACGCTGTCCGTGGTCCAGAGGCGAGCGGAAGTGAGCCGATATGGCGGCCAGTGAGGGCCATGTGGTGGACCTGCGAGCGCGTCCGGACGTGAGTGCCGACGTCCTCGAGACGGTGAGGCGGCATCTCATCGAGCTGCTCGGCGCGCGGTTGCTGGACAGCGCCGTGGTCGAGGAAGAAGGCGTGCGCCTGCGGGTGGCGACGGCCAGCCGGATCACCGCACTGGCCGCCGTGCGGGCCGGCGTGCGGGCCGTGGGGTGTGAAGATCTGTTTCTTGGCGACGCCGCTGAGCTCGCTACGCGGCGCGCTCTGCGGTGAGGTCGACCCGCCGCTCGCCGCTGGGCAGGCGCACCGTGGGACGCTCGGGATCGTCGGCGTCGACGGCGGCGACGACGCCTCGCGAGCCGTCGGCGAGGGTGATCTCGCTGCCGACGGGGAAGCGATGCACGAGGCGGCGGAACACGGCGGCGACCTCGGGGTCGAACTGGGTGCCGGCGCCCTGGACGATGATGTCGTAGCCGACGTGGGCGGGACGTGCCGGCTGGTAGGGCCGCTGGCTCGTCACCGCGTCGTAGACGTCGGCCACGGCGGCGAGCCGGGCGAGCTGATGGATGCTCCGGCCCGCCAGGCCCTGCGGGTAGCCGGTGCCGTTCCAGCGCTCGTGGTGCTCGCGCACGATGGCGCGGATGACGGGGGACCAGGCGTCGCCGTCGAGCATGAGCGCGCCGTCCTCGGGGTGGCGGCGCACGATCGCGGTCTCCTCGCTGGTCAGGGCGCCGGGCTTGTTGAGGATCGCCAGCGGGATGGCGAGCTTGCCGATGTCGTGCAGCAGGAGCCCGAGGCCGAGCCGGTGCAGCCGGCGATCGATGCCATCGACGTGGTAACGGCCGCGGTCGTCCTGCCACCCTGCACGCGCGAACAGCTCGCGGCCGAGGAGCACGCCGAGCGCGCAGACGTCGATGCAGTGCTGGTGGGTGTAGGCGTCGGCGGCGGCGAGGTCGCTGAGGACGACCGCGGTCCCGGAGTGGGCGGCGACGCTGGCGACGATCCGGTCGACGACGGCGCTGAGGGCGTCGAGGGCCTCGGGCGGCAGCGGCTGGCGGTCGGCGAGCGCGGTGCGCGCGTCGCCGAGCGCCGCCGAGACCTTCTGGGCGACCTCCTGGCGGACGTGCGGGGGGAGGAGCTCCACGGGCTCGACGCCCTCGGAGAGCTGGTCGTCGACCCACACGGCCGGCACGCCGGCGTCGACGAGCGCCCGGGCGTAGCGCTCGGTGAGCCTGGCGCCCGAGCGCAGCAGCGGCATCTGGCTGGGGTCCGGCGCGGGGATGTCCCGCGCGAGCTGGAGTCCCACGGCACGGCTGACAGGCAGCAGACGCATGGCCTCGTTATCGGACGGGGCGACCGGGCTTTCAGTCAGACGGTACGCCGCGGTACCGCCGCACGCACCGTCAGGACGACGCGATGAGCTCGCCGCGCTCGACCAGCGCGGCGATCCGGTCGGTGATCGTCGGCCAGAGCTCGCGCGGGAGGTTGTGGCCCATGCCCTCGATCTCGACGAGCTCGGCGCCCGGCACGGCGCCGGCGGTGGCGCGGCCGCCGCTGAGGTTGACGAGCGGGTCGCCGTCGCCGTGGATGACGAGCGTCGGCACGTCGAGGCCGCGCAGCCGCGCGGTGCGGTCGCCGGAGGCGAGGATGGCCAGCAGCTGGCGCGCGACGCCGTCGGGGTCGTAGGCGCGGTCGTAGCTCAGGCCGGCGCGCTCGCGCACCTCGGCCTCGTCGAGCTCGAAGCCGGGCGAACCGATCACGCGGAACGCCGCGACGGTGCGCTCGACGGCCTCCTCGCGGCTCGTGGCGGGCGGCGCGAGCAGCACCGCCAGGGCGGCGTCGGTCGCGCCGCCGACCGCGGGGTCGCCGGTGGTGGACATGATCGACGTCAGCGTCCGCACGCGGTCCGGGTGCTCGATCGCGACCGTCTGGGCGATCATCCCGCCCATCGACGCACCGACGAGGTGGGCGCTGCCGGCGTCGAGCGCGTCGAGCAGTCCGACGGTGTCGCGCGCCATGTCCGACAGCGTGTACGAGGCCGACGACGTGTTGCCGGCCATCGCGGCCGCGATGTCGCCGGGCGGGGCGTCGTGCAGATGGGTCGACAGCCCGATGTCGCGATTGTCGAACCGGATCACGAACAGCCCTCGATCGGCGAGGGCGGCGCAGAAGTCGTCGGGCCAGCCGAGCATCTGCGTGCCGAGCCCCATGACGAGCACGACGGGGGGGTGCTCGGGATCGCCGAAGGTCTCATAGGCGAGGTCGATCTCGCCGACGCGCGCGTGCTTGATCCGGTCGCTCATCGCCGCATCGTACGGCGCGCTCGACGTCCCCGTCACAACGGCCACTCGCTTCCCGCCTCGGCCGGTACGACCGCCGGGCGCGTCGACCACAGCAGGCCGCTGAGGAGCACGGCGAGCGCGGCGAGCACGATCGCGATGAGCCCCAGCCACACTCCCGTACTCGACCGTGCCGCGCTCCGGGCCGGGGGCGGGCATCCAGCGCCGGCGTCGTCGCGGCGGCGACGCCGACTCGCATCGCGGGCGCAGGACCTGGAGCGGTGGGTCCCGACTCGAAGCCCTCGTCCTGACCCGGGCGCTCCGGCAGCCCGGTCCACGGCTTGACCTTGCCGTCGGCGTAGCCCTGGAGCACGCGCCAGACGTAGGTGCCCGGGCGCGCGGCCACGCCGAGGAACCGGAACGTCTCGCGGGTCGTGGCGACGTCGCGCCGTGGGGACCCGGAGCGTGAACTCCTGGTCCTCGCCGGCCGCGACCTGGGCAGGCTGGACGCCCTGGCGGGCGCGAGCGATCAGGTCACTGCGGCGGGGATCTGGGCGGCTGGACCAGGACACGGCGCGGTGGGGACTATCCAGCCGTGTCCGTTGCCAGGAGCGACAGATGACGCAACTGTCATCGCCTGGTCATCCGCCGTCATCCACGGTTCATTTAGTCGGCATCTCACGACGGAAGAAGACGCCGTTTCGCTGGCGTCCGACCGCGGGCGAGCCGGCGCCGCCCTGGGCGGTCGTCGGGTTGTGCTGCCCCTCGGGGTCGGACGTGTAGGTCACGTCCCCGCCGTCGTTCGACGCGCTGAAGGTGACGGTCGCCGGGCCCGTCACGTACGTGCCGGAGAACCCGAAGGTCTTGTCGCGGAGCTTGCGCTTCTTGCCGTGCCCGGCCCAGCGCACGTCGAAGGTCACGTGGGCGGGAACGGGTGCGGGCCCGCCGCGCTGGACCGCGTTGAGGAAGTCGTGGAAGTCCCTCACCGGGACGTTGCTCGCGTGGAAGCGCGCTTTGCCGGTCCCGGGCTCGACGCTGATCGCCGACGGCGGGACGGCGACCGTCCAGAACAGGCCCGACCGGGCGATGCCCGGCTCCCAGTCGTGCTGCTGATGGGACGGGTCGCCCACGGCGCCCGTGTCGAACAGGTCGATTCAGATGAAGCCGAACGTGCCGTGGTGCACGCGCCGGTCCAGACCGACGTAATCGCCGCGCATGAAGCGCATGTCGGTGTCGAAGTCGTAGGTCGAGCCGTCGCTGCCGTGCGCCGTGCCCCGGATCTCGGACGCGCCGACGACGCCGTTGAAGTCGGTGATCGTCGACATCTCGGCCCCGATGCCGGGCGCGAGGACGTGGACGAACGGGTGCTTGGGCACCGGCTTGAAGTTCTTGCTGAAGCCCCCCGGGATCGGCCGCGGCGCGTGCGACGACTTCGCGAACACGGACGCCGCGTCGAGCAGTCCGACGCCTGCCAGCCCTCCGAGCCCGACCGCACCCCCGTGCAGCAGCCTGCGTCGCGTGAAGGCGGCGAGCGCAGCGCCCAGGTCGTCCAGTTCCGAGTCGAAGCTCATGGGGCGCTCCTCCTTGTGCCCTCGGGTCCGACTATAGACCTGGGGTCTCTGTGGGGGCGGCGTCCGCGAGGCGGTCCTCCCCCCACGCGCAGTCGCGCCCGGCGCGCTTGGCCCGGTAGACGCGGGCGTCGGCGCGCTCGACGGTGCGCTGGGCCGGCTCGCCGGCCTCATGGACGGTGACGCCGATGCTGACGCTCGTCATCGGACCCGTGGCACGCCAGGCGCGCAGGAGGCCGAGCGCGAGCCGGTCGGCGTGATCGTTCGCGCCCCGCAGGATCACGAGGAACTCCTCGCCGCCCACGCGCGTCACGACGTCGTCGCGGCGCACGTGCTGCTTCAGGAACTCGCCGAGGTCGCTCAGCAGGCGATCGCCCGCCGCGTGGCCGTGCGTGTCGTTGACCTCCTTGAAGCGGTCCACGTCGACCATGAGCACGGCGTCGCCGGGGCGCAGGGTGTCGAGCATGGTGTTGGCCATCCGCCGGTTCCCGAGGCCTGTCAGCTCGTCGAGCAGGGCCGCGACCGCAAGGCGGCCGCCCTCGCGCTGCAGGCGGGCGAAGGACGTGGCCACGAGCTCGGCGAGGAGGACGAGCATCGGCACGGCGATCACGGCGGTCCCGGCGGCCGCGGCGCCTTCGCGGACGAGCGGCAGGACGTAGGCGGCCGCGAGCACCGGTGCGAGTCCCAGCGGCCAGCGCGGGGGCAGCGCCAGGCCGACCCATCCGTAGACGACCATGAAGAACAGCGGATAGCCGTAGGCCGGGACGACGCCGGCCTCGCCGTACGCCGCGGCGAGCGCGAGCGCCAGGACGGCGACGCAGGCGAGCCCGCGGCGTCCCAGCCGGTCCCAGGGCAGCACGACCATGACGGCCGCGGTCACGAGGTCGGCGACGACGAGTCCGTTGAGCGTGGTGCTGGCCCGCGGCACGGGACCGGGGAGCGCCGGCGCGAGCAGCCCCAGCACTCCGGCCGCGACGAACAAGACGGCGGCGGCCATCGCCGACTGGCGAGCGTCGGGCTGCCCGTGGGCGACGGCAAGCGGCCGCAGACCGTCCCCGCCCGTGGGGCTACGCGCCGGCTCGACGCGCGCCGGTCGCGCCGTGGCCCATCTCACGCCCATCCCGTCACCGCGCAGAGGATGACACCACCACCTGGTGGATCGCGGTTACGCGGTTCCGCCGATCCAGGCGTCGGCGAGGTCCACCAGCGCATGGACCATCGGGTTCTCGCCTGCGGTGCGCCAGACCAGTCGAGTCTCCACCGGTGGACCGTCGGCGAGCGGAACGGCGACGACGCCCGGATGCGGGAGCGCGCTCGCCATCGATCCCGACGAGATCGCGATCGCCCGGCCCGAGACCACGACTTCGAGTTCCTCGGCGGTCTCGCGAACCACGTGATCCGTCATCGTCGGCGGTCCGCCGCGGTGCTCGTCGAGCGTCCAGAACGCGCTCCAGTGCGGGTCGAGGTGCCTGGTCCCCGGAAACGGCTCGTCGCAGGAGCGCTCGGCGGGGGACTGGAGAGCGACGCCGCGGTGCGCGAAGCCGCCTACGGCTACCGGTCCGAGCGCGAGTGCGAGCGGACGGTTTCGGCCTGAGTCGCGGTCAGCTCACGGCCGGCGGCGGGGGCGTGTCCGCCGTCGTCGGCCGGCGCCACAACGTCACGCCGTCGGGGGCGGTGTCGCTCTCCGCCAGGCCGGCGGCTGCCAACCCCGCGAGCTCGGCGCGAAATGCGTCGTAGGGGACGAGGCCGATGCGCACGAGCGTTGGGTAGCCGACACGGTCGTAGAGCTCCGAGGTCGTCGCGGGTTCGTCGGTGAGGACGGCCAGGAGTGCGGACGCACGTGACATCCGAGCGCTGCTACCCCGGACGCGTTGGAACTAGCACGGCCGCGGGGCGCGGGCTCGCGCGCAGCCCGCACCGACCGCTCAGGCGGCGCTACGCCGGACGCCTAGAAGCGCCCGCGGAAGCCGAAGCCCCCCAGAAGTAGCACCACCACGATGATGATGAGGATCAGGGTGATGGTGCCGATGGCCAACGGGGGCGCGAGCATCGAGACCTCCTACGGGTCGGTGTGGTTCCCGTTCCCTCCTTGCCCCATCCGAGCGCTCTGCAACAACCGCGCGTTCCGGCCCCCGAGCGGTGACCGCACGCGTAGGCCTCACTGCGTAGGTTTACGGCGTCATCAGCGACGCATGAGGAGAGCAGCTCGTGAGCGCCGAGGAGAACATCGCGACGGTGAAGGAGATCTACGCGGCCTTCGGGCGCGGCGACGTCGACGCGATCCTTGAGCAGTGCACCGATGACGTCGACTGGGCCGCCGAAGCGGCGATCGAGGTCGCGCCGTGGCATGGCGTCAAGCACGGCAAGGCCGAGGTGCCCAGCTTCTTCGCGGGCATCCAGCAGGCCGGGCCCGTCACCGAGTTCACGCCGCTGAGCTTCGCCGGCAACGACGACGGGGACGTCATGGTGTTCCTGCGGTATGCCTTCACCACCGCGGCGACCGGCAAGGACGTCGCGATGAACCTCCACCACTTCTGGCGGTTCCGCGACGGCAAGGTCACCTATTACCGCGGGTCGGAGGACACCGCGCTCGTCGCTTCGGCGTTCACCGCCTGAGCGTCGCGCCGCGAGCCGATGGAGCTCTGCGTGATGATCGAGGGCCAGGAGGGCGTGACCTGGCCGCAGTGGCAGGCGATCGCGGCCGCGTGCGAGCAGCACGGCGTCGGCAGCCTGTTTCGCTCCGACCACTACCTGCCGCTCGACGGCCACGAGGAGCGCCCGGTGCTCGACGCGTGGGGGACGCTGTGCGCGCTGGCCGCCGTCACGACGCAGCTGCGCCTGGGCACGCTCGTCTCGCCGGCGACGTTTCGCCATCCGGCGGTCGTGGCCAAGCTCGCGGCGACCGCGGCCGAGGTCTCTGGCGGGCGCGTATCGCTCGGGCTCGGCGCGGGGTGGCACGCGCGCGAGCACGAGGCCTACGGATTCCCCTTCCCGGCGACCGGTGAGCGCCTCGACGTCTTCGCCGAGCAGCTGGAGATCGTGCGCGGCCTGTGGCGCGAGGGCACGTTCCGGTTCGCGGGCCGCCATTACCGCGTCGGCCCGGTCGACGCGCAGCCCAAGCCGCAGGCGCCGTGGCTCATCGTCGGCGGGCTGGCCGGACCGCGAAGCGCCGCGCTCGCCGCTCGCTTCGCCGACGAGTACAACACGGTCTTCGCGACGCCGGAGGAATGCCGGCAGCGCAGGGCGGCCGTCGAGCGCGGGTGGAGCGCGGCCGGCCGGTCCGAGCTGCGCTTCTCGCTGATGACCGGAGCGGTCCTGGGGCGCGACCGCGCCGAGGTCGCCGAGCGGACGCGGGCGGTCGCAGAGCGCCGCGGCGAGCCGGGCTTCACGCCGCCGGAGACCTGGATCTCGGGGACGCCCGACGAGGCGCGCGAGCAGCTGCGCCGCCTCGAAGAGGCGGGCGTGGACCGGGTGATGCTCCAGCTCCTGCTGCACGACGACGTCGCGCAGATCGAGTTGATCGGCCGCGAGATCGCGTGATCCGGAACGGCCGGCGCGGCGGCCGACGCGCCCCGGCGCGCCGCGCCGCCTGTCAGCCCTTGCTGTAGGGGTCGACGTAGACGTCGTCGATACGCCAGGCCGCGTCCGCGCCCTCGGCGGTGAAGCGGAACGCGACGGCGGTGCGCTCGCCCGGCACGAGCGCCAGCAGGTTGGCCACCACCGGCATCACCAGCGTGGGCGACCAGTCGTCGCCGCCGAGCACCCGGCCGATGGTCAGCGAGCGGGTGGTGCCGGCCGCGTCCTCGTAGAGCACGTCGACGCGCAGCGTGCTCGCCGCGGAGCCGTCGTGGCGGGCGAAGAAGCGCAGCGTGGGGTGTTCGATGCCGACGCACATGGGCGCCGAGGTCGCCGATCCGCCGGGCGCCAGCTCGAGTGCGGCTCCGTCGCCCGAGCCGTGGACGTAGAACGACTCGTTGTCAGCGGTGATCGCCGCGTCCGAGAGGCTCCAACCCGACGCGCCGGCCTCGAAGCCGCCGTCGGGCGCGAGCACGTAGCTGGCCGGGTCTGCCCACGGCAGGAACGGCTGCGTGAGGACCTCGGAAGGGCAGTCGGTGGCCGTCGCCACCAGGGGCCCGGCGAGCGCGGCGGGCGCGGTGGCCAGCGCCGAGACGCCCAGCGACGCCGAGACGAGCGCGATCGGGCACAGGAAAAGACGAATCGGCATATGACTGCTCCTTCCTGAAGCTGTCCCCCGTGCGCTCCTATCGGCAGTGCGTGCCAAACCCTTTAGTGGGTATTCCGGCCCGAGCGAAGGGCGGGGCGCGCCCGGGTCGAAGCCACGTCAGGACGATGCTCAGAGCGACGAGATCAGGCGGGGGGCGCCGCAGAGCCCGACGGCCCGTGGGCGCCCCGGGCACCACCGGCCTGCGCGATGCGCCCGAGCGGCTGATGGAGCACGCGCGACCGCACCGTCCGCGCCGCCTGGCGCCGCGCGAGCTGCGAGTCGAGGCGATCAGCGCCGCGGCGCTGCTCGCCGTGGCGGGCGGCATGGCGCTCCTCGTCTCGTCGCCGCGGGCGCCGTCGCCGGCAACCGTGGCGCTCTACGCGGGGCTCTACGTCGCCGCGGCGCGCGTGCGGCTGTACGTGGGCGCCGGGTCCGCGCTGCCGACGCAGCTGATCTTCGTGCCGATGCTGTTCGCGCTGCCCCTCGGCGTCGTGCCGCTCGTCGTCGCGGGCGGGCTGGCGGCGAGCGCGGCGATCGACGTGGCGCTCGGGCGCGCGCACCCCGAGCGCATCGTGACCGCGATCGGGGACGGCTGGCATGCCGTCGCGCCGGCCGGCGTGCTCGCGCTGGCGGGCGGCCCCTCGCCCGAGCTGCGCCACTGGCCGCTCTTCGTCGCCGCGTTCGGGGCCCAGTGGGCGCTCGACGTCGTCGCGTCGACGGCGCGTGAATGGGCCGGGCGCGCGATCCGCCCCGGGTTGCAGCTACGCGTCATGGCCTCCGTCTACGCGGTCGACGGCCTCCTGGCGCCGCTGGGGCTGCTGGTCGCGATCACCGCCGAGCGCCACGCGTTCGCCCCCCTGCTCGCCGCCCCGCTGCTGGCCTTGCTCGCCGTCTTCGCCCGCGACCGCCGCCGGCGCATCGACCAATCCGTCGCGCGGCTGGACGAGCTCGAGCGCGAGCGAGCGCGGCTGCAGGAGACGATCCGCCGCGTCGGCGAGGCCTTCGCCTCCAATCTCGACCCGCACGGGCTCCTGGCGCTGGTCGTCAGCACCGCCGTCGACGCGCTCCAAGCCGACCGCGGCCGCGCCCGCGCGGGCGACGACGTCGTCGCCCCTGACAACGAAGCGCTCGACGACGACGCCTCCGAGCTCGCCGGCGCGCTCGACGCCGCCGAGCGCGCCGCGCTCGCGGGCGGCGCGCTCGACCCGGCGCCGTACGGCCGGGCATGGGCGATCTCACGGCCGCTGCGGGCGGGCGACCGGTCCGCCGACGTCCTCGGGGTCCTCGCCGTCGCCCGCGGCGACCGCGTCTTCTCCGACCGGGAACAGGCGATGCTCGGCTACCTGGCCAGCCAGGCCGCGGTCGCCCTCGACAACGCCCGCTTCCATCAGGAGCGCTCCGAGCTCGCCCGGACGCTGGTGGCCGGCCTGCGACCGCCGGCGCTGCCGAGCATGGCGGGCTGGCGCGCGGCGGCGCTCTACCAGCCGGCCGGGCGCAGCGACGAGGTCGGCGGCGACTTCTATGACGTCATCTCCGTCGGCGACGCGTGGATGGTCGTCATCGGCGACGTCATCGGCAAGGGCCCCGCCGCCGCCGCGCTGACCGGCCTCGCGCGCTACAGCATCCGCACCGGCGCGACGCTCACGGCCAGTCCGGCCGGCGCGCTCGAGCACCTCAACGACGACCTGCACCGCGAGGAGCAGAGCGGCATCATCTCGGCCGCCTGCGTGCTGCTGCGCGACGTCGACGGGCGCGCCGAGGCGACGATCGCCTGCGCGGGACATCCGCCGCCGGTGCGCGTGCACGCCGGCGAGCCGCGCGCGGTGGGCACGGCCTCGCTGCTGCTCGGCGTCGCGCCCGACGCCCGCTTCGCCGAGCAGACCGTGATCCTCGACGATGACGACACGCTCGTGCTCTACACCGACGGCGTGCTCGACGCCCAAGGGCGAGAAGAGCGCTTCGGCGAGCGCCGGCTGTTCGATGCCCTGCGCGGAAAGACCCGGTCCGCCGAGGAGACGCTCGAGCGCGTCGTCGCGCCGCTCGAGCGCTTCCAGGAGGGAGCGCAGCGCGATGACATGGCCATGGTCGTCGTCCGGCGCGTCCGCCAAGGCATGAGCGCTTTGTCGCGGTCGGCCTGCGAGTTCTCGCCGACCGGGGGGTGACGTCCGCACACTTCGTCGCGAGGCGCCAGTTCTGGCCAACGCCGCTCCTCGAGACTGTCTACGGTGGCACCGAGGCTGCGTCGCAGGGATGCCGCCCGCCGAAGCCCCTACGGAAGGGAATCGTCGTGTCCCCGCATGCCCTCACAGGTCGCGTCGCGCGCTCGGTCGTCGCCGACCACATCCGCGCCGCCGATCATCAGCGCCTGGTCGCGGAGGCCCGCCCCGCGCGCATCGCTCGCCGCTCACCGCTCGCGCTGCTCGCGCGGTTGCGCCCCGCCGGTCGACGCGCCGTCGTCACGCTCCCCGCGCCCAGCGAGGCGTAAGTCGCGGAACGGCGCCGCGGCGACCGGCGCCGTCCAAAGCTCGCTGGGGACACGCAGGATCGCGAGCTGGAGGTCGAGCAGCTCGTCCTCGAGGTCGAGGAGCTGGGCCGCGCGACCGGTCGCGATGCGGCCCACCGAGAGCTCGTGGACCGAGCCGGTGGCCGCCTCGTAGGCGAGCTCGGACGCGGGCGGCCAGTCCGGGTGACGCTCGCGGGCGGCCTCGTGCCAGATCCGGATGCTGGCCACGAAGCTCTCCCGGCAGCGGCGGTAGCGCGTGATCGCCTCCGGGCCGGCGGCGAGCATCTCGAGGAAGAACATCCGCGCGTACGGTTCCTCGGCGACGAGGAAGCCGAGGTAGGCGCGCGTTGCGCGGCGCAGCTGCTCGACCGGCTCGAGCCCTCCCTCGAACGCCTCGCGCGAGGCATCGGTGACCCTGCCGAGCAGCGCCTCGCTGCCGTGGTCGTAGGCGGCGAGAAAGCAGGCGAGCTTGTCCGGGAAGTGCTCGTAGAACGTCTTCTTCGAGACGCCGGCTTGCCGGGTGATGTCCGTGATCGTCGCCGGGCCGTAGCCCTTCTGCGCGACGGCCGTGGTCACGCCGTGCAGCAGCCGCTGGCGCTGGGAGGCCTCGACCAGCTCGCGCGGGAGGCCGGTGTAGCCGCTCGGCAGCCCCGGGATCGCCGGCGCGAAGACCGATGCGCCTCGGTCGGCCTTGACCGCGCCGGTGGGCATGAGTTTGCACGATAGCGAGAGAAACGCTAGCGTCCAAGTCGGAAACTGCGGGGTTTCCGAGACGGGCTGGTTCAACAGCGGGCAGGGGGTTCGAATGGGAGACGTGGGGAGCACCGCGACACGCCGCGCGCGGGGCGCGGCCATCGTCGCGTTCGGCGCGATGTGGCTCGTCGGGGTGAGCGCGCAGCCCGCCCGCGCGGCGGACATCCGTGTCGACTCGACCGCCGACGCGCCGGACGTCAAGCCGGGCGACCACCATTGCCGCACCGCCGCGGCGACCTGCACGCTGCGGGCGGCGATCCAGGAGGCCGACGCGACGGACGGCAACGACACCGTCACCGTCCCGCTGGGTCGCTACCGCCTGTCGAGCGTGCCGTCGCCGGAGGCCGGGGCCGCGGGCGAGCGCGACGCCGGCAACGGGGACCTCGACATCACCGACGACGTGACCGTGCGCGGCGCCGGGGCCGGGCAGACGACGGTCGACGGCGCCGGCCTTGACCGCGTCTTCGAGATCGCGTCCGACACGACGGCGCTCATCAGCGACATGACGATCACCGGCGGCGACGCCAACGGCGGCGACACGTCCAAGGAGATCGGCCTGGGCGGCGGCGTGCTGAACCAGGGGACCGCGATCCTCGAGCGCCTGCGACTGGTCCGCGACAAGGCCGACGGCGGGGGCGGCGTCTTCACGATCCCCGGCACGCACCTGACCATCCACGACAGCCTGATCGCCGACAACACCGCGTACGAGGGCGGCGGCGTCCGCATCGACTCCGGCGCCGAGATCGTCAACACCACGATCACCCGCAACGTCCTGCTCGAGCCGCCCACCGACTACGCCGAGCACCCCAAGGCGCTGGTTGTGCCGGCGATCGACGAGATCTCCGGCTGGGGTGGCGGCATCGACCACCGCGGCGGAGACGACGTCGCGATCATCAACTCAACGATCACCGACAACAGCGCGCTCAAGGGCGGCGGCGGGCTCAACAGCGGGCAGGGATACGCGCCCGTGTCGGACAAGATCGAACTCGGCCGGGTGCGGCTGCGCAACTCGATCATCGCGCAGAACACGAGCGCCGCGGGACCGCGCGACTGCCACGTCAAGGACCAGATCATCGAGTCCACCGGCCACAACCTCGACAGCGACGGCAGCTGCTTCCTGGCGGCGGCAGGCGATCTGCCGGCGCGCGACCCGCTGCTCGGTCCGCTCGCCGACAACGGCGGCCCGACCGAAACGCAGGTCCTGCTACCCGGCAGCCCAGCGATCGACGCCGGCGCCGCCGACGGCTGCCCGCAACACGACCAGCGCGGCATCGCGCGCCCGCAGGGCGCCGGCTGCGACATCGGCGCGTTCGAGCGCGTGCCGCACCGCCAAGCGCCTCACACGCGCAAGAGAGCGCAGCGCCGGGGGAGCAGAGCGAGGCACACGCGCAAGCGCTGACGCGGCGGCGGTCGCACACGGACCGTCACCTGGCGGCCGGGTGGCCGACGTTCAGAGGGTTAGCGCACTCCACCCTCCTGGTGGCTGTGCCGTCGGGGTTTGACGGCGAGCGTTGTCGCCGTCACCTCATCGCCTCCGCCGAGCTGGCGGCGGCCAACCCCGAAGGGAGCCTCCAATGGCTACACAACGCACCCCCCTCAACCGCAGACAGCGTCGCGCGCTTCGCCGCGCCCGCGTCCTGCCGGCCACGGCGCTGGCGCTGCTCGCGCTCGGC
>VAWY01000198.1 GCA_005888335.1 Actinomycetota bacterium
AGCTGGTCGACGAGTGCGCCGCGCTCGTCGAAGAGCTCCTCGGGGCGGTAGCTGCGCAGCCAGTTCTCCAGTTGCGCGAGGTGGTCCGGATTGGTCGCCAGCTGGGCGAGGGGGACCTGGTGCGAGCGAAACGAGCCCTCGGCGGGCTGGCCGTCGACGTCTTTGGGCCCGGTCCAGCCCTTGGGGCTGCGCAGCACGATCATCGGCCACCGTGGACGGTCCGTCGCGCCGTCGTGGCGGGCGCGATGCTGGATCGCGTGAATCTCGGCGATGACCTCGTCCAGCGCGCGCGCCATCTGCTGGTGCATCTCGGCGGGCTCTGAGCCCTCGACGAACCACGGCCGGTGGCCGTAGCCCTCCAGCAGCGCACGCAACTCGTCGCGCGGGATGCGTGCCAGCAGCGTCGGGTTGGCGATCTTGTAGCCGTTGAGGTGCAGCACGGGCAGCACCGCGCCGTCGCGGGCCGGGTCGAGGAACTTGTTCGAGTGCCAGCTGGCGGCCAGCGGCCCGGTCTCGGCCTCGCCGTCGCCGACGACGCAGCACACGAGCAGATCGGGGTTGTCGAACGCCGCGCCGTAGGCGTGCACGAGCGCGTAGCCCAGCTCGCCGCCCTCGTGGATCGAGCCCGGCGTCTCGGGGGCGACGTGGCTGGGGATCCCGCCGGGGAACGAGAACTGGCGAAACAGCCGGCGCAGCCCCTGCTCGTCTCGCGCGATGTGCGGGTAGACCTCGGTGTAGGTGCCCTCGAGGTAGGTGTTGGCGACCAGCCCGGGACCGCCGTGGCCGGGCCCGGTGACGTAGATCGCGTTCAGGTTGTGCGCGCGGATCGCCCGGTTCATGTGGGCGTAGATGAAGTTCAGACCGGGCGTCGTGCCCCAGTGGCCGAGCAACCGTGGCTTGACGTGCTCGACGCGCAGCGGCTCACGCAACAGCGGGTTGTCGAGCAGGTAGATCTGCCCGACCGACAGGTAGTTGGCCGCACGCCAGTAGGCGTCCAGTCCTCGGAGCTCGGGCTCGCTCAGCGGGCCTGGGGTGGAAGCGTCCATGGGCGCAGTCACTGCCCAGCCGGGTGGCTGAGGTAACCGCGCTCGGCCAGCAGGCCGCGGGTCTCGGCCTCGCGACCGGCGAACGAATCGCCGTCGCGCTCCAGCGCACGGACTTCGGCCTCGGCGTCGTCCTCGGCGCGCCGCAGCGCGAAGCGCGCGCGGTCCGCGGCGTCGCGCAGGACCGCCAGGCGCCGATCGACGTCCAAGGCGACCGGCACATCCGGCGGGCGCGGGGCGGTGCCGACGGCATCGAGATCGTGAGGAGGAGGGTGTGAGGTCATCGGCTCATGCTCGTCGCCGCGAGCGCGCACGCCGTCCGTGCGCGCCACGATGCCGTCTGCGGGAAACCGCGGACCTATTCCGCGAGCGCGGCGCGCCAGGCCTCGCGCTTGCGCTCGTACTCGGGCGGCAGGACTCCCTCGAGTGACTCCGCGGCCTCGAGCGCGCGCAGGGCCGAGGCGTGGTCGCCCCACGCCGCATCCGCGTCGGCGAGGCTCAGGGCAAGCTGGAGCGCCTCCCGTCGCTCCGAGGGGTGGGCCGGTCCCCGCGGGGCGGGCCGGTCGGTCAGCGCGGTCGCCTCGAGCCGGCTGGGCCGCGCCGTCGCCAGGTAGGGCGCGAGATAGCGGCCGGCGACCTTGGCCGGCGGCCACCACAGCGGACGGTCGGAGCTGGCCGAGGCGGGCGGCAGGACGGCCGACGCGGCCGCGACGCCCGCTGTGCCGTCCGCCCGGAGCTCGGCGCGCAGGTAGATCGGCTCGGCGCCTGTGAGCAACAACCCCCGGATCACGGGTCGAAACGGCGCGGGGTCGACCGGCGCGCCGGCGCGCGCCGCGATCGCCTCGGCCACCGCGTCGGCCTGCTGGGCCGCCAAGCCGCCCTGCTTGACCGCGAACGCGGTCACGTCACCCGCCGCGTAGACGTCCTCGAGCCCCCGGACCCGGCCGTGATGGTCGACAGGCACGAAGCCGTGCGCGTCGGCAGGCAGCCCGGAGATGCCCGGGCCCGCCAGAACGGGCACCGTCACCACGCGGTCGGCCGACACGACGCTGCCGTCCGCCAGCGCGAGCCCCGCGCGCTCGACGCGCTGCGGCGCGGCCCCCGCGCGCAGGCCGATCGCGCGCTGGGCGAGCACGGCGCGCATCGCGTGCGCGCCGGCGGGGCCGAAGACGCCGAGGGGCTCGCGTTCGGGGGTGACGACGGTGAGCTCGGCGTCGCGAACCTCGCGGCCGATCAGATGTGCGGAGGTCATCAGGGCCAGCTCGTAGAGCGGCAGCGACCACGTCACGCTGCGGGGCACCGCGAAGGTCACCGAGCGGATCCGGCGCGCGACGAGGTCGTCCAGCACTGCTCGCATGTCGCCCGCATCGGCAGGTCCGCGGAAGGTCACGGCACCGTCCAGCGGCGCGATGGGTACCGCGCCGGCGGCGACGACGAGCACGTCGAACGGCAGCCTCGCGCCGGCGTCGGTGACGGCGACGTGCGCGGCGACGTCAACCGACCGCAGACTGCCGGCCACGAGATCGGCCTCGTGCTCGGCGGCGACCTCGGCAAGGTCGAGTCGACGGCCCTGTGCGCGGTCGAACGGCTCGCCGACGGTCGTCGCGCGGACGACGAACTGCGCCTCGGGGGCGAGCAGGGTCACTGCGACGCGCCGGCCGGCCAGCACGCGCAGCGCGAGCAGCGTCTCGAGGCCGGCGACGCCGCCGCCGGCGATGAGCACACGCACGTGACGGCGATGGTGGGCGTTGGGCGCGACGGGCGTCATCTTGGATCCTGGCTGCACCGGGAAGGCGCGCGTTGCGCGCCGCTCAGAGCAGCCCGCGCCTCGCGCACACGCGCGTAGCGATCGTGCACGAGGACGCACACGTCCGCATGCCCAGTGGCGTGGGCGACGGCTGCGCGTTCGGCGTCGGTTTCGGTTCCGTGCTGCGAGATCGGGGCGCAGGCGCCGTCGGCGGTCACGATCCAAGTGCCCGTCGCGTTAGACATGACGTGGATCACCCGAGGTCTCATAAACCGAGCATCACCGAACCGTGGCGCCCCGCCATCCGGGACGGCCACGGTCGCCTATCGGGTGAACTACGGACCGATCGAGAAGCCGCACCGCCCGTCCGGCGTTTCGTGCGGACCTCCGGCGCGCCGGCGACGTCAAGACGCTCGACGACTACGGCGCGGTCGTCTTGGACGGGGTCTAGGTGCTGCGCTGGCGGGGCCGAATGTCCGCGCCGCGTCGCGCGAGCGTCCGGAGCTCGCCCCGCGCCGAGAGCAGGCCGCGGGCAGTGTCGTCCCGCCCGGGGGCCAACGATCGGGGCCCTCGCGGATCGGCGGCCTGAGCATCGATCGGCGGGTCGAGCTGGACCGTGACGACGACGCCGTCTCGCTCGTTGCCGGTGGCCTGCGTGCGCCCGGTGCGCCGCACACCGCGCAGGCGGATCGCCACAGGCGCACCATCCAGCAGGTTGCGCCACCAGCGTTTGCGCTGGGGGAGACCGACGTTGATGACCACCCGATCGCCATCCGCCGGTACCCGACCGGGAAGCAACACGCGATCCGAGCGGCGGCCGGTCACACTGATCAGTGCAAGGCGCCCGCTCAGCACCGTATGAAGCGGTGAGACGAGCACCGCCCGCACGACCGGAGTGTGAGCGTCCGGTTCACCAGCGCAAAGCTCCCGGTGCGGGTCAGTTACTGCCTGTGCCACTCGGAGTGGGCGCCGCTCCGCCGAGCGGCTGTGGCGAGTTGCCGATCGCGACGCGCCGGATGCGCCGACCCGAGACCACAGTCGTGCCGATGCGCATCCAGTGAGGCAGATCGCCGGGCACCCAGGGGCGCAGCCCCGATCGGCGCAGACGGGCGAGCTCAGCCGAGTTGGTGACCTCCTCGACCCGGCCCTGAACGATGACGCTCCATCCGATCTCGTCGGATGGCTCGATGCCGTCGATCTCGAAGGTGGCTCGGTCCGAGAGCAGCAGCGCGGTCAGCTTGGATCCGCGAGCCGAGCGGAAGATCACCGACTGCGTGCTCTCGTCGAACACGTAGGTGACGGGACGGATCACCGGCGGCCAGCCGGGCACGTTGACGGCAAGGCGGCCAACTTCGGTCGAAGCCAGTAGTCGAAGGCACTCGTCGCGGTCGAGCTCGACAAGCTCCGTGGTGAACTCAGTCTGCATGGCGGGGCCTCGTGGCGCGCGTGGGGCGTTTCTTCGGAGGCTCCGATTCTTCGCCGCGGAGGTCCGCGCCTCATCGGTGGAGCGGCGCAGACCAGGCGCGGCGAACTACGGAGCTCGTTGCAGGCAGGCCCAAGACCGAGCAGCCGTAGCTGCCTTTCCTGCGTGGCAGCGCGCCACCCCGATGCGGCGCCTCGACGGCGTCGACCTGTCGCTGACGCTGTCGAAGACGGAGGAGGCGAAGCGGCTTGAGGCGGGCAGGCGGGCGCTGCAGGAGCTGCGGCTGCGCCTGGCCGAACGGAGAAGCCCGGCTCGGCAAACGTGGGGCGTGCGACGTCGCCTGGTCGTGTTGACGGGAGGGCTGCCCGGGGCGCCGCGTCATCTGGCTGCCGCGCGGCGCTCGCGCAGTTGCGCCCTGTGCTTGCGCCACCGGTCGAGCACGGCGGGCATCTCTGCCTGGAGGAACTCGAAGTAGGCGAGCGTCTCGGCCATGCGCGCGCCTGCCGGCGTGTCGTGGCCCAGCGCGTCGATCCCTTCGCGCACGCTGCTCTCCCAGCGGGCGAGCATCTGCTCGCGGCGAGTGGATGACTCGCACCAGGAATCGTCGTGGACGCGTTAGTGATCGCGCCGCGATCCGGGCTCTCGCTCGCGCGTGACCAGGTTGAGCTGGATGAGGTAGCGCACCGCGCCGGAGATCGCGGCGGGGCTGACCCGGAGCAGCTCGGCGAGCTCGGCCGCGGTGAGACGGCCGGAGTCGGCTCGAGACCCTGTTCGCGTTGCCGGTCGGTCGCCGCCGCTGGCTCGCCGGGCGACTGCTGCTCGCCGCGGCGGGAGCGGCTGCCGTGGCGCTCGCGGCCGGCGCGCTCGCCTGGGCCGGCGCCGCCACGCAGAGCGCCGGCGTCTCCCTCCCCGAGATGCTCGGGGCGGGGGCGAACTGCCTGCCGGCGGCGCTGCTCTTCCTCGCCCTCGGCGCGCTCGCCTTCGCCCTCGCGCCGCGCGCGAGCACAGGGATCGCCTACGGCCTCGTCGGCGTCGCCTTCGCGCGGGAGATGGCCGGGGCCCTGCTGGAGGCGCCCGGGTGGCTGCTCGGCCTCTCACCCTTCCACGACGTCGGCCTCGTCCCCGGGGAACCATTCGAGGCCACCGCGGCCGCGATCATGCTCGCGATCGCCGCCCTCGCCACGCCTCGCCGCCCTCTCGGTCTTCAAGCGACGCGACCTGACCGGGATCTGAGCCATGAGGCGGCAGCGTCCGCCGATCGGCTGCCGCCCGCCACACTCGTTGATCGGTCTCGGTCACAGGCCTCGCCCCCGGGTGAGCCGCTCCTGCTTTCCCGGCGGGAGCAAGGCACGTGACGCGCGGCGTCGCGCCGCGCTTCCACTTGCGGACGACGGGGCGTCTCGGCTCGTGCCCGCCAGACCTCCGGATGAGTGGAAGGCGTCCGACTCGCCAGTTGACTCGCAGGCGACCGGCAGCGGCGAACTCCGTTGCGGTCAAACGATCACGCGCTGCCCACGCGGGGACTCGTTCGGGACGGAGCGCAGGCTGTTCTTCGTCGTCGCCGGCACGCTCGACTCCGCGCCGCGCTTTCGGCGACAGTGTGCTGTAGACCGACTCGCGGTCGGGGCCGTTGAGCGGCCGTCCGTGTTCGGCGCACGCGTGCGCGCCCTGTACTCGATCGCCGACATCGGTCAGCGGCACGCCCTGCGCGTGGCCGTCATCCGATAGCGGAAGCTTCACTTCGGCCTCTGCGCAGACCCGGCGATCGGCGGCGACCTCGACCCGCTCGTCGGCGGCATCCAGGACGCGGCTTCCGCGCTCGCCGGCCGCTCACGCGCGACTGGCATCGCTTCTGCGGCGGCGGACTGAGCCCGCGCGATGCGCGGCGCCTCTCGCCGGACGCCGTCATCGCGCTGATGTCGCCCCGCCGCCTGACGCGGCGCGCGATCCGGGCCGCGCGACTCGTCGTCGGTCTTGTTGAACGAGAGGATCCACTCGAGGACGCCAATGACCACGGCCCTCGGCCCGAGGTGGCACTGCGGGTTTCCCGCAGCAGCCGCCGGTCGATCCCGGATGGCGAAGCCCGTACGCGCCCGTACGGTCGGCGCATGTCCCCTCAGACCCCTCTTCACGTCGTGATCGCGGGCGGCGGGATCGCCGCCCTGGAGGCCACGATGGCCCTACGCGACCTCGCCGAGGATCGCGTGAGGATCACGCTCGTCGCGCCCGAGCGCGACTTCGAGCTCAAGGCTCTGCGCACCGCCGAGCCCTTCTCACGCGATCACGTCCCGCACTATCCGCTGTCCGAGATCGCGGCGCGCTTCGAGTCGGACCTTCGCGTCGGCGCGGTGGCCGGCGTCGACGCCGCGCGCCACCTCGCGCGCCTGACCGACGGCACCGAGCTCGCGTACGACGCGCTGGTGCTCGCGGTCGGCGCCCGGGCGCGCGCGGCGTACGAGCACGTGCTGACCTTCGGCGGCGACTCGCGTACCGAG
>VAWY01000052.1 GCA_005888335.1 Actinomycetota bacterium
GCGGCCGCCCGTGCCATCCTGCGCTTCGTGCTCGGAGAGGCGCTGTGAACGACGACTGCCTGAAGCTCACGACGTACTTCGGCGAGCGCGACCGCGCCGGCGACCGCTTCCTCGCCGACGCACTGCTCGACGTCTACGAGGACCACGCGGTGCAGGTCAGCGTCCTGCTGCGTGGCACCGAGGGCTTCGGCCTGGGCCACCGCCTGCACACCCAGCGCCTGCTCACCCTCTCCGAGGACCTGCCGATCGTCAGCGTGGCCGTCGACACCCGCGAGCGCATCGAGGTAGTCCTGCCCGCGGTCCAGCGCCTGACCACCCGCGGGCTGATCACGCTCGAGCGGGCGCGCATGCTCACCGGGCGCATCGGCCGGATCCGCCTGCCCGAGCACCTGCACGAGGCGACCAAGCTCACCGTCTACGTCGGGCGCAAGGAGCGCATCGGCGGCCGGCCCGCCTACCAGGCGGTCGTCGAGCTGCTGCAGCGCCACGCCGTCGCCGGCGCCACGGTCCTGCTCGGCGTCGACGGCACCGTCCACGGCGTCCGGCAGCGCGCGCGCTTCTTCGGCGGCAACGTCGATGTGCCGCTGATGATCATCGCCGTCGGCGCGGGCGAGGCGATCGCAACGGCCGCGGGCGAGCTGGCCACGCTGCTCACGCGCCCACTGATGACGCTCGAGCGCGTGCGCGTCTGCAAGCGCGACGGCGCCCGGCTCGCCGAGCCATCGCATGTGCCCGAGGCCGACGACGCCGGCCTGGGCATCTGGCAGAAGCTCATGGTCTACGCCGGCGAGCAGGCGCGCCACGCCGGCCAGCCGCTCTACACCGCGCTGATCCGTCGCCTGCGCGAGTCCGACGCCGCCGGCGCCACCGCGCTGCGCGGGATCTGGGGCTACCACGGCGACCATGCCCCGCACGGCGACACGTTCTGGTCGCTGCGCCGCCACGTTCCAGTGCTGACCGTCATCGTCGACACGCCCGAGCGCATCCGCCGCGCGTTCGCCATCGTCGACGAGCTCACCGACGAGACCGGCCTGGTCACCAGCGAGCTCGTCCCCGCGTACCGCGCCGCCGCCCCCGACCGGGTCAGCGGCGGGCTGCGTCTGGCCAGCTTCCGCAGCCGCTGATCAGCCGCCGACAATTGGCCGGCGCGCGACCTCGCGGTCCTGGAGCCGCGGGATCACGCGCGCGCGCAGCGCGCGCGCCCACGCCGACGGATGGCGCAGCAGATGGGCGAGCACCGGCAGCGGGTCCCAGAACGAGTCGCGACGCACGACCCGCCCCTCCTCGTCGAGCCGGAACGCGTCGACGGCCGGCCAGCTCAGCTCGCTTCCGCCGAACCTGGTGTGGAACGTGAAGGAGATCAGCAGCACGCCGTCCTTCTCGCTCCAGCCATCGACGTGGACGGTCAGGTCCGGCGCCATCTCGAACAGGCGCGAGAACGCCTTGGTACAGGCTTCGCGTCCGTACAGCGAGCCGAGCACCGGCTGGTGGAGCTCGACGTCGTCCGTCCACAGCGCGTCGTGGCGGTCAAGGTCGCTCGCCGCCCACGCGGCCTGGAAGTGCTCGACGAACTCGGCGTACACGACGACCGCCCTCAGGAAGCGGCCTTGGCTGCGCGGCGCTGGTGGCGGAGGAGCGAGAGCGCGAGCCGCGGCGCGGTCGCCAGCAGACGCAGGCGCGCGAGGAGCGCCGTGCTCGGCCGGACGTCGAGGTACGCGTACATCTGGTGGCGGATCACGAGGCCGTCGCGGAACGTCCAGATCTCCGTGCCGAACTGGCGGTCGCCGCCGTCGAAGCCGCCCGTCCACGTCAGGACGACGGTGTCCTCGTCGGCGCACTGGACGCTCTTGCGGACGTGGAGGCGGTGGTCGCGCCAGACGCCGGCCATCGCCGTCGCCGCCTTGCGGATCTGGTCGATGCCGTCGTGGCGCTCGTACGCGCCGTCGGCGATCCACTCGGCGACGGCGTCATCCGCATAGACCGCGAGCCACTCGTCGAGCAGCACGTTGTTGGTGATGCGCTCGGCGTCGGCGGCGAACGCCTTCGCGTCGATGGCGCTCGAAGTGGTCGTGGGCACGTCGGTCGTGGTGCGCATGCGAGCAAGCGTAAGCGGCGCCGGCGCGGCGGCCTCCACGGATGTCCGCAACCGTGCGGCCGCGGTTGTGCGTCGTTCGCAGAATGGAGCGCGCGGCGGCTGTGCGAGGCTCATCGCGGCCGTGGACGACGAGCAGCTCATCGACCACTTCCCGCGACTGTTCCACGTCACGCAGGCGGGCGCGTGGCCGTCGATCCTGCGCCACGGGCTCCTGAGCACGCGCGCTCTGCTGGACCTCTACGGCGTCGACGACGCTGCGCGCGCGGCGATCGAGACCGAGCCGCGGCCTGGCGACGTCGTGCTCGACGATCCCGCGCTCGGGCGCGCGGTCGTGCGCGACAACCGGCCCTTGCGCGTGGACATCCTCGGCCGCTGCCTCGACGGCTCGATCGCCGACTGGTGCCGGATGCTCAACGCGCGCGTGTTCTTCTGGGCGACCGAGCGCCGGTTGGAGCATCACCTGCGCGCGCGAGGGCACCGCGACCAGCCACGCGAGGTCGTCGTCGTCGACACGGCGCGGCTGCTCGCCCGCGACAGCGACGCGCTGACGCTGTGCGCGTTCAACTCCGGCAGCGCGCTGTATCCGAACGCGCCGCGGCGCGGTCCCGACAGCTTCGTCGCGGTCGACGCGTATCCGTTCCAGGAGCTGCGCGCGCGGCGCGGGGTGCGCGACGCGGTCGTCGAGGTGTGCGTCGAGCACGCGCTCGTGGAGGTCGCGGCGGTTGCGGAATGCGTGTGGTCGATCCGAGCCGGTGGTGAGCGCGAGGAGATCTGGCGCGCTTCCGCATCCGCGCAACCCGTCGCCCCGCGCTGACTGGTGTTCGCATAGCGCGGGCGGTGCGGACGGCGTGACGCTCTCGTGCATGTTCGAAGAGACGATCGATGTCGCCGTCGTCGGGGCGGGCCTCTCGGGCCTCGCGGCCGCACTGCAGCTTCAGGACGCCGGGGTCGGCGTCACCGTGCTGGAGGCACGTGACCGCGTCGGCGGCCGCACGCTGAACGAGCCGATCGGCGACGGCAAGGTGATCGAGCTCGGCGGCCAGTGGGCCGGCCCGAGCCACACCGCGATCTGCGGCCTGGCCGCCGACGTCGGCGTCGAGCTCTTCCCGACGCACATCACGGGCGAGCACCTGTTCTCGCTGCGCGGACGCATCACGCGCTACCGGGGCGACGTGCCGCGCCGCCCGCTCGCGGGGCTCGTCGACTTCCGGGTCGCGCAGATGCGCCTGGAGCGGATGGCGCGCACCCTCGATCCCGACGCGCCGCAGCAGGCGTCCCGCGCCGGGCGCTGGGACGCGGAAACCGTGGCCTCCTGGATGGCGCGCCACATGCGCACCAACAGTGGGCGCGACCTGATGCGACTCGCGCTCGAGGCCGTCCTCGCCGTGGACGCCGAGGACATCTCGCTGCTGCACTGGCTCTTCTACATCCGTGTCGGCGGCGGGCTCAACGCGCTCGTGCGGACGGGCGGCGGCTACCAGCAGGACCGCTTCGTCGGCGGCTCGCAGGAGATCGCCATCCGCGTCGCGCGCCGCCTTGGCGACCGCGTCGTCCTCGACGCGCCGGTGAGTGCAATCCGCCGGCACGCCGACCACGTCGAGATCGCGTCCGGCGAGCACACCGTGCGCGCACGCCACGCGATCCTCGCGATCCCGCCGGCGCTCACGACCGCGATCACGTTCGACCCGGCGCTGCCGGGCGCGCGCCATCAGCTCGCGCAGCGCATGCCGCAGGGGACGGTCGCCAAGTTCCAGGCGATCTACCCGGAGCCGTTCTGGCGTGCCGAGGGCCTCTCGGGCCACGCGACCGCGGACCGCGGACCCGTCAAGGTGGTGTTCGACAACTCGCCGCCCGACGGCTCGCCGGGCGTGCTGCTCGCCTTCGTGCTCGCGGGCGAGGCGCGGCGACTGTACGAGCGCCCCGAGGCGGAGCGCCGCACGATCGTCCTGCGCCGGCTCGCCGAGCTGTTCGGCCGGCGCGCCGGCAACGCCGACCGCGTCATCGAGCGGTCCTGGGCCGAGGAGCCCTGGACGCGTGGCTGCTACGCGGGCTACTTCGGCCCCGGGGGATGGACCGCGTTCGGCGACGTGCTGCGCCGCCCCGTCGGCCGCATCCACTGGGCCGGAAGCGAGACCGCGACGATCCACCACGGCTCGATGGACGGCGCCGTCCTCGCCGGCCGCCGCGCCGCGGGCGAGGTCCTGGCGCGGCTGGGCGCTGACCGGCCGCGACGGTTCCCTACCGCCGTGTGAGGCGCCGTGCGTTCGCGCGCAGCCACGCCGCGAGCGCGCGGGGTCGCACGACGATCGTTCGCATGAGCGGCAGCGGGTCGAAGTAGGCGATGCGCCGGCGGACCTTGCCGTCCTCGAGGCTGATGCGGTCGAGGGTCACCCACTCGACCGGTTCGCCGCCGAGCGTGCCGCGCATGCGCAGCTCGATGAAGACGACGCCGCCGCGTGCGGCCCAGCTGACGACCTCGCCGGTGAGGTCGGGGATCATCGAGAGCACGTGGCGCCAGAACGCGGCGGCTTCGGCGTGGCCGTGGACTGGCGGCTGCATCGGCTGGATGAACTCGATGTCGGCGTGCACGAGCTCGTTGAGGCGCTCGGGCGTCGGCGCGGCCCAGGTCTCCTGGAAGCGTCGTACGAAGTCGGCGGCGGCCGCGTCGTCGGTCGTCTCGGTGCTCAGCGTGTCGGTCGTGGTCACGGGTGGTGATGGTACGTCGACTCCGGCCCGGGAACCAGGACCACTTCAGGGCCTTCGTGCTGGACCGGTGGCGTGCTGCGAGCGGACCACGTTCGGCCGAGCCGACCGCGCGGATCCACGCGTTCACCGCACCTGGAACCGTGCGTTTGCCGCCGGCATCCACACCGCGCGTCAGGACAGCCGAGGCGGCCGCCGAGAGGAGCGCGCAACGCGCGCATGGACACCGCGCCAACGCGCCAGACCCAGTCGCTGTCCTGCCTAGCGCCGACACTACGAGCACGGGGCAGGACAGCGCCGCGAAATACCGCAGGAAGCGAGCGCCTACCTGCCAGGGCGAAGCGGCACCAGACGCCGCGAGACGCCGGCCGAGCGAGCGCCTACGCGCCAGCGCGCACCGCTGTGCTGCCTCAGGGTCGTAGAGCGACCCCTCAGGCAGCACATCACCGCGACCCGGCCCTCGGTCAGGCTCGCCAACGACTCGCCCTATGGCCTCTCCGGCGGCGTCTGGTCATCGGACCCCGACCGCGCCGAACGCGTCGCGCGCCGGATTCGGACCGGCATGGTCGGCCTGCGGCGGCGTCAAGCGGTCCGGCTACGGCCGCGAGCTCGGGCACCTCGGCCTCGAGGAGGACCAGACCGTCAAGGCGATCCGGACACAGCTCGTGTCGGGCGCCGCCCGTCATTGGTCGGCGTCGGCTGTCTGCGCGCCGGCCGCCAGCGCCATCGCGGCGCGCAGGAGGTCGTGTGTGTCGTGCAGCGAGAGGCCGGTCAGCTCGTGGATGCGGCGCAGGCGGTAGTCGAGGGTGTTGGGGTGGATGTGGATGCGGCGGGCGGTGGCGTTGCGGTCCAGGCCGGTGTCGAGGTAGGTGCGCAGGGTGCCGAGGAGGTCGGCGGAGTTCTTGCGGCGGTCCTGGCGCTCGAGCGGCTCGAGGACGGAGCGGCGCAGGTCGCGCGCGAGGCCGCGGCTGCGCGCGAGAACGAGGTCGGGGATCAGCATGTCGAGTGAGACGGTGCCGCGCAGCGCGCGCCGCTGGGCGACGTCGGCGGCCAGCCGCACCTCGTCGAGCGCCTCGGCGAGCTCGCGGCGCGGCGTGTCCGGGGCGATGACGAGCACCCAGTCGTCGCCGCCGGGCACGTCGGTTGCCGCGACGCCGGCGATCCGGGCGCCTTCGGCCAGCGCGAGCACGCCGCGCTCGCGCAGCTGCGCCGCGCGGGCGAAGTGCGTGCGCGCCGGCGCGTCCGGGATCGTGGCCGCGAACGGCCGGTAGCTGTCGACGAGCGCCAGGCCGACGCTCTCGGCGAGCTCGCGCAGCTCGGCGGGCAGCGGCAGCGGGCCGCAGAGCGCGTCGAGCAGCCGGCGCAGCCGGCGCTCGTCCTGGGTGACCACGTGGTGGCGCTCCTCGAGATACGCCTGGGCGGCCGCGGCCGACACGCGGTCGGTGTAGTCCATCAGCAGCCCGGCGATCGGGACGAGCGCGAGCCGCTCGTCGGCGTCCTCGGCCGCGCCGACGACGACCTGCCAGCCGACGCGGGCGCCGAGGCGGTAGGCGTGCAGCAGGTCCTCGAGCGGCAGGCCCTCGGCCGCGCGGTCCTCGGCGTCGCGGCGGAAGGGGTCGAGCTCGGCGTCGGCCGGCGGGCGGCCCTCGCGCACCAGCGTGGCGAACAGCGCCACGCTGCGCCGCGTCGTCGCGGCGATCTCGCTCGCGAGGACGGCCTCGGGCAGCCGCCGGAAGCCCGGGATCGCCTCGCGGTAGGCGCGCACCAGGTCGCGCGCGACGACGAGGTGCTCGATCCGGTCAGCGGTGGCCGCGACGAGACGCCGCACGGTCGGATCGATGCCCTCGAAAGCTCGTGATAGCTCACGAGGTTCGGTGCCAAAGGTCCGATCAACCTCCACTACCGTAAGCCTAGACCTTGGGCCATGCTCCACACGTCGTTGGTAGTCGAGACAGGACGGAGGAGAACGACGATGTTGCTGGCGGGCCACCCGCTCTTGATCACGGGCGTGTCGACGACCGACAGCATCGCCTTCCACGCCGCGCGAGAGGCGAAGGAGCAGGGACGGAGGTGATCCTGACCGCGCCCGATCGCGCCCGCGCGTTCACCGAGCAGGCGGCGGCCGACGCCCTGCTGCCGCTGCTCGAGCGATCCGAGCGCGCGCCCGCGCTGGTCGGGCTCGACTTCCACGGCGAGGTCTCCTGGCCGATCTATCAGAGCAAGCTGGCCGGCTTGATCGGCGAGCCCGCCCACGCGTCATGAGCGTGCTGTTCATCACCGGCGCCGAGCGTGGACCTCGCGGCGTGGGGCGTCGATTGTCGGCGATCGCGGCCCTCGGCGCGACGGTGGCACGCGCGTAGTCGTTCGTCGCGATTCCGAACCGCGCGGACTGCGCGGCGAGCACCGCCGGCCCGCTGTTTCGGCGCCGACAGGCTGGGCAGCAGGTTCTGGGCGATGAAGGAGGGCGTCTGACATGGCGCAGGCATCCGAGACGCGGGATGGACCGAGCTCAGAGGCCTCGGTCGCGGAGCTGGTCAAGCAGCTCTCCGAGCAGACCAGCCGGCTGGCGCGCCAAGAGGTCGAGCTGGCGAAGGCCGAGCTGGCGGCGAAGGGCAAGCGGGCGGGGATCGGCGCCGGGCTGTTCGGCGCTGCCGGGATCGTCGGCTTCTACGCCGTCGGCGCAGTGGTCGCCGCGGTCATCCTCGCCCTCTCGACGATGCTCGCGGGCTGGCTGGCCGCGCTGATCGTCGGCGTGGTCCTGGGCGCGGTCGCCGGGGTGCTGGCGCTGCGCGGCAAGACGAAGGTGCAGCAGGCCACGCCGCCGCTGCCCGAGCAGGCGACCGAGAGCGTGAAGGAGGACGTGCGATGGGCCAAGAGCCGGGCGCAAGCAGCGCGCCGGTGACCGAGCCGCGCGATCCGGCTGAGATCCGCCAGGACATCGAGACCACGCGCCATGAGCTCGGCGAGACGGTCGAGGCGCTCGCCCACAAGGCCGACGTCAAGGCGCAGGCCAAGGCGAAGGTCGACGAGGTCAAGGGACGCGTCGCCGACAAGCGAACCGAATCGCTCCACCGCGTCAGGGAGGCGACGCCCGCGTCGGCCGGCCACGCGGCCTTGGCGGTCTCCGTCAAGGCCCGCGAGCACCCCGTGCCGCTCGGCATCGCCGGCGCGGCGATCGCGGGCTTCGTCCTCGGGCGGCTGAGCGCGCGGCGCTAGGCGCACGCCATGGCTGGAGTTCAACGCCGAGATCGAGCGGGGTCGCCAGATCGAGGCGGGCCGGCCCGCCGAGCGCGAGCCTTTCCTCGAGCCGCGGGACACGCGCAAGCTCGACAAGGGCTAGGAGCACGACGCTCCGTCGCGTGTCCGAGCCGCTGCGCCCGCCGCGCCGCTCTCTGCTTGCGTCAAGAAGCGCATGACAGTCGTGCGGTTCTCGACGCATGCGTCGAGAAGGGAGTCAGCCGACCTCGACGGTTGCCGTACCGACGAGCGGATCGTGGTCGGGCAACCCGCTGAACGGCAGCTGGTCGGGTTGGCCGCGCTGCTGGTGCAAGACGACGCTGACGTGGATCGCGCCACGGCACTGCGACGGGATCGAGAGGGTGTCGTGGACGACTTCGCCGGAGGCGATGTCGCGGGCGACGGGGCCGCCGCTCGCGCTGAAGCCGCAGACGCGGATGTGCTCCGGGCGCGCGGTCACGATGTAGTACGAGTGGGCGTCTGCCGCGACGCGGGCGCGGAAGCTGATGCGCAGGCGGGTGCCCGCGACGGTGACATGCACGGGCGCGGCCAGCTGGGCTGACGTAAGCCGCCGCGCGCGCGGGGCGATGTAGCCGATCAGGGGGCAGGGCTTGGCGCCACCGAGTGCGCGAGGGGAGCGGATGCGGCAGACACGGCCGTCGCGGTACTGGACGCTCTTCAGCCCGCTTGCCGGGCTCGTGCCGGGGGCGAAGTCGCCGCGCGCCGGATGCCGGGCGCTCGGGCGCAGGACAACGAGGTAGGCGCCGTCAGGCCCGGAGGTGCGGGCGGTGACGGTGTGCCCGCGGTCGTCGTCGTAGATGACGCTGCGGGCGTGCGGTCCGAGCAGGCCGTAGTAGATGATGCGCTCGTCCTGGGCTGGGCAGATCGGATGGCTCGGGGTCCTCGGCACCGGGCGCGCGGCGCAGCCGGCGGGCAGGGCGCTCGCCGGCATTCCCTGGTAGGAGACCGCGAGGAAGACGTGGCCGGCGCCGTCACTCTGCCGGCACTCGGCCTGGCTGAGCACCGTGGTCGGGATCTCGTGAAAGCGACCGTCGGCGGAGAACGCGCCGTCTTGGCCGAGCACCCCGAGCCGGCCGCCGACGAGGCGCCCGATCTGCGCACAACCCATCCCGCGGGTCGTCCGCACGGTGCGCATCCCCCACGGCGCGCCACCGGACGGATCAGGTACGCGCAGGTCCAGAAGGTGGGCGCTGCCGGCGAGCGGCGTGCCGACGCCGGTGGTCGGGGTGAACCTCACGCCCGGCGGGTTGCTGACGGGCTCGCCGGTCAGCACGCCGGTGGCGGCCAGGGCGACGGCGGCGGCGAGAATCGCCAGCGCCACGGCAAGGACCAGCACGCGGCGCGGCCGCGCGCGCCTGCTCGTCGGGGTCGACGCGACCCGCTCGAACTCCTCACCGAGCTCGTCGAGTGCCTTCAACCGCTCTGCCATAGCTCCTCACCCGGTATCTCCAGCGCCTGGGCCAGCGCTCGCAGGCCGCGCGAGACGCGAGCGCGAGCGGTGGCCTCGCTGATCCCGAGCGACCGCGCGACCTCGTCGTACGGCCGCTCCTCGACGACGCGCAGCTGCAGCGCCTCACGCTGGTCGACGTTCAGCCGCTGCAGCTCGACGGCCAGCGTCGCCCGCAGCGCCTCGAGCCCGGCACGGCGTTCGATCTCCTCGATCTGGCCGCCGTCGAGCACCGGCACGTGAACCCCGAGCCGGTCGACCGCCCGCCGGTCGAGCTCGCCGCGCCGGAAGTAGCGGGCGATCTGCCGTCGCGCGATCGTCAGCAGCCAGGCCCGCGCCTCCGGCTCGGTGCTCCCGCGAAACGACCGCCGCCCGCGGAACGCCTGGGCGAAGGTTTCCGCCGTGAGGTCGAGCGCGGCCTCCGCGTCCAGAACCCGCCGGGCGCAGAACATCAGCACCATCTCCGCCTCGCGCCTGTACAGCTCGACGAAATCGTCCATCGCTCAACAGAGAGTGGCGATCACGCCACGACTTGTGACGACGCGTCCGGCGAGCCACCACCTGCGCGGGGCGGGAGACACCCGCCCGACACCGTCTGGGAAACCCCTTTTGGGGCCCGACGGGTTGCTAGCCGTAGGGCGGGATGTTTTGGAAGATCGCCGGGCGCGGGTCCGAAGGTTCTGCAGGCTCCGGTTTGCTCTCGACATGCGCGCCGGTCGGCCTGGTGCGGCGAAGGCCTCCGCCGACCAGACGCACGACGCGCCAGTCGTCGTCCGGGGTGCGTTGAGCGGCCCACACGCCGGAAGCTTCGGGTTCGGCGTTACGACGGACCGCCTCGGCTTGTGCCTCCGCGCGCGTCATCGCGCTCCAGCCTATGTCGCTGCCGCGGCAATGGCAATCGTTCACCGGGCCGTCGGGGACGCGCCGCGATCCGGTCGTCGTGCCACGACCGCGCTCGTAACTGCGCCGACGAGCGCCACCACGGCCGGGACGAAATAGATCGCCGGGTGGGTGCCACCGCACGCGCTGCGTTGTCCGGGCAGCGGGGGATCGGACAACGTCTCCCCTGGCCTGCATGGGTGATATGGCAGCGAGGCGATGCCGAAGACGACGAAGCCGGCGGCGGCGCCGATCAAAACGAGGGCCACATCGCTCTCACTCACCCCGTCAAGCCACAGCGCTGCGAGAAGCAGCCCGGCGATCAGGAGGAGCGGGAGGCCGATCGTCATGATGCCCAACAGGCCTACCGCCGTCAGAGCCCCGGCGATCATCAACCCTGTGGCCCGCAGAGGTCGCATCGATTCTGCGCGTAGTGCAGTCCCTCTGGCCTGATGAGTCAAGCCGTCTGGGGATGCCACGACTGCTGCGTCAGCGTGGATGGAGCGGATGCGGATGGGTCGGAACGGCTCCCCGGCGGCGAATCGAGCAGCGAAGGGAGCGAGGACCTCGTCGACGAACTGCTGGCTGTTCGCGTACTGCTTCGAGGCAACGGAGTGCCCTTCAATGCGCCAGACCATGTCGGGGGCGAAGACGTCGGTGATCCGACCGCGGCCGCGTCGAGCGCTGCCTCGCACGCCAGGGCTCACGGGTGTGGCGTCGCCAATGCCGAGCGACGACGATCGCGAAGAGGCCGCCGCACGCGATCTCGACGACTCAGCGCATTGGCTGCGCTGCGGCCAGCGTGAGTTAGGCGAGCACGGTACGAGCCGACACTCGGCGAGCGCGTTCAGCTCACTGCGCCGATCGGCCCCTACTCTCCCTCAGCCTGTGGGGGCACCGGAGAGACCGCAAGCAGGAGTGAGGGGACGCGCTGCCACGCGGCGCTGGAGAACCCGGTTGGGCTCCGCTGCCCCGGTCGTCGCGTTCGGCGTCCTCGTCGCGACGGCGCTCTCGCAGGCCCTGGCCTGGCGCGGGCCGTCCGTGGTCCTCGGCGTGCTTTCCACCGTGGCGTTCGCCGCGGCCCTGGCCACGCTTCTGGCCTTGGTGCTCGTCGCCGATCGGCGAGCGGCTGTGGTCGGCGCCCTCGGCATCGACCCTCGCTGGCAGCGCTGGTGGCCGGAGTTCGAGGACGCGTTCTGGGCGCACGTCGACGCGCAGAGGGAGGCAAGCGACTGGTGGGAACGCGGGGGACCCGAGGGGATCTGAGCTCGGCCAGGGGCGCCGGGGCGTCTCACCTGCGTGCGATGTCGACGCGCCGGCTGAGCCGGGTTCGCGGGTTGCCGGCAGCGTCGCGAGCGACGGCGCGGACACGGACGGCCGGCACAGCACCACGCAGCCGCCGCCGGCCGACCACCGTCGGCGTCACGGTGACCGTGGTCGATCGGGCGGCGGCGAGGCGGGTCGCTCCGTGCCCGAGCGTCGCGCCCGGGCCGCTGTCGTCGGCGACGACCTCGAGGCGGACGGTGCAGGCCTCGGAGCAGCGGACGTTGACGCCCAGGCCGCGACGCAGCACGGCGTCGAGCGCCCGACGGCGCGGGACGCCGAGCGCCAGGCCGGGCGGGATGCGATCGACCGAGCGGGACGGCGCCGTCGGGGCGATCGGCTCCGTCGTGTCCTCCGGCCCCTCGTCCGGCTCGTCGGCCGGTGGCTCGCCGGCGTCCGTTCCGCCCGCGGGCGGCGCGAGGAGCGGGGCCGCCGTCGCAAGAAGGCGGCCGGCGTTCAGGCGTCCGGCGCCAGCCACGAGTCCCTGGAGGGCGGGCAGGTGGTCGGCCGTGCTCCTCAACAGCGCCGCCACCTGTCCCGCCGTCAGGCTCGGAGCGGCGTTGAAGGCGAGGGCGGCGGCGGCGGCGACGTGCGGCGTGGCCATGGACGTGCCGCTCAGCAGGACGTGCCGTCCGCCCGGCCACGTGCTCGCGACATCGACGCCCGGGGCGGCGAGGTCGACCGCCGTCGCGCCTCGATTGGAGAAGTCCGCGAGGCGGTCGTTGCGGTCGGTGGCCGCGACGCAGACGACGTTGGGCAGGTCGTAGGCGCAGGGATACGTCGGCCGGCTGTCGACGTCCGCGGCGTCGTTGCCGGCGGCGACGACGAAGAGCGTGTTCGACGCGCCGGCGAGCACGTCGTGCTCGGCGCGAGAGGACCCGGGGCCGCCCAGCGAGGCGTTGACGACCCGCGCCCCGACCCGAGCGGCGTAGCGGTACGCGGCGAGCAGGTTCGACGCGGTCCCCGTGCCGTCCGCGCCAAGCGCGCGGACCGCGATGATCGCCGCGTTCCAGGCCATCCCGGTGACCCCGTAACCGTCGTTCCCACGCGCGCCGATCGTCCCGGCGACGTGCGTGCCGTGACCGTGCTCGTCCAGCGGTTGGGCGTCGCCGCCCACGAAGTCCCAGCCGTAGACGTCGTCGACGAACCCGTCGCCGTCGTCGTCGCGGCCGTTGCCGCTGACCTCGAATCGATTGCGCCAGAGGTTCGGCGCCAGGTCGGGATGGCTCAGGTCGACCCCCGTATCGACGACCGCGACCGGGACGGTGTCGGCGTCGGCCGTGACCTCCCAGGCGTCCGAGGCGTCGACGTCGGCGTCCACGGCGCCCCCTCTGCCTGCGACCGTCTGGCCGGTGCTCTCGAGCGCCCACTGAAAGTCGAAGAGCGGATCGTCCGGCCGGACGAAGGCCTGGCGCGGCACGTCGGGCTCGGCGTAGAGGACGTCGGGTGAGCGCTCGAGCGCATCGATCGCCTCCCGAACCGTGCTCCCCGGTTGAGGATCGACGACCTCCAGCCCGCGCACTGGCAGGCCGCTCTCGCGCTCGACGTCGGCCGCCCGGCGTGCGTCCGCGCGCTCCTGCGCGTCCGCGTCGGACCTGAAGCGCACGATCACCTCCTCGGCCTGCTTGACCGGCGCGATGCCGGGGCCGCCCGGAGGCGACGCCGGGGCTGCCGCCGGGAGCACCATGGCGGCCCCGGCGAGCGTCAGGCCGATGAGCGTGAGGCGCCGCGTCATCTCATCGCTTGCGCTTGACCTCGCATCCGGTGACGTGGTCGCGGCTGTCCTTGATCACCGTGTCTCGCCCGGGGCCGCAGTCGACGGTGTCCGCGCCGCCGCCCCGCGCGACGATGAAGTCGGCGCCCGGCCCGCCGCGCACGCGGTCCGCGCCGAAGCCGCCGTTGAGCCGGTCGCGTCCGTCGCCGCCGTCGAGGGCGTCGGTCCCGCGGCCGCCTTCGACCTCGTCGTCGCCGGGACCGCCCTCGATGGCGTCGTTGCCGACGCGGCCGAAGACGCGGTCGTTGCCGTCGCCCCCGAAGAGGCGGTCGTCGCCGGCGCCGCCCTCGAGATCGTCGTCGCCGGCCTCGCCGCGGCACGTGTCCGCGCCCTGGCTGCCCTGCACAGCCTCCGGCTGCGGCGTGCCGCCCTGCTCGCACGACCGCTGCGGGATCGTCTCTTCGCGGATGACCCGCTCGCAGTCGCTCGTGCGGCGCTGTTCGCCGACCGAGGTGATGTAGGCGACGTCGAACCCGGGACCGCAGAGGAAGCGATCGTTGCCGGGGCCGCCGTACAGGGTGTCGTTGCCGGGCCCGCCGTCGATGAGGTCGTTGCCACGCCGAAGCCACCGCGCCGCTCGTCGGCTGTCGCGGGGCCGATCGCGCCGAGCATCACCGCGACGGCGACGGCAAGCGCGCTGCGTCTCATCGGAGTCCCTCCTCGGGATTCGTGGCGACCACCGGCCGCGCCAGCTCGAGCTCGGGAAGCGCGGCGAGGCCGTCGGCGAGCTCGCGGAGCACCCGGCGCTCGGCGTAGGTCAGGCTCGGTCGTGCACGCAGCGAGCTGACGACCAGTGCGCCGCGTGCTTGTCCGGGCCCGACGACCGGCGTGGCGGCGACGAGGACGCTGCGGTGCTCGAACACGGCGGGCGGCTGCTGCGCCGACTCGACGGTCGCGCCCGCTCGCAGCGCCCGCGCCGCGGCGTGCTGCTGGGCGCCGGGCGATGCACTCGCAAAGCCGTCGCCCGCGAGCCACTCGAGCTCGTCCGCGGGGCCGGCGCGATAGAGCGATGCGCCATCGACGTCGAGCAGGACCAGCGCCGCCGCGACGGCCTCGTGCGGCGTTGGCACCCGCGGCGCATCGCTGGCCGCCCGGTGCGCTTTGAGCATCGCGGCATCGACGGCGGCCGCCGCGCGGCAGAGCGCACCGGCCACCGCCATCGCGGCCGTCCAGACCAGCACCCCCGCGCCGACCCAGGTCGCCGCGCTAGCCGACACGCCCCAGCTCCGCGGCGACGGTGACGCCGCCCTCGTCGTGCCGCACGGGATTGCCCGCGGCCGCGACCGCCAGCGACGCGCAGCAGAGCTTCAGGGTGGATGCGTGCAGCAGTGATCGGGGCCGGCCGTCTCCCGCAACCGGCGGTCGCTCGATCACCCACGCTTCGCACCCCGTGGGCCTGTCTGGTGGCGATGGTTTCCGGCGCGGGGCGTTCGCAAACGCAACACACCCGGTGTGGGCGTCGTCGCCCAGCCCGAGGCGGGTGGTGAGCGCCGCTCCGTCGCCGGCGGCGAACAGCGACCACGGCGTCGTCTGACCCAGCGCGCCGTTGACGCTCTGCTTCTCGTAGAGCGTCAACGACGCGCCGCCGGCGGTGCCGGTGACGGTCGCCAGGTCGAGGAGCGTCAGGCCGCCCGCGGACGCGTTCGTCACGTACACGCGCACACGCAGGTCGCTCGACGGCCGTCGTTTTGCATCTGCGAGAATCAGGAACAAGGTCCTTTGAACCGCGGGTGAGAAGCGCGGCGTTCGTCGGCTCGACCGCCGGAGACGGTTGAGCGCAGGAGATCGCCCATGCCAGCCCTCGCTCCCCCGCCCCGCATGACGTCGGAGATCGTGCGGCAGGCGGTTCTTTCCCTCGACGCGCAGGCTGTCCTGTTCTGCACCGAACGCGGCTGGATCTGATGCCGATCCCGCGATAGCCGGCAGTTCGTCCCGCGGGGTGAGAAGCGCGGGCGACCTCCCAACCAGCGGCCGCCGGAGACGGCCGCCGAGGATCGCCATGTGCGCGCCCGTCCCCGCCCTCCCTCCGCCTCACGTCACGCCGGCACCGCTGCACGCCTTCGCGCCCGGCGTCTCGGCGTCGTTCGCCGCGCTGCCGCCGCGCCCGGTCGCGCGCGACTGCAGGACGACGCCCCGCCCGGCCGTCGCGGCGCCGCGCGGGTCGTCGCTGCTGCTCCACGCGACTCCGGGTGGGCCGGTCGTCCGGCGGCTCGTCACGCGCACCGAGTTCGGCTCGGAGCTGCGGCTGCCGGTCGTGCGGCGGCGCGGTCCCTGGCTGGGCGTGCTCTCGTCGACGCTGCCCGACGGGCACGTGGGATGGGTGCGCCAGTCGCGCTCCGTGCGCATCATCCGGCGCGTGCGCGTGCATGTCCTCGTCGATCGCTCGAGGGGCCGTCTGGTCGTGCTGGCGGCTGGCCGCGTGGTGCGGCGGGTGCCCGTCGGCGTCGGCGCGGCGGCCAGCCCCACGCCGACCGGCCGCTTCGCGATCACCGACAAGCTCGACGGCTCCGCCTTCAGCGCTGCAGCCTACGGCTGCTGCATCCTCGCCCTCTCCGGCCACCAGCACGACCTGCCCGCCGGATGGCGAGGCGGCGACCGCCTCGCCATCCATGGCGGCCCGGCGGGCGCGTCGTCCGCCGGTTGCCTCCACGCGGCCGAGCGCGACCTGCGCTGGCTGATGCGCCGCCTGCCGACGGGCACCCTCGTGACGATCAGGGCGTGAGGACAGAGAAGTCCTCGCTCGGCAGTTTGCTTCTCGCGTTTCAATAATGAGGACGCCTTATGAGATGCCTATGCGGTAAAGCTGACGTCCATGCCGCCTGCGCGCGGGCAACGCGACCTCGTCGACCGCCTGACCGAGTTGTTCAAGGCCGTCGGTCACCCGGTCAGGCTGCAGATCCTCGGGTGGATCTTGACCAGCGCGGTAGACCAATTCAGCGCCAGTGAGGTGTCTGAGGCACTCGGCGCGCCGCTCGGGCTCATCGCCTACCACGTGCGCTGCTTGTCGATTCGAGGCCTGATCGCTCCAGCCGGCGAGAAGAAGGTTGGCGGAGCGCGGCAGTACTTCTACGCCTTGACGCCGGCCGGCGAGCACACCCTCGCATCGATCAGCGACTTCTCCGCCGAGCGCAGCTCAGCTGGAAAAAGGGCGGAGACGCGCGCGCGTCTCCGCCCTGTCCGCGGCGCCCCGGCCGACCCGTAGGCCGGCTGCTTCTCGTACGAGCGACTGCGACCCGGCTTTCGGCAGACCGGCCACGGCCGCGAAGAAGGCGATCCCAGCCGTGGACGCATGGCGGGATGCCTGCGTCACAGCCACCCCTTCCGAGCACAGATGAGGACCGCCTGCGCGCGATCAGCGACGCCGAGCCGGCGGTACGCCTTGTGCAGATGGCTCCGGACGGTGCTGGTCGCGACCCCGAGCTCAGCGGCGATGTCCTTGTAGAGCTTGCCTTCGGCCAACCCGCGGACGGCGGCGAGCTCGTGGGACGTCAATGGACACGCGTCGAGCGGTCGCGGCTTGTCCTGTCCGCCGACCGCGAGGTCGTACATGACCTCGCGCAGCGCGTCGGCGCCCAGCCCCAGGCCTTGGGCGGTGCGCAACACCTGATTGGAGTCGACGGGCTGGCCCTCGTTGTAGCGAGCGAGCTGGTCGGCGAGCTGCACCATGGCCGCAGCCCCTTCAGGCCGCGCGGCGTGGTGCTGCTCCACCGCCTCGGCCAGACGGTCCGGGAAGCCCCAGCGGCGCAGCAACACGCCACCGAGCGCCGCGTGATCCATGCCGAGCTCGAGGCGCTCCGCGCGGGCACGTTCCTCGGGCGTTCGGGCCGTCTTGTGCAGCCGGTGCGGATAACCGTCGCAGGCGTCGTCCAGCACGAGCGTGCCAATGTCGTGGAGCAGGGCGGCGACCAGCAGCTCGTCTCTGGCGGCGGCCGCCAGCGCTGCTGCCAGCCGGTCCGCGGCTCGCTGGACGGCCAGCGCATGGACGCGCAGCCGCTGGGCGGCCGCGCCGGACGAGCGCGCGCGGAGCAGATCGACGACGGACATGCGCGAGGCAAGCATTTCGACGCCGTGCGGCGAGACAGCGCGCACCGCCTCGGGCACGCTGCCGATTTTGCGGCGCCGGCCTGCGCCGCTGTTCGCCATTCGGAGGACCGCCACGACCAAGGCGATGTCCGACTCCACGGCCCGCACGATCTCGCCGTCGGCCGGACGCTCGGAGCGCAGCAGCTCGATGAGCCGATCGCGCGACTCGACGAGCGCGGGCAGCCGCTCCACACGGGCCAACGCAGCCGGCAGGCGGCGGCCGAAGCCGGAGGCGACGGCCTGTGGCGAAGCCGGCGGCGAGGGCCTGCGTTCGACCGCCGCTTCCGGCGCGGTGATCCCCTGCGCGGCGAGCGCGGCCGAGAGCGCGCTGACCGTGGCGGGATCGAAGTGGGCGCCGGCCGCGCGGGCCACGACGGCGAGCGCGCGGCCCGGTTCGATCCCGGGCCGGTACGGCCGCTCGCTCGTCAGTGCCCTGAAGGCCTCGCACATCCCGACGATCCGGCTCTCGACAGGGATCGCCTCGCCGTGCAGCCCGGCGGGATAGCCGCGGCCGTCCCAGCGTTCGTGATGCGCGGCGATGATCTCGGCGACGCGCGCCCACCCAGGGACGCGCGCGACGGCCTGCGCGCCCCACACGACGTGGCGCTGCAACACGATCCGCTCGTCGGGATCGAGCTTGCCGGGTTTGTGGAGGATGCGGTCCGGCACGCCGATCTTGCCGATGTCGTGCAGCCGCGCGGCCCAGTTGAGGTCGCGGCGCGACGCCTCGTCGAGCTCCAGCCTGCGAGCCACGTCGTCGGCGAGCTCGACCATGGACGCGGCGTCGTCGGCGGCGTAGCCGTCGCGCAGCTCGAGCATCGCCTGGAAGGCGTCGAGCGCCGCGCCGGCGCGCTCGTCGTCGTGAGGCGGGGCTTGCGTCTCGAGCGCGCGCGCCGTGACTCGGGCCAGCGCACGCAGCGCGTCGAGGTCGTGCTCGCTGAAGCCGTGGGACGGCTCGGGCGTTCCGACCCAGATCGCGCCGCGGTGCGGTCCGCCGGCGAGCGGGACCGCGGCGAACGATCGCGCGACGTCGCTCGGCTCGGCGGTCTGCGTCGCGCGCGCGAAGCGCCCGCGTCTCGAGACCACGGCCGCGCCTCCGTCCACGGCCTCCCGTGCCGCTCCCTGCACCGGGCCGATGCGCCAGCCCTCGTGCGAGCCGCTCACCTGGCGCGTGACGAGCTCGCCATTCGCGGTGTCGAGGACCAGGCATGACGTCGAGACGCCGAGCAGGACGCGGGCCTGCTCGAGCACTTCGGCGACGACGCTCTCCACCGCGGGGCTCAGCCGCTCGGTGGCCGGCGCCGTGCGTCGCGCGCTGCTGGCGATGGGTGCGAGGGCCGGTGTCATCATGCGTGAGTGGGGCCCGACACGGGCGTGCGTGAGGCTCCCCGGTCGCTGTGTGAGAAGCAGCCGTGGAGAGCGGCTGGGGCGCCGGGGAGCCTCACCTACGCCCGCACCGGGCGGCAGGCGGTGAAAGAGCGGCACGCCTCCAGCGTTGGGGATGCGCGCCCGCCGGGCGCGCTCGCGCAGCCGCGCGTGATCAGCGTTCGGCTGCGAGCGTGCGATGAGGTGTCGGCGGCCTCCGCCGGGGAGAAAGCAACTCGTTGAGGCATGCGTGACCCCGCCTCGGACGTCTCCACCGTCCGACACTTCCGTGATCACTCACGCTTCTCACCCCGTGAGCCGTCGGCGGCAACGTAGCCGCCTGCAGCTGCTCTTACACCGGAAATACACCGATCGATAGATAGGCGTCGCCGTCCCGTGCAGCTTCTCCTCGGCGAGAGCGAACAAAGTCACTCATCGCATGGAGTCGGTCCCAGCTCCCGTAGACCATTCGCGCCGCCGTCCCAGCCGCTCTCCACGGCTGCTTCTCGCAGTGCCGCGTCAGGCAACGTTCGCCCCGTTCGGCGGGCGCTCGCCGCGCCTGGCGCCACCCGTCGATCCTCGATGTGGCTGGGCCACACCTTCGGATGACGGTCGACGCCAGCCACGACGATCGCTCCGCCGGCGACGGGGCGAACGTCACCTGACGCAGCACTAGACGATGATTCCGCGCCGGAGTCCTTCGGCGACGGCAGCCGCTCGATCGCGCACGTCCAACTTGCGAAAGATTCGCTGAAGGTGCGTCTTCACCGTGCCCGGGCTGAGCACGAGCAGCTCCGCGATCTCGGACGTCGACTTCCCCGTGGCCGCCAGCTGAAGGACTTGGCGCTCTCGGCCGCTGAGCGCGGCGGAGCGGCCGAACCGCGCTGTGGCCGGCGGACCGGGACCATCGGAGGCACGGGCGGCGAAGAGGTGCTGGGCCGTCGAGAAGTCTCGCGTGGCCTGGAACTCCACCAAGACGCTGGTTCCGTCGGCCCGGAGCACCTCGAACGGCCAGAAGTGCAGCATGCCGTCCAGCATCAGACGGTCCCAGAGCTCGTCGACCAGCGGCCAGTTCGCCTGGGGGACGAACTCCTTGGCGTGTCGTCCGACGATGTCCTCGACGGGTGCTCTCAGCAGCTCCGCCGCCTGGCGATTGACGCGGATCAGCGTGCGGTCGTCGTCGACGACGAAAAGCGCGTCGAGGACGGTGCGCCAGAGGACCGCGACCCGCTGCTCACCGGCGATGAATCGCCCAGCCGAGGCGATCACCCACGTACCGGCAGTCGGCCAGGCGGCGGGGGGGTTGTCTGCCTAGCGTCGTGCACAGGGCCACAGCGCGCCGGAGCGAGGGCGCTCCTCAACAGGATGCCCCCGATCAGGGGATTAAACCATCCCCCAATCGGAGTATTCTCGCGAGTTCAAATCGGCCATCATCGGCCGAGGAGTGCGCGTCGGGTCGTGCGCCGCGCGTGTGATCCGTGTCAGCGCGCTAGCCAACACGGCCGAGCTCCACGGCCACGGTGACGCCGTCGTAGTCGTGGCGGACCGGATTGCCGAGCTTGGCCCCCGCCCCGATCTCGCGAAAGCCCGGCTCCAGCATCGCGCGGCGGTGCGGCGGGCTGTCGAGCCAGGCGTCGACCGCGGCCTTCGGCGTGGAGCGCCAGAGGATGCCCCACGACAGAACCTCGCCGGCCATCCAGAAGCGCCGCTGCGGGAGATAGCCGACGCGGCGCAGACGCTCGACGACGTCCGAGCCGCCTGGCGAGAAGTGCGAGAAGTACTCCCGCACCACCATGTCCGTGGCATGGAGCTCGGCGGCGCGGGCGAGTCGCCAGTCCTGCTGCAGCCGCGGGCGACCGGCCTCCTCGCGCTCAGCGTTGACCAGACAGACGACCGAGTGCTCGAACGCGGCCGCGTCACCAGGGCCCGGCCGCAGGTCTGCGTTCGCGCAGTCGCCTTGGGCGAGGGCAGGCGGGCCGAGCGTGGCGGCGATGACGAGTGCTGTCGCGCCGGCCACGACGCCCGTCCGCCAGAGTGCATGCATGAGCGATCCGCTCCGGCCGTCTCCCGCGACCGGCAGTTCGTCAGATCGCCCGCGCCTCTCACCCCGCGAGCCCTACAAGCGGGCCTAAGTATCACCTTTCGACCAAGGCAGCAAACGCAGCGCGCCGATTTCTGTCAGATTCGACCCGAACCGCCGCTGAGAGGGGTTTGCTCACCGCCCGGGGCCGGGGAGCCTGACGAGAGACACCGCGGGGTGAGAAGCGCGGGAGCTGAAGACCTTGCCGGTGTGGAGAGGCCGGCGCTGACCGGAGGACTCCATGCCCTCATCAGTTCCTCGCGCGCGACTCCTCGCGGTGTTCGTCGCCGGCCTCGTCGCCGGCGCTGTCAACGCCGCAACGGCCTATGCAGGTGACGCGCAGTGCCGCGCCTCCGTCGCGCGTGTCCTGGTCCTGTCGCCCATCACCAGCACCGTCGAGCCGGTTCGGGCCAATGATCAGCAGGCCCCGTGCACGCGGCAGAGCGCCGTCGCGGTGAGCTCGACGGCGGTCGGCCCGCTGGAGGCGCAGGAAGCGACCGCCGTGACGGACTTGACGGAGGGGCCGACGATCGGCTCGATGGCTCAGGCGTCTCGCGCGGCGGTGCGCCTGCCCGGCCTTGCCGTCGATGCAGAAGGGTTGAAGTCGGTCTCGCTCGGCCGGTGCTCTGACGGGACGACCGCGCTCGAGGGCTACTCGGACGTCAAGGCGCTGCGGATCAACGGGCAGGACATCGCGGTGCCACCCGGTGGCGAGCCCCTGACGGTCAGCCTCGACCTGGTCGGCACCGTGCGCTTGAACGACGTC
>VAWY01000053.1 GCA_005888335.1 Actinomycetota bacterium
CGCGAACCGCCGGACTGCACGCCGTTCCCGTCGGACCGACCTGGCTCCCCTCGAGGGACCCGCACCGAGACGAACTCGCGCCCGCATGACTCTCGGCGATCGCAGTGAAGCGTTTTCGTGTCGAGCGCCCTGGGTCTCTGCCGGGTCCCGCCACAGCGTCCGCGAAGTACCATCGCGTCCGCTATGTCCAGCATTCATCGGACTTCCCGGACGCCGGGGACTCTGATGTCGCCCTCGGCCAACGATGGTAAGGAAGGGGTCGCCGGTTCGAATCCGGCAGAGGGCTTCATCGGAACTCCGCGCTATGGCGGGGTTTTTTTGTTTCCCCGGCAGTTCTCGCCACCGCCGCCGCCTCGGCGGTTTGAGGGTTCGAATCCCTCCCCTCCGCTGCTGGAGTTCTCCGTCAGCCAGCGACGGTCAGCGGCAGCCGGCTGACGTCAACCGGGTCGCCTCGGGCGCTCAGCGTCGTGAGCACGATCTGGTAGTGCGATGGTGCGAGCGGGCGGCCATGGCGGCGCAGGGCGAGCGCGAGTTGGTTCGCGCCGGCGGTCGCGCTGGCACGCATCTCGAGCTCGCGTCGCCAGCGGACGAAGCGCCCCGCGGGGACGATGCGCTGGACCTCCACGACCGTCGCGGAACCCGGCTCGGCGAGCCGCCATGACACCCTGACCCGGCGGCGACCGCCGGTCAGCCGGGCGGGGGAGACATCCGCCGCCTCGATGCGCGGTGAGGTGTCGCAGCCGCCGATCTCGACGGGCGCGTCCTCGTCGACTGTCTCGCCGCTGTGGCTGACGAAATGCGCGCCGAGGACGTAGCGGCCGCAGCGCCGCGGCGTCAGGAGCACCGAGCGTGCGCCGCTGTCGAAGGCCACGCTCGCGCGCGTCGCCGAGACGTTCGGCAGCCCGTCGAGGACGCTGTCGACGCTGCCGTCGGGTTGCAGCAGCAGGTAGCCGGAGACCCTCTGCTCGACGAGCCCGGCGAAGCCGCGGAGGAAGACGACGAAGCGGAAGTCCGTCGTGAGGTTCACCGGGCCGGCGAACCCGCCGAAGATGGTCTCCGCGGTGGCGGTGCCGATCCGGCTGGTCTCGGGGCAGGCAGCCGCCTGCTCCTGCGCAGGCGTACAGCGCGAGACGCTCAGCTGCGGGTTGAAGCCGAACGCCGGCGGGAACCGGACGCGCTCGGTCTGCGTCGCGCTTTCGCCAGGCGCCTGCGTCACGGTCGCGGCGAGGGCGGCGGGCGCGCCGGGCGTCGCCGGGTCGACGCGGACCGTGAGGTGCGGGTGGTACGCGGCGTGGGCGGCCGGGGCGGTCAGGCCCAACGCCACCGCGGCGACGACGAGCGCGCGCCTCATCGCGGCAGCACCGTGATCGTGGCCGACATGGTGGCCGCGTGCAGCGAGCACGCCAGCCGGTAGACCCCCGGCTTCGTCAGCCGCTGGGCGAAGACGCGGCCGTCGCTGAGGTTGGGCGACGAGAAGCCCGTCGGGCCGCTGGCGAGGGTGACGTTGTGCAGTGCGCCGTCGAAGAAGCGCCACCGGACCGTCGCTCCGGCGCGGACGGCGAGGTTCGCCGGGGTGAAGGCCAGCGAGGCGACGTCGATCGTCGTGCCGTGCGGCGCGAGCACCGTCGGCCCCGCCGGCCGGCGGATCGGCCCGACGCGCCCGTGCGGCCCGATGCCGTTGATGGGCACGCGAAACCGCGGGGGCATCGCCGGGCCCGGCGTGCGCTCGACCTGGATGTCGGTGGGGAGCGGCGCGCAGGCGGGCGCCGCGGGATCCGGCGTGATGTAGAGGCCCATGATGCCCATCACGCGGGTTTCCGGCAGCTGGTCGTCGTAGTTGGCGGTGAGCTTGAGCGGCGCGCCGGCCTGGACGGGGAAGCCCTGCTCGGAGGTGAGCGTGCTCATGCCGACCGGGCTGGGCTCGTGCAGCACCGGACGCACGCGATAGGGCAGCGAGCGAGGCCCGCCCCACGTCGGAGTCGAGCGCAGCACCTCGCGGTCGCCGCACGCGGGCTCGGTCAGCATGTCGCTCTTGCCGCCGCCATGGAGGTGGCCGAGCGCGCCGACGATGCGTGCGGTGAGCGGCGCGGGAACCGTGGTCGAGAGCGAGAACGTCGAGCCGCGCCGGCCGCCTCCCGGCACGTCGAAGATCGGGTCGAGGCTGCAGCCGCGGACGTCGAGCCAGACCGGATAGGCCGGCTTCAGGGACTCGCCGGTGACGACGTCGGCGGTGTACTCGAGGTAGACCGTCTCGGGACGGTCGCGGTGGTTCATGAGCATCCACGTGCCGACCCAGTGATCGGTCGCCTTGATCGGATAGCCGTAGCCGGGCGGGAGGTGCTCGTTCACGTGCTCCTCGGCGAAGCCGGCGACGGGCTCGGACAGGCCCGGCACCTGAGCGAGGGAGTCGAAGAGGGTGACCTTGTCGCACGTCGGGTTGGTCTTGTCGCCGAGTCGCGCGCCGGCGTTGGAGAAGACGACGTGATGGAGCATCACGCGGGCGAGCGACACGGGGCGCCCCTGCGCATCGACGAGGCGTGCGGTGCCACCCGTGAGATAGCCGTCGACCTGCGGGCTCGGGATGCCGTAGACGTAGTCCCGTTCGTCGACGCTGTAGGGCGCGATCTGGATCGGGCCGTAGCGGAACGTCTGCGTCGTCTGCGTCGCCGCGGCGGGCGTCGCCGTGCAGACGAGCGCCACCAGCGTGGCACCGAGCGCACGTCGCATCGATCTCCCCCGCGCGTCCAACCGCCGCATCGCTCACCGGTCGTTCCGGCTGCCCCGGACCCGCGCAGCGACACGACCACGCGCCGCGTCTACATCCACTCTCCCGAAACGCCACGCTTCGACGAGCTCGACCCGTTGTGACGCGCCGGAGTCGCGCTTGTCGCGCGTTGCGACAGTGCCGTCGAGGCGCGACCGACGCCGCGAGACGGCATTGTCGAGCGATGAGTCGCGCGTCGTGCGATGAGCGGACCTGGTTCGCTGATGGCGACCTACTCCTCCCACGTGCCGCGCATCAGGTCGTCGGCCAGCTCCTCGCCGACGTCGCGACGTCCCCGACGTCGGCGATAGGCGCCGATCGCGTCGAGCATGTCATCGGTGTCGTGCGTCTCCATCTCGGCCTCGGCTTCCAGCTGCGCGCAAACCAGCTCGTTGTCGCGGCCCCGACGTGGCCGCCAGGAGGTCTGCTCGCGCCGGCGGCGCAGAACCACGAATGCCAGCAATGCGCTGGCGGGCAGCGCGAGCACGAGATCCATCGTCGCGGTACACGGTACGCCCTCCGGCGACCCCGCTTCTCGTTTTCGGCGCAGAGGCGGCGCCACCTGATCGTCTTCAGCTTGAGCCGTCGATACGTCCGTTGCCGTGGGCCGTCAGGGCTGCATGCGAGGGAGGAATCGGACGCCGCCCGCCCGCTCGGATCGTCCGCACTTGATTGGGGGCACCACCGGTCGATCTCGCGCCCGCCACCTTCGACGGCAGGCGAGCACACCGGCTGGGGATTACGCCGCGATCGTGTAGGACATGGCGCGATAGGACTTGGCGCGCTTGGCGAACATGCGCCGCAGCACGGGGACCTCCGCGTCGACGTAGTCGTAGATCCGGGCCTCGCGCTTGCCGGGATGCGGACGGTGCAGCCGTCCGGCGTACTGGACCACGGTTCCGTTCCACGCGATCGGCATCGTCAGCAGCAGCGTGTCGAGCCGTGGATCGTCGAAGCCCTCACCGATGAACCGCCCAGTGGCGAGCAGGACGCGCGGTTCCTCGGGCGGCAGTTCGGTCAGCCGCGCGAGCGCGTCGCGTCGTCTGCGCGGTGTGACGTCGCCGTGCAGCGTGACGAGCGTCGGCACGTGAGGCCGCAGCCGCTCCGCGAGGCGATCGAGGTGCTCGCGGCGCTCCGTGAGAACGAGCGGGACGCGGCCCTCCTCGAGCAACTCGCGCACGTCGCGCACGATCAGCTCCGTCCGGTCGGCATCGGTGGCGAGGGCCGCGTAGATCTCCTGGATCGCGGCGTCAGAGGGCAACACGCCGGGATCGAATGCCGTGTCGCGGCGGATGACGCGTAGCGCGAGCGCTGCATCTGTTGACGCGTCGATTGCGTGGCGGACGGGACCGCACTGCATCGCGATGATGGGCTGATGGCCGTCACGGCGGTACGGGGTGGCGGTGAGCCCGGTGACGAAGCGCGCCGGGCAACTGGACAGCACGCGCTCGATCGATACCGCGGGCACGTGGTGGCACTCATCGACGACGATGTGACCGTACGCGCCGAGCAGCGTCGGGTCCGTCTCCGATCGTGTGAGGCTCTGGACGGTTGCGACGTCAACCCCGCCGGTCGGCTGTCGGCGTCCTCCGCCGAGGACGCCCACCGCTTCGTCTGAGAGATCGAGGAACTCGCGCAGGCGTGCGACCCATTGCTCGACCAGCGGTTTGCGGTGCACGAGCACGAGCGTCGATCGCCCACGATCGGCGATCAAGTGCGCGCCCATGACAGTCTTACCGGCGCCCGCGGGCGCGCAGAGCACGCCGATCTCATGGGCGAGCAGCTCGCCGACGGCGCGCGTTTGCTCGACGCGAAGCGTGCCGTGGAACTTCGCCTCGAGCGGAGAGCCGAGAGAGCGCTCATCGGTGACCTCGAGCGCGACGCCAACGTCGTCGAGCAGCGAGTGAAGGGAGTCGGCGCAGCCGCGCGGAAGCGCGACGTGGTGCGGGAGATCCTCGAAGCACGTGATCAGGCGCGGCGTCAGAGCGGTCGACAGGCGCATCGCCTGGCGCTCGCCGAACTCGGGATTGGCGAACGCTGCGAGGCGACGCACCGCGTCCAGGAGCGCGGGCGGCAGCGCGTCGCGCTCGACGTACAGGCGGTCAGCGAGCGCTGCCCGCACTCGGCGCGGCAGATCCACCCCGGCGAGTCGGTCGCGCAGCGGCCGCGCGGCGCGCCACGGCCTCCCCTCGTCACGCGCCGGGTCGGCGACTCCGAGCACGTCAGTGTCACGCTCGCCGGCTAGCAGCTCTCGCAGTCGCTTGGCGCTGATCGTCGGCACCGTCGCAGCCTGAGCGTGAGCCCTTGGGATGTGAGAACGACCGTCGTGCCTCCGTCTTCTCGATCGGTCCGGTGAGCGAGCCATCCTCTCCGGTCATGGGCAAGCGCACGCGGCGGCATCTGTCGAACGAGACCTTCGCCCGCGAACGGTCGCTGCTCGACGCGATCGCTGACGGCGAGCTCGACGATCACCTAGCCGCGCTCGCCGACGCCGTCGACGCGCGTCGACGATTGCTGCACGCGGTTCGTTCCGCCACCGCCCTGGCGACATTGTGCGTGGGCGACCGTGTTCGCATCAACCATGCCGTCAGCCCGCGGTATCTCGTCGGCCTCCAGGGCACCGTCGTCGAGGTCGACGAGCGAGCGGCCACCATCCGGCTGCCGCGCCCAGTCGGGCGTTTCTCGAGTGGGCAGGTCCGCTGCCCGCCGCTCGCGCTTGACAGGCTCGCCACGGCACCTTCGTGATAGCGCCACTTTGACAGCGTTCGATTGCGATGAGGTCGGAGCGCTGGCGCGACGCCGCGCGAGGTAGGCGTCAGCGTCGGATCACCGCGGGGGCCGAGCTTGAGCGCTGGTAAGGAAGGGGTCGCCGGTTCGAGTCCGGCAGAGGGCTTGTCGGAAAGATCCTGCTCCTAGCGGGTCTCGCCGCTGAGGGACGCCGGGTCCTGCCGTACGTGCGACCGCGCGAGCACTCGAGGACCTGCTCGAGAAGGACATTCTCGAGGGCCTCGCCGACGGGCTCACCGTCGTCGCGATCGCCGTCCGCCTCGACCTCAGCGCGACGACCGTCGGCGACTAGATCGCCGCGCTGTACCGCAAGCTCGGCGCGACGACCCGCCGCGACGTCGTCGCCCGGGCCCGTCGGGAACGGTGATCCCTGGCAGCCGTCGGGATCCGGACGTGGTGTGCCATCGACTTCGAGTCGAAGCCGGACGCAGTGTCGCGTTCGAATTGCCTCCTCGGCCTCAGAGTTCCGGTGCCATGGAAAGTGGCCAGCGGCGCCGTTTCGCGGTGCCGGCGGATGATCGCTGCGCGGCTCCGTGGGCGGCATCGAAGTGCGGCTTGCATCTCTGTGGCGCATCGGCGTAGGCTCGGTCGCGGAGCGCCTTCGCTCGCCGCCCCGGCTCGTGACCGCAGTAGTGCTGCGGGTCGCTGCCTCGTTCGACCGCGTCACCCGCCGACGAGATGAGCATGCGCCCTGCGCGGCAACCCTTCACCCCTGAACATCGTTGAATCCCGCGAACGCACACGCACGCGGGTCCAGCTTCAAGGAGAGCTCGACATCGCCACGGTGCCGGCGGTCGCCGAGCGCCTTCATCGGCTCCGCGATCGCCACGAGAACGTCGTGCTCGACCTCGACGAGCTCGACTTCATCGACGTCAGAGGCATGCGCCTGGTGCTGGCAGCCGCCGACGACGCCCGACGCGACGGTTGGTCGTTGGCCGTGACGCGCGGCTCGCGCGCCGTCCGCCTCCTCCTCGAGATCCTCGGAATCGACGACCACCTGCCGCACGACGGGAGGATCCCGTGACCGAATTCACTACGACGCTGCCTCGCGCGCTCGAGTCGGTCCGCGCGGCGCGACAGCTCGTCGCTGAACACGCGACGGGGCTCACCGCCCAACGGCGCCACGACGCAACGGTGCTGGTCTCCGAGCTCGTGACCAACGCGCTGTGCCACGGCCGCGGGGTGATCAGCCTGCGTATCGTTCACGAACCGACCGCGCTGCTGATCGAGGTCGCCGACGAGGGCCACGGCAAGGCCGAAATGAGCCCGACGCCGGGCTTGTTGGGTGGTTGGGGCCTGCGGGTCATCGACGAGCTCGCCACTACGTGGGGGTGCCAGGCGGGAAGCACGCGCGTCTGGGTCAGGCTCCACCTGGACGAGCCGCCCACAGGGCAGCGGTCGCCGGCCGAGGGTGATTGTGCGTGAGCGACGCCAGCGACCTGCGCGAGCGTGAGGGTCGCAGCCATGACCGTGCCGAGCAGACGCACCTGCGAGCGAGTCGCGGCGGTTCACGAGCAGGCGGCCGAGTTCTATCGCCAGCTGCATCAGCCGGAGCGCGCGGGCCACGAGGCGCGGCTCGCAGACATCCAGCGCGACCGCGCGGCCGTTGAGCGTGGGCGCCCGCGCCGCGCCGCCACTGGTCGATAAGGCGACGTTCGAGCGCGGCGCGACGGATCTGCCATCTGCACCACCGCCTCGCGGGGACCTTTTGGGGACCTCCCACTAGTCCCTCGGAGGGCGAAGCCGTCCATCGGGGTTCGCTGACGCTCGGCCTTTCTTCCCTCCGGAGGACTGCTTTGATGGAAGGGGTCGCCGGTTCGAGTCCGGCAGAGGGCTTGAAGAATGCCTGCAAATCGGCACTTTTCGGCGCATGCTTGCCGCGGCAGGCCACGGCGAATTTGGTCGCTGACCCGTCAGCTCGCCGTGCCCGCGGGCGCTGCGTCGGCGACAGGCGCCGAGTCTCGGTTGCTGTCCGCTGTCGCGGCCCCGCCGCGATCCTCCAGGATGAGCGCCGCGCCCTTTTCTCCGATCATGATCGACGGCGCCTGCGTGTTGCCGCTGATGAGCTTCGGCATGATCGAGGCGTCGATCACTCGCAGGCCGTCGATGCCGTGCACACGCAGGCGGGGGTCGACGACGGCCATGTCGTCGTGGCCAATCTTGCAAGACCCGACGGGGTGGTAGTCGGTCTTCGACCAGCGGCTGATGTAGCGGCGGATGTCCTCTTCGGACTGGACGTCGGTGCCGGGCATGTGCTCGTGGCGGACGAAGGGGCGCAGCGCCTCGGACTGAAGGATCCGGCGACCCCAGCGGAAGCCCTCGATTGACACCTTCCAGTCGTAGCCCTCCGGGTCGCCGCAGAAGTTGGGGTCGATGAGCGGCGGGGCCAATGGATCGGCGGAGCGCAGCCGCAGCGATCCGATGCTCCTGGGCCGCAGGTGGCAGGTGTTGATCGTCATGCCATGGCCCTTGACGCGCTGCCGGCCGTGATCGATGACGAACGCCGGAAGGCAGTGGATCTGGATGTCGGGAGCCCCGACGCTGTCGTCGCTGCGGACGAACGCCCCGGCCTCGCACACGCACGCGGTGAGCGGTCCGGTCCGGTACAGCAGGTACTGGATCGCGTGGCGCAGCGCGCGGTCGGGGCGGTCCTCCTGGTTGAAGGAGACGGGTGTGGTGACCGCCGTGAGGTAGACGTCCATGTGGTCCTGATAGTTCTGGCCGACACCCGGCAGATCGTGGGCGACGTCGATGCCGTGGGCGCGGAGGTCGTCGGCGGGCCCGATCCCGGAGAGCAGCAGCAGCTTGGGCGAGTTGACGGCGCCGCCGCTGAGGATCACCTCGCCGTCGGTGCGTGCGGTGACGGTCTTGTCGCGGTGCACGTACTTGACGCCGACCGCCCGCCCGCGGTCGACGATGACCTGCAGCGCCTGCGCGCGAGTCAAGATGGTGAGATTGGGCCGCTTGCGCGCTGGATGCAGGAAGGCGGTGGCGGTGCTCTCGCGCCGAGCGTTGCGCTGGGTGACGTCGTAGAAGGTCACGCCATGCTGCTCGGCACCGTTGACGTCGGCGTTGAAGGGGACTCCGAGCTCCTGGAGCCCGCGCACGAACGCCTTGCTCAGCGGATTGGTCTGCACCTGCTGGGTGACGTTCATGTCGCCGCCGACGCCGTGGAACTCGTTGTTGAAGCGCTCGTTGTTCTCGGAGCGGCGGAAGTACGGGAGGACGCCCCGGTAGTCCCAGCCCTCGGCGCCCAGGCGGGCCCATTCGTCGTAGTCCTCGCGCTGGCCGCGGATGTAGATCATTGCGTTGATCGACGTGGAGCCGCCGAGCGTCCGGCCCTGCGGGTACCACATCTCCCGACCGTCCATCTGGGACTGGGGGACCGTCGAGAACCCCCAGTTGACGTCGGGCGTCGTGAGCTTGGTGAACCCGACGGGGATGTGGATGAGCGGGTTCCAGTCCCGGCCCCCGGCCTCGAGCAGCAGCACGTCGTTGGACGGGTCGGCGCTCAACCGATTGGCGACGACGGCGCCCGCCGCGCCTGACCCGACGACGATGTACGTGTACCGCTTGCTGCTCATGATTGACCCTCCGGCCGGTTTCCCTGGGCCTCAGGGCCCAGGTCTGTTAGATCGATCTAACAAAGCGTCGCGAGTGTGGCGGCTCGCGACCGGTTTTGTCAAGAGCGCTCGTGCGAAGCGCCGGCGGTCTGACGTGCGGAGACAGGCCCGCGCGCGACCGCGCTGACCGTGCCGTCGACGTCGAGGACCGCGAGCTTCCGTGTCGCCGGGTCCCACGCGGCGAAGCGGCGGCGGGCACGAGCGCGTCGAAGGGCGAAGGGGGCACGGTCCGGGGCTCAGGTCGACGACGCGGCGCTGTCAGGTCGTTCGGCGACCTGAGCGCGCCGCCGAGTCGGACGCCGTCGCGTCCCGCCGAGTGGTGCTCGAGGCGCGCACCGACAGCCGGGGGGAGAGCAGGACCCGGCGAGGGGCGACGTCGGGCGCGTCGATGCGCTCGAGCAGCAGCCGCGCGGCCTCCGCCCCGACCCGTTCGGGATGCGTCGCCACCGAGGTCAGCGGCGGATGCTGGAGCGCAGCTTCGGGGATGTCGTCGAAGCTCCCCAGGGCGACATCTGCTCCGGGGACGATGCCTGCGGCGCGCAGGCCGGACTCGACACCGAAGGCCACGACGTCGCTGTAACAGGCGATCGCGTCAGGCAGCGGGCCCTGCGCCAGCAACTGCTCCACGCCAGTCACACCGCCCTGACGGTCGTTGGCGGTGCCGATCGATCGGTTGCGCTCGAGGCGCACGCCATGCCGCTTCAGCCCGAGGCGGACGCCTCGCAGCCGCTCGGCTCGGGCCGTCGAGCCGACCGGGCCACCGAGGAAGGCGACGTCCTCGTATCCCTCGCTGCCGAAGTGCTCGCCGAGCAGTGCGCCGGCACGGACGTTGTCCGCCCCGACGTAGTCGGCCTCGTAGTCGGCAACGCGCCGCGCGACGAGGACATGCGGGGTCGCCGTAAGACCGGCGGGGCGCCGAAGGTCCTCGGCGGACGTGTTCTTGGCGGGCAGGAGGATGATCCCATCGACGCGGTGCTCGAGCATCACGTCCAGCAGCCGGTCCTGGCGCGCGCGCTCGTCCTGCGTGTAGCCCTGGAGCACGACGTAACCGTGATCTTTGAGCGTGACCTCGAACGCCATGCTCAGCTCCGCGAAGTACGGGTTGCGCACATCCGTGAGGACCAGCCCGATCGTCATACCGCGCCGGGTCCGCATGTCGGCCGCACGGCGGTCGTAGACGTAGCCGAGATCCGCCATCACGCCGCGGACCTTCTGCCGCGTCGACTCGGCGACGCGCGGGTTGTCGCGGAGCACGAGCGACACCGTGGCCCGAGACACGCCCGCCTGGGCGGCGACGTCGTTGATCGTGACTCTCTTCATCGGTCCTCGCTCACACAGTTGTAGATCGATCGACGGCAGACCGGTGCCGAGCTCGCCGCGAGGATGGCACGCGTCACGGTCACCACTGAAGCGCCGCGGCGCCGGCGCTCGCCAGCAGGGCGGACCGCCAGACGGCGGTCGAGGCTCGGCGCAGCCACCGCTCCACGCGTGACTCGCAGGTGGCGCACCGAAGCTCCGGCGACAGCTCACACGCGATCGAGCGCGAGCAGCTCCGCTCAGCGCGGCGTGCCGCCGCCAGCGACATAGATCGATCTAGCATATGACCACGATACTGCTGCCCGAGCGACCTCGTCAAGCGTTGGACATCCTCTGTTTGACAGGGTTATCGCGAGGTGGCATCGTGTTAGAACGATCTAAAACATCGGCCGCGAGGAGGGTCCGATGGCACGTCAGTTCAGCTATCCACTGGTCGTCGAGGTGAAGCCTCCGTGGCAGGGGCCGGCCGCCGCAGCGCCGCGGCCGCTCTTCGGGCCGCGCCGCTCGCAGCGCGAGCTCGTCCAGGCATCGCTGGTGCGCTGTCCTCGCCTCGCCGGTGGCAGATCGAATCGGCCGACTTGACAAATGGGCAGGAGTCGGGCAATCTGTTGGAACGATCTACTAGATCGATCTAATTGGAGGAGCAGATGAGGAGCGAGCGACTGTCCGCTGCGGGCGGTCACCGCAGCCGCGGGGTCGAGAGGAAGAACGCGTTGCTGGGAGCAACCGGATGAGCACGCTGCGCTGGGGACTGGTCGGCGCCAGCGATATCGCCGCGACGCGGGTCATCCCAGCGTTGCGTCGGCTCGGCCACGAGATCAGCGGCGTGGTCAGCTCGTCGGCGGAGCGCGGTCGCGCGTACGCCGAGGCGCACGACGTCCCCTGGACGACGACCGACGTTGACGCGCTCCTCGGCCGCGACGACATCGACGCGATCTACGTGAGCACCACCAACGAGCTGCACCACGACCAGGTCCTCGCCGCCGCCATGGCCGGCAAGCACGTTCTCTGCGAGAAGCCGTTGGCGCTCTCGGTCGATGACGCCTGGGAGATGGTCGACGCCTGCGAGCGCACGAACCTGGTTCTGGCCACGAACCACCATCTTCCCGCCGCTGCGACGCATCAGACCATCCGCCGGCTCGTGGCCGAAGGCGTGGTGGGGACGCCGCTGGCGGTGCGGGTATTCCACGCGGTTCGACTGCCTGACCGCCTGCAGGGCTGGCGGCTGGCCGCCGCTGAGCGCGGCGCGGGCGTCGTCCTCGACATCACGTGCCACGACGCAGCGGCGGTGCACGCCATCCTCGGCCGAGAGCCGCTCGAGGCCGCGGCCATCTCGGTCCGACAGGGACCATGGGACAGCGCTGCCGAAGACGCCGTCGTCACCGCCCTGCGCTACGAGGGCGGCGTGCTCGTCCAGACCCACGACGCATTCACGGTTTCCCATGCCGGCACGGGGCTCGAGGTCCACGGGACCGAGGGCTCGATCGTGGCGACCGATGTCATGACGCAGGATCCCGTGGGCCGGGTGCTGTTGCGCGACCGCAGCGGCGAGCGAGAGATCGCGATCGCCGATCGTCCCGACCTCTACGAGAGCACCCTCGCGGCGTTCGCCGGTGCCGTCGCCGGATCGGGACGGCCGATCGTCGACGGCGCCGACGGCGCGCGCGCCGTCGCGGTGGCGCTCGCGGTCAAAGAGGCGGCAGAGACCGGACAGACCGTGCGCGTGGCGGCCGCTCCGGTCACGAGCAGCGGCGACCGCAAGACGAAGGAGTAGTCAGTCGTGCGACAGGTGCCAGTCCTCTCCCCGACCGAAGCGGGCGCGCTGATCCCCGACGGAGCAGTCGTGTCCGTGAGCTCGTCGTCCGGTCTCGGCTGCCCGGACGCGGTCCTGGCCGGGGTGGCCGAGCGCTTCGCCGCCACGGGGTCCCCGCGGGCGCTGACGACCGTTCATCCGATCGCAGCCGGCGACATGTACGGCATCAAGGGCATCGACCACCTCGTTCGCCCCGGCCTGCTCAAGCGCGTCATCGCGGGCTCGTATCCCAGCGGCCCGTCCTCGTTGGAGCCGCCGCTGATCTGGCAGGCGATCGTCGCCAACGACATCGAGGCTTACAACCTGCCCTCGGGCGTCCTGTTCCAGATGCACCGCGCGGGAGCGGCCGGGCAGCCGGGCGTCCTGACCCACGTGGGCCTGGACACCTTCATCGATCCGCGCCACCGCGGCGGGCGGATGACCGAGCGCACGACGGAGGAGCTCGTGCAGGTCGAGGCCCGCAACGGCGACGAGTGGCTCTTCTACCCAGCCGTGCGGCCCGATGTCGCCATCATCCGAGCGACGACCGCCGACGAGTGGGGCAACCTCACCTACGAGCACGAGGGCTCGAAGCTCGGGGCGCTCGATCAGGCCTACGCCGCGCACAACAACGGGGGCGTCGTCATCGCGCAGGTCAAGCGCATGGCGGCCGCCGGCAGCCTTCCGCCCCAGCGCGTTCATGTCCCCGGAGTGCTCGTGGACGCCGTCGTGGTCGCACCCGATCAGTGGCAGACCACGCAGACCCCGTACGACGCCGGCCTGAGCGGCGAGGTCCGCGCGCCGTCGGAGCTCTTCGAGCCGGCACCCTTCACGGTCGAGAAGGTGATCGCCCGGCGGGCGGCGCTCGAGCTCCAGAGCGGCGACACGGTCAACCTCGGCTTCGGCATCTCGGCGCTCGTGCCCCACATCCTCGCCGAGGAGGCTCTGGCGGACCGCGTGACGTGGGTCATCGAGCAGGGCGCGGTGGGCGGCGTGCCGCTCACGGGCTTTGCCTTCGGCTGCGCGTTCAACCCTCAGGCGATCATGCAGAGCTCAGACCAGTTCACGCTGCTGCAGGGCGGCGGGTTCGACCGAGCGATGCTCTCCTTCCTCGAGATCGACGAGCAGGGGAACGTCAACGTGCACGACCTCCCCAGCCGCCCGCACCTGACCGCCGGTGTCGGCGGCTTCGCCGACATCACGTCTGTCGCGAAGAACCTGGTGTTCAGCGGGAACTTCACCGCCGGGCGCCGCGACGTCGTCGCGGAGGACGGGCGGCTCAGCATCCGCAGCGACGGAAGGCTTCCCAAGCTCGTCAAGCGGGTGTCCTCCGTCACGTTCTCCGGCCGGCGCGCGCTTGCGCAGGGTCAGCAGGTGGTCTACGTCACCGACCGCTGCGTGCTCGAGCTGCGGGCCGAGGGTCTCACGATCACCGAGCTCGCGCCCGGCGTCGACCTCCAGCGGGACGTCCTGGACCGCGCCGAGTTCCCGCTTCGCGTCGACGAGGGCGTCGCGCCGATGGACCCGCGGCTGTTCCGCCCCGAGCCGCTCGGGCCCTTCCTCGACGGTGCCCGCCGGCCTTCGGAGGCGGCAACCCGATGACGTCGATCACGGAGGCCACGCAGGCCGGGACAGTACGCGTCGAAGTCGACGGGCCGGTGGCGACGCTGATCCTCGATCGGCCCGCCAAGCGAAATGCGCTCACGCCCGAGATGCTCAGTCAGCTCGACGAGCACCTGGCGCTGCTCGGTACGTCGACCGAGGCGCGCGTCGTGCTCGTGCGCGGAGCCGGCGAGGGCGTGTTCTGCGCAGGAGCGGACATCGGCCGCTTCGCGGGCCTCGCACCGACGGAGATGTGGCGTTCCTGGACGACGCTGGGCCATGCGGTCTTCGACCGGCTCGCTTCGCTGCGCCAGCCGGTGATCGCGGTCCTGCACGGCAACGCGTTCGGCGGCGGCCTCGAGCTCGCCCTCGCGGCCGACTTCCGGATCATGGCGGAGTCAGCGATCGTCGGCCTCCCCGAGACCGGGCTCGGGACTGTCCCCGGCTGGGGAGGAACCGAGCGGCTCGTCGAGCTGATCGGACCGGCGCGCGCCAAGGAAGTCGTGATGGGCCGTCGTCACGTCGACGCGGCGACCGCCCTGAGCTGGGGTGCCGTGACCGCGGTCGCGCCTGCCGAGGGAATCGAAGCGGCCGTCGAGGAGCTCGTCGGGCAGCTGGTCGGCGGTGCGCCCATCGCCGTCCAACTGGCCAAGCAACTGATCAACGCAGCCGCGGAAGGCGCACCGAGCCGCATCCTCGAGCCTCTCGCGGGCGCCCTCACCGCCGCCACAGCAGACCTGGCCGAAGGAATCGAGGCCTTCGGCGCCCGCCGCGCGCCCGCGTTCACCGGCAGCTGAGGACGCCTCACCTCGACCAATGTCCGGTTCTTCCACAACCTCAGGTAGATCGATCTACTCATGACCACCATCGAGACGACCGACCGCTTCATGGTCATCGACGGCCAGGACGTCGAGACCGTGACCGGCAGGCGCTTCACGCGCTGCAGTCCCGCGCATGACGACGCGGTCGCGACGTATCCGCAGGCCGGTGCCGAGGACGTCGACCGCGCCGTCGCGGCTGCCCGCCGTGCCTTCGAGAACGGCGACTGGCCGGCGATGTCCGGCGCCGAACGCGCGCGCCTCCTGCTCCGGACCGCCGAGCTCATCCGCCGTGACCTCGAGGACCTCGCGCGCATCGAGGTCCTCGAGAGCGGCAAGCCGATCGCGCAGGCACGCGGCGAAGTCGAGGCCACCGCGGAGCTGTGGGCCTACGCGGCAACGCTCGCCCGGCACGCCTATGGCGACGCCTACAACACGCTCGGCGCTGACGTCCTCGCCCTCGTGGTCAACGAACCCGTCGGCGTCGTCGCGATGGTGACGCCGTGGAACTTCCCGCTCCTCATCATCAGCCAGAAGCTCCCGTTCGCGCTGGCCGTCGGCTGCACCGCCGTCGCCAAGCCGAGCGAACTGACGTCCGGGACGACCCTGGCGCTCGCCCGGCTGCTGGGCGAGGCCGGCCTTCCCCCGGGCGCGTTCAATGTCGTCACCGGCGACGGCGAGGCCGGCGCCGCGCTCTGCGGCCATCCGGACGTGGACATGGTTTCGTTCACCGGGTCGACTGCGGTCGGGCGCCAGGTCGCTCGGTCCGCGGGCGAGCAGCTCAAGAAGGTCGAGCTCGAGCTCGGCGGCAAGAACCCGCAGATCGTCTTCGCGGACGCCGATCTCGACGTCGCGGTGGACGCCATCGTCTACGGCGGGCTCTTCAACCAGGGGGAGTGCTGCAACGCCGGCAGCCGGGTTCTCGTGCAGGCGGAGATCGTCGCCGAGGTGCAGGCCCGCGTCGTCGACCGCGCCCGCAGCGTCGCCATCGGCGATCCGCTCGATCCGAACACCACGGTCGGCGCCATCGTCAGCGAGGAGCACCTCGGCGTCGTCGAGCGCTACGTGGCCCAAGGTCGAGCCGAAGGGGCGCAGCTGCTGCTCGGCGGCGAGCGTCTGGACACGCCCGCCGGACGCTTCTACCCGGCCACGGTCTTCGGCGGCGTGACGCCGCAGATGACGATCGCGCGCGAGGAGATCTTTGGCCCGGTCCTGTCGGTGCTGGCCTTCGACGAGGTCGAGGACGCCATCCGACTGGCGAACTCGACGCTGTACGGCCTGTCGGCCGGCGTCTGGACGCGCGACGTCGACAAGGCGATCCGCGCCGCACGCGGGATCCGGGCCGGCACGATCTGGGTCAACTCGTTCCTCGAGGGCTATCCCGAGTTGCCGTTCGGCGGGTTCGGCGGCAGTGGCCTGGGCCGGGAGCTCGGCCGCCAGGCCATCGCCACCTTCACCGAGACGAAGACGATCCAGATCCACAGCGGGTGGCGCGCGCCCTGGACAAGCCCCGCGGGGCATGCGGAGGGCATCCGGTGAGCTACGCGCTGCTGTCCACGCCGCTGCCGACCGTGCCGCCCGCCGGCATCGACGTGCCCGTCGCGTTGTCCGCCGCGGCCGAGCGAGCCTGGCAGACGGCTGCCTCGAAGGTACGCGGGCTCGTCGAGCGCCACCCGGACCGCTTCCCGCTCTACACCGCCGATGGTCAGTGGGTCGTCGACGGCGAGGCCTGGACGAACTGGTGCGAGGGCTTCCTGACGGGAGAGCTGTGGATGCTCGCGGAGCGCACCGGCGACCCGTGGTTCCGCGAGCGCGCCGAGCACTACAGCCGCCTGATCGAGCCTCGCAAGGACGACCGCGACGTCCATGACCTGGGCTTTCTGTTCTGGTCGACGTGGCGCCGCTGGTTTGAGCTCACGGGCGATCCGGCCAAGGACGCGGTCGTCGTGCACGCCGGCCGGACGCTCGCGATGCGCTTCAACGAGCGGGGCCGTTACCTGCGGAGCTTCCTGGCCGCAGACAGCCTGTTCATCGACATCATGATGAACGTCGGGATCATCTTCTACGCCGCGGCCCGGACCGGCGATCCCGACCTCGCCCGCGTGGCCTACGAGCACTGCCTGACGACGCGGCGCACGCTCGTCCGCGGCGACGGCAGTGCCTCGCACGAGGGCGTCTTCGACCTCGACACCGGCGGGTTCCTGCGCCAGACGACGCAGCAGGGTTACCGCGACGACGCGTCGTGGGCGCGCGGTCAGAGCTGGGCGCTGTACGGGTTCGGCACGGCGTACCGTTTCACCGGCGACCGGCGCTTCCTCGCAACTGCCCAAGACTGTGCGGACTTCTACGTCGACCGCACGGGCGACCGGCTCGTTCCGCCCAACGACTGGGAGGAGCCGTCTCCCGTCCGGCCTTGGGAGAGCTCGGCGGCCGCCATCGCCGCGGGCGGCCTCTGGCAGCTGGCGGGCCTGACAAGCGATCCCGTGCGTGCGCGCGAGTACGCGCAGTACGCCATCCGAACCCTCATCCGGCTCTGCGAGGACGACTTCCTCGCCGCCGACGACCCGGCCTGGGAGGGGCTGCTCAAGCACGGCAGCTACCACGAGACCAAGGGCCTCGGCGTCGACGAGTCCGTGATGTGGGGCGACTACTTCCTGCTGGACGCGCTCGACACCGTCGCGCGCGACCTCATCTCGTACCACCAACCAACCGACCACGCGCCCCGGTACGGGCCGCGTATGGAGGCAGTCAGATGAAGCGAACCCGGCCCCTCGCCGGCGCGCTGGTCGTGGGCAGCGTGCTCGCCCTCGCCGCGTGCGGCGGCTCCTCGTCGAGCCCCGGCGGTTCCGCCGGCTCCACCGGCGGCGGCAAGAACCTCGAGGTCTTCTCCTGGTGGACCTCGGGCTCCGAAAGCGCCGCCCTCAAGCAGCTGATCGACGCGTACAAGGGCGCCAGCTCGGGTGCGAAGGTCACCAACGGGGCGGTCGCCGGCGGCGGCGGCGGAAACGCGCAGGCCATCCTGCAGACGCGACTGCAGGGCAACGACGCGCCGGACACCTGGCAGACGCACCCGGGCGACGCGATCAAGCAGTACGTCGACGCCGGCTACGTCACCGACCTGCAGTCCGTCTACGCCAAGGACGGGCTCACGAAGGTGATGCCGAAGGCCCTCGTCAACGCCGAGAGCACGAACGGCAAGGTCTACGGCGTGTCCACCGGCGCCCATCGCGGCAACGTCCTGTGGTTCAACAAGAAGCTGCTGAAGGCGGCCGGCGTCGCGGAACCCAGGCCGGGCTACACCGAGGACCAGTTCATCTCTGACCTGGCCAAGCTCAAGGCGAAGGGCACGACCCCGCTGTGCGTGGGCGCGAAGGACCCGTTCGCGGCGCCGCAGCTGTTCGAGAACACGCTGCTCGGCACCATCGGTCCCGACAAGTGGAACCAGCTCGTCGCGGGCAAGCTCGCGTGGACCAGCCCGGAGGTCAAGCGGGCCGCCACGACGTTCGCCCGGCTGCTGCCCTACGTCGACTCGGACGCCAGCGCGACGACGTGGGATCAGGTCACGAAGAAGCTCGCCGCCGGCGACTGCGCCTTCGAGAGCATGGGCGACTGGGCGTACGGCGAGCTCACCAAGGACGGCGTCAGGGAAGGCACCGACTTCGGATACGTGCCGCATCCCGGGTCCAACGGCTCCTTCGTCATGGTCGTCGACACCTTCGTCGTCGCCAAGAACGCCAAGCATCCGGACGCCGCCCACAAGTGGGCAGCGGTGATCGCGTCCAAGGCCGCGCAGCTGGCCTTCAACAAGGACAAGGGCTCGACGCCGGTGCGCACCGACGTCGACGTGTCGTCCTTGCCGCCGTACCAGCGGCAGGCCGCCAAGGACTTCCGCAGCAACACGCTGGTGTGGTCGATCGCGCACGGCGAGGCGACGAGCCCGCAGTTCCAGCAGTCCTTCTACGACGCGGTGACCCAGTTCATGCAGAGCAAGGACGTCAACGCGTTCACGCAGTCGCTGTCGAGCGCGGGGGCGTGAGACGTGCGCCTGACGCGCATCACCCGGACGGGCGGGGGCCTTACGCAGGCCCCCGCCCCGGCGGGCCTGCCGGGTGCACCGGTGGCGGAGGGCGCTCCGCCGAAGCGGGCTCGCCGTCAGCTGCCGTTCCGTCGATCGCGCTCCCAGCTGCTCGTGCTGGCCCCGAGCTTCCTGGTGCTCGGCATCTTCGTGTACGGCTTCATCGCCTACACGATCCGCGTCTCGTTGTCGAAGTGGCAGGGGGTCGCGCCGACGCTGCAGGTCGAGCATCCGCTCGGGACGACGTTCAAGGCGCTCGCGCAGACAGCGCGCTTCCAGGCGGACATGCGCAACGTCGTCATCTTCACGGTGCTGTTCCTCCTGCTCGCGATCCTCGCCGGGCTGGTGCTGGCACTGCTCGTGCACGACACGCTGATCGCGCGCGGGCTGTTCCGCTCGGTGTTCCTGTTCCCGTACGCCCTCTCGTTCATCGTCACGGGCGTCGTGTGGCGGTGGATCTTCACGCCGTCCACCGGCGCGAACCTGATCCTCGACAAGCTGGGGATCCACCATGGCCCGAAGTGGATCACCGACCCGACGGTGGTCGGGGACGTTTCCAAGCAGCTCGACGCGATCATCCCGGGCGGCCACTTCATCCAGGTGAAGCTCGGCATTCCGCTCGCGATCATCCCGGTCGTCATCGCGGCCTCGTGGCAGCTCGCCGGCTTCGCGATGGCCAACTTCCTCGCCGCCCTGTCGAGCCTTGATCCGCAGCTGCGCGAGGCGGCGTCGCTCGACGGTGCCGGCTGGTGGCAATACCAGCGCCGCATCGTCGTGCCGCTGCTGTGGCCGATGATGGTCGCGATCGGGGTCATCCTCGCGCACGTCAGCCTGAAGAGCTTCGATCTGGTGTACGCGATGTCGGGGCAGGGACCGGGCTTCGCAACCGACGTCCCCGGCATCTTCGTGTTCGAGCAGACGTTCAGGGCGCTGCGGTGGAACACCGGGGCGGCCGCGTCGGTCGTCATGTTCGTGCTGATCGCGGCCGTCGTGCTGCCGTACCTCTATCGCCGGACCGTCAAGGAGGCCCGATGAGCACCCTCGCCGCTACGCGTGGCCGCCGGCTGGTCCGGCTGCCACGGCTGCGTCCCTCACGGCCGCTGCGCAAGGGCGACCTGGCGATCGTGGGAGCGCTCGCACTGCTCGCGGTGCTCGTGCTCGCCCCGATCTACGTGATGGTCTCCGCCGGCTTCAAGCCCCCGGCACAGGCCGACGCGCGGCACATGTGGGAGCTTCCGCAGAGCCTCGGGCTCGGCGGCTTCCGGGGAGCGTGGGACGCGCTCGGGCCGAACTTCGTCAACAGCTTGATGATCGCGATCCCCGCGGTGGTCATCTCGTCGATGATCGGGGCGGTCAACGGCTACGTCTTCGCGAAGATGCCGTTTCGCGGGAGCAACGTCGTCTTCCTGGCGATGCTGCTCGGGATGTTCATCCCGTACCAGGTGATCCTGGTGCCGATGGTCCGCTTCCTTCAAGAGATCCAGCTCTACGGGACGATCCAGGGGCTGATCCTGGTCCACGTGATCTACGGGATCCCGATCACGACGCTCATCTTCCGCAACTACTACGCGACGATCCCGTCCGAGCTCGTTCACGCGGCGAGCGTCGACGGCGCAGGGCAGCGGCAGATCTTCCGGCACGTGATGCTGCCGCTGTCGATCCCCGGCTTCATCGTCTGCGGGATCTTCCAGTTCACGAACATCTGGAACGACTTCATCTTCGGCATCACCGTCGTTCCCGATTCGGCCAAGCAGCCGATCACGGTCGCCCTCAACAACCTCTCGGGCAACTTCTCGGTCGACTGGAACGTGGTCATGGCCGGCGCCGTGCTCGCCGCGCTGCCGACCGCCGTGGTCTACATCCTGCTCGGCCGCTTCTATGTCCGAGGGCTGGTCGCCGGAGCGCTGAAGTGAGCGACGTGTTCGGCACCGGCTCGCCGGCCGTCCTGACCGAGGTGAATGGCGACGTCGTCGACTGCGACATCGCCATCTTCGGCTCCGGCATGGGCGGCAGCACGCTGGCGTGGGCGCTGCGGGAGTCCGGCGCGCGCGTCCTGGTCGTCGAGCGTGGCGACTTCCTGCCACGCGAGGAGCAGAACTGGTCGCCCACCGAGGTCTTCGGGGGCCGCTACCGCAACGCGGAACCGTGGCAGGACGTCATGACCGGGAAGTCGTTCCTGCCGGGCGTGCACTACTACGTCGGGGGCAACACGAAGGTCTACGGCGCCTGCCTCCTGCGATTCCGCGAAGAGGACTTCGGGGTTCTCGAGCACCCGGAGGGGGTGTCTCCCGCATGGCCGGTGTCGTATGCCGAGCTCGAGTCCTACTACGTCCAGGCGGAGCGGTTGTACGCCGTCCACGGCGCGGTTGGAGAGGATCCGACCGAGCCGTGGCGCTCGGTCGGCTTCCCCTACCCGGCGATACCGCACGAGCCTCCCGTGGCGGCACTCGCCGACGCGATGCGGCGACAGGGCCTGCGTCCCTTCCACATGCCGGCTGGCGTCGACCTCCGCGACGGCGGCCGGTGCATCCGCTGCCGGACCTGCGACGGCTTCCCCTGCAAGGTGGGCGCCAAGGACGCGGATGTGTTCGCGATGCGGCCGGCGCTGGAGAGTCCGACCGTCCGACTGCTCACGCGCGCCTACGCGGAGCGGCTCGAACCGTCACCCGACGCCAAGTCGGTTGCGGCAGCTGTCGTCGTGCGTGACGGCACGCGACTGCGCATCCGAGCGCAGCGCTACGTCGCCGCGTGCGGAGCCGTCAACTCCGCGGCGCTGCTCTTGCGCTCGCGCTCCGGGCGACGCCGGGGAACGCTGGCGAACTCGTCGGGGCTGGTCGGCCGCAACTACATGGTCCACAACAGCACGTTCTTCATGGGGGTGGACCCACGGCGGACCAACGACGTGGCGTTCCAGAAGACGCTCGGCATCAACGACTGGTACCTGCCGGGCCCGCATGGCAAGTGGCCGCTGGGCAACGTCCAGATGCTCGGCAAGCTCCAGGGCCCGATGCTCAAGAAGGCGCGGACGTGGTTGCCGATGCCGCTGGCCGATTACATCGGCCGGCACAGCGTCGACCTGTACGTGACGACCGAGGATCTTCCGGATCCCGAGAACCGGGTGCTCGTCGGGGGCAACGGCGGCGTCCAGATCCGCTGGAAGCCGAACAACCTCACGTCGCACGCCGCGCTCGTCAGGCGCCTGTCAACGGCGGTCCGGCGTGCCGGCTACCCGCTGATCCTGACCCAGCGCATGGACATCGCCACCAACTCGCACATGTGCGGGACCATCGTCATGGGGCGCGACCCGGCGACCAGCGTGCTCGACCCGACCTGCAGGACCCACGACCTCGAGAACCTGTGGGTCGTCGACAGCTCGAGCTTCCCGTCGTCGGCCGCGCTCAACCCGGCGCTGACCATTGCCGCGAACGCCCTGCGCGTCGCGACGGCGGGAGGACTGCTGCGATGACGGCCACCGCAGTCGACGTCGGGCAGCTCGAGCGCCGCTTGCGATCGGCGCGCATCGTCCCGGTCGTGCGCGTCGGCGATGCCGACGCGGCCCGCGAGCTCATCGAGCGGCTGCTCGCGGCCATGCTGGACGTCGTCGAGGTCACGACCACGATTCCCGGCTGGATCGGTGTCGTATCGGCGCTTCGCGAGGGCTCGGCCGATGTCTGCGTCGGCGTGGGAACAGTGACCTCAGCGGTCCAGGCCCGCCAAGCCGTCGAGGCCGGCGCGCACTTCTGCGTGAGCCCGAAGCTCGCTCCGTCCGCCAGGAACGTCCTCATCGCGGCCGGGGTGCCCTTCATCGAGGGAGGCCTTACGCCCACTGAAGTCCTCGACGCAGCTTCACGTGGCATCGCGAAGCTCTTCCCGGCCCATGTCGGCGGCCCGAAGTACCTCTCCTCGTTGCTGGCGGTCGCGCCCGACGCTCGGATCATGCCGACCGGGGGGATCCCGCTCGGCGAGGTACGGGCCTGGCTCGCCGCCGGAGCGATCGCCGTGGGCGTCGGAGGCGACCTCACGGCGCCCGGCGACGTCGAAGCGCGCGTCCGGGAGGCCCTCGGCTCATGACCAGCGTGCTCTGCGTAGGCGAGTGCATGATCGAGCTGACCCACATCGACGAGCGCACGCTGCGGCGCGGGTTCGGCGGCGACACCTACAACACCGCCGTCTACTTGCGCAGAGTCTCTGCGCAGCTCGGCGCCGACCTCGACGTCGGCTACCTCAGCGGCGTCGGCGTCGACCACTACAGCGACGCGATGCGCAGCGCCTGGAAGGCGGAGTCGATCGCAGATCGTGCACTCACCGTGGCAGGCCGCCTGCCCGGCCTCTACACCATCGACACGTCACCGGCAGGCGAACGGCAGTTCACCTATTGGCGGCATGGGTCCGCCGCGGGACAGATGTTCCGCGGCAATGACTGGATCCGCCACGTCCGCGGTGACCTCGTCCACCTCTCGGGGATCACGCTCCAGCTCATGTCCTGGCTGAGCCGCGACGCGCTGCTGTACCGGCTGCACAACCTTCGAGCGGAAGGCACGCGGATCAGCTTCGACACCAACTACCGACCGCGGGGATGGGCTTCGACCGCCGAGGCGGCCGCCGCGATGGACGAGCTGTGCGAGGTCGCGCACGTCGTGTTCGTGAGCCGCGAGGATGACGAAGCGCTCCACGGCGCGCGCAGCGCGGACGAGATCGTGGCCCGGCTCCGCAAGCTCGGTGCGGAGGAAGTCGTCCTACGCGACGGAGCTGCCGGCGCGCACGTGATCACCGGCGACGACCTCGAGCACATCCCGGCGCAGCCTGTCGCGCGTGTCGTCGACACGACGGGGGCCGGCGACGCGTTCGCCGGCGCCTATCTCGCCGCCCGCCTGGCGGGCGAGCCACCGGAGCAGGCGGGGGCCGTCGGCAACGCGGTTGCCGCCGTCGTCATCCAGCACCCCGGCGCGCTCACGCCGATCGACACCGCGCTCGTCCCCCTGTCGTCTCACTGATCTGACCGACCTCAAGAGAAAGGACCTGTCGTGGCCGCAATCGAGCTCGACGACGTCGTCAAGCGTTACCCGGACGGATTCGAGGCCGTCAAAGACATGAACCTCGACATCCAAGACGGGGAGTTCATGATCCTGGTCGGGCCGTCGGGCTGCGGCAAGTCGACCGCGCTGCGCATGATCGCCGGCCTCGAAGACGTCACCGAAGGGCGTTTGCGGATCGGCGGCGAGATCGTCAACGAGGTCGAAGCCAAGGACCGGGACGTCGCGATGGTGTTCCAGAACTACGCGCTGTACCCGCACATGACCGTGCGGGAGAACATCGGCTTCGCGCTGAAGATGCGCAAAGCCTCCAAGGAGGACATCAGGAGCCGTGTCGACGAGGTCGCCCAGATCCTGGATCTGGAGCCGCACCTCGAGCGCAAGCCCGCGAACCTGTCCGGCGGCCAGCGCCAGCGCGTGGCCATGGGCCGCGCGATCGTTCGCGAGCCGAAGGCGTTCCTGATGGACGAGCCGCTGTCGAACCTCGATGCCAAGCTCCGGGTCGAGATGCGCGCAGCCGTGGCCCGGCTTCAGCAGCGTCTCGAGACGACGACGGTCTACGTGACCCACGACCAGACCGAGGCGATGACGCTCGGTTCGCGGGTGGCCGTGATGCGGGGCGGAGTCCTGCAGCAGGTCGGCTCGCCCCGCGAGCTGTATCGCGCGCCGCGGAACCTGTTCGTGGCCGGGTTCATCGGATCGCCGGCGATGAACTTCTTCCCGGGCCACCTCGACGGCGAGCAGCTGCACACGCCTCTTGGGCCCGTGCCCCTCAACGACCGCCTCCGACGCGCCGTCGAGCGCCACGCCAACGGCCGTCAGGACGTGATCGTCGGCGTCCGCCCCGAGGACTTCGAGGATGCGCAGCTCGCGCCCGCAACCAAAGCCGGATGGACGTTCGAGGCTCCCATCGAGCTCACCGAGTCCATGGGCTCCGAGATCTACGTGCACTTCGCCTTCGAGCGGGGTGAAGAGCTGACCGGCGAGGCCGCCGCGGAGTTGCGTGAGCTCGAAGAGGACGCGGGCACGCAGGACGTGCCCCGCAGCGGCGCGAGCGGAGACGGCGTCGCACGCGTCGACCCAGAGAGCGACGTGCGAGCCGGTCGGCGCGCCCGGCTTTGGCTGAACACGGACAAGATTCACCTCTTCGCCCGCTCCGATGGCAGCTCGCTGACCGCGGACGCGGTGGACGCCGCGGCTTAGGTCGCGTACAGATGTCGGAGCAGATCGAGAGCTTCGAGGTGCGACGACGCGCGACGGGCGCCGGCGGGCGGTCGCGCGGAATGTTCGGCGTCCGCTTGCGGGACGATCCAGCACTCTGCCCGCGAAGCTCCGGGACCGGTTCGGGAAGAGCGCTCCTTTGCGCGACGACCGGGTCTGAGCGCCGCGCGTGCTTTGTGCGGCGCTCAGTGACTGGGTGGCTAGAAGCGCAGGCCGACGGTGGCGGGGAGCATCGGCGGGCGGCGGGCGTGGACGGCGTCGATGATCTCGGCGTTGTCGATGCCCTCGAGGGCGCGATCATCCCTTAGTGACCCGGGCGTGGATCTCGCGCGTCAACGCCTCGACGCGCTCGGTCAGCTCCTTGTCCTGCCGTGTGAGCTCCGTGTTCGAGCTGAGCAGCTCCACGAGCTTGTCTGTCTCGGCCTTGATCGCCACCACCTGCTCGGACGCCCTCTCCTCGGCGTGCTGGCGCGCCTGCTCGTCGCGGGCCTCGGACATCTTGTCGCGCTCGGCCTGCCGCGTCTGGGCGAGCAGGATCAGCGGCGCAGCGTAGGCGGCCTGGGTCGAGAACGCCAGGTTCAGCAGGATGAACGGATACGGATCCCAGTGGTAGCCGATCGCGACGCCGTTCAGCGTGATCCAGCCGATCACGAGGAGCGTCTGGCCGACGATGTACTGCGGCGTGCCGAAGAAGCGCGCCGCGCGCTCAGCACCACGTCCGAAGGCGTCCTGGCCGAAGGCGCCGTGATGCTCTTGTCGCGCCGCCACCGGTTCCGAGGTTAGGCGCGGCGCCGGACGCTCAGCTCAGGCCGTCGTGGTCGTCGTGGTCCCGCTCCTCGCCGTCGCGATCCACGGGCGCGACGGCAGCGGAGTTGCAGACGTCCGGCGCGCCGCCCCCCGCGCGCGCCGAGTCGTGACCCGCGGCGTACGCAGCCGGTGCGCGGCATCGCACCTAGGATGCCGCGCCGCGCGCCGCTGCGTCCGCAGACGATCAACTCGCACCTGCACCTGCTCTCGGAGATCCTCGCGCGCGCCGTGCGCGAGGGACTGCTCGCACGCAACCCCGCCGAAGGAGAGGACGTCCGGCTCGAGGTCCGCCGTGGTAAGGAAGGGGTCGCCGGTTCGAGTCCGGCAGCGGGCTTCATCGGGACCCCCTGTTCCTGGAGGGTTTCTGGCTACCGGGCGCTGATCGGTTCCGGCCTTACTCGGGCCCTGGGGTGCTGCGCGGTGTGCGGCCTGCGCGACGGAGACTGCGTGAAGCTCCCCGCGCGGACGCTTGCGGTGGTTCAGCCGTCGGGGTGCCGGGCGCCAGGACCGCCAACTCGCCGCCGCCGAGACGCCCCGGGGCCGCGGTACGCGGTCAAAGGCTGCATCTAGCGGCTGACAGTGGGCAGGTGACCAGCGTCACGCGCGAACATCGCGCCCTCGGTGTCCAGGAGCGGCAGCTTCTCGTCGAGCCATCTCGGCAGCCACCACGTGCGGTGGCCGGCCAGCGTCATGATCGAGGGCAGCAGTCCGAGCCGCACGATCGTGGCGTCGATCAGTACGGCGGTCGCGAGCCCGATGCCGAGCTGCTGGATCAGCGAGAACCTCGAGAGCGCGAATGCGACGAAGACGCCCAGCATGATCGCGGCGGCGCCGGTGACGACGCGCGCGGTCTTCGAGATGCCGAACTTGACCGCCGATGTGTGCGACTGGGTGCGCACGTATTCCTCACGCATCCGCGTGAGCAGAAAGACCTGGTAGTCGATCGAGAGCGCGAAGGTCACGACGAAGATCCCCGTCACCGTCACCACGTCGAGCTTCCCCACGCCTCCGAGCGGCGGGTTGTCGCCGACGAAGAGCAGCGTGAGCACTCCGAATGCGGCAGCGACAGTGAGCATGTTGAGCGCGACCGCGATCGCGGGCAACACGAGCGAGCGCAGGATCGGGATCAGCGCCAGGTAGGTGACGAGGCAGATCGCGACGATGAGAAGCGGCACGCGCGTACGGTTCACCCGCGCGAAGTCGGTCAGCTCGGGCGCGGTCCCGCCGACCGGGGCGGCGATGCCGGTCGCGTGCTGGAACCGATGGGTGAGCGTCCGTACCTCGTCGACGATGTGATCCTGGCGCGGATCGTTGGTCGGGACGTCCGGCATCACCAGGATGCGCGCCTTGCTCCCGCCGCGCGCGCTGTCGACGAGTCCCGCGATCGCCGCGCGCTGGTCCGCGCGCGCGCCCTCCAGCCCCGCGGCAATCAGATAACCCGAGCGGAAGAACCCGGGCGAGTCCCGTCCGAGCGTGCCCAGTGTCCGGAGCGGCTGGAACGGCCCGCTCCGCTGCCGCAGCTGACCGCGGATGGTGTCGATCCTCCTCGAGGCGGCGCTGAGTCCCTGCTGCAGCTGGGTGAGCAGGGGCTTGGCGCGCGCGCCGCTCGTCTCGAGGAGCTCGCCGCCCGTCGACAGCAGCGACTGCGCCCCGCCCGCCAGCTCGTCCAGTTGAGGTTGGACGGCGGCGACGCCGTCTCGCGCCTGACCGAGCGCGGCGGCCAGCTCCTGCTGCCCGCCGGCGAGGGTGCTCAGCCCGGGATCCACCAGCCGCCCAGCGCCGTCTGCGATCTGGTTCATCGCATCGGCGAACTGCCCGGCCTGACGCTCCGCCGCGTCGACCTGCCGGCCCGCCAATTCGGCGCGTGACAGCTCGCCCGCCAGCGCGGCGTCCAGGCCCGGATAGCTGCCGGCCTGGGCAGCAGTCACCTGCAGGCCGCCGCTGCCGACGACGGCGGCCAGCGCCGCGGATAGGCGGTTCCGCGCCTCCTGAACGGCCGGGTCCGACTGCCCGACGCCGGCGCGGTCGAGCGCCGCCAGCGCGTCCCGGAGCTCGCGCTCTGTGGTCTGGATCGGTATGCGCAAGAGGCCGATCCGCGCCTGAGCCTCCCGCAACGCGCTCTGCCCGGCCACGATCGTGGGGACCAGGTCGTCGACGTGCTTGCGGATAACGCTCAAGGCTGCGGCCAGGAGTCGTGCCTTCCCGCTGAGCGTCCGCGTTCCAGCCGCGAGCTCGTGGGCGCCGTCCCGCGCAGCCGTCAATCCGAGCTTCAGCCGCTTCACATCGCCGGTACGGCTGCTCGCCGCTGCGAGCATGCCTCGTCCGGAGGCGAGCAGACGGTGTGCGCGCGCGAGGCCGCGGCTGACGTCGGCCGCCTGTCGGCGCGCCTCGCGCTGCGCGCTGCGGAGCTGACGCGATCGCGATGTGAGCTCGGTCTCGGCGGATGTCACTTCGCGTCGGGACCCGGCGATCAACTTGGGTGCCCCGCCGACCTCCGCCGTCGCGTCTGCGATCAGCCCGGGTCCGGTTACGGCCCTGATCAGCGGCAGCTTCCCGATCTGCCGCTCGAGGTTCCCGATCGCCGCGAGCCGCCCGGGGTCGAGCAGCGTGCCGCGCGGCGCCGCGAGCGCGATGTCGATCTCCGGGCCGAAGTGCGCCCTACGCAATGCCTTGAAGGCGGCGAGACCGTCGCTGTCCTTCGGGAGCACGCGTGGATCCGCCGGGGTTGTCGCCAGTCGCAGCACCGGAGACGCGCCCAGCAGCAGCAGGGCCACGAGCAGGCCGGTGGCGAGCGCGGCGCGACGGGTCACCCGGCTCACGATGCGGGAGATCGCGCCTCCGTCGCTGCTGGGCGCCCCGCCGATCTGCCACTTGTTGATCCGATGGCCGAGCAGGCTCGTCGCGGCCGGCGCGACGAGGATCGCGCCGAGCATGCTGAGGACGGTCACAACGCTCATCCCGACCGCCATCGACAGCAGGACCGTGCCCGGGGATAGGAAGAACGCGACGACGGTGATCGTCAGCAGCACCACGCCGGCGAAGTTCGCTGTTCGCCCCGCCGTGTTCGCCGCAATCGACGCCGCCTGTCTGGGAGGGTGGCCTTCCGCAAGGCTCGCGCGGAAGCGCGTGACGATCAGCAGCGAGTAGTCGACGCCCAATGCGAGCCCGAGCATCGAGGCTGCGCTCAATGCGACGGCGTCGAGCTTGGTGAACTCGAGGATCACCGAGATCAGCCCCAAGCCAGTGACGACCGTGCCCGCCGCGATGGACAGCGGCACACCCGCGGCCACCGGACTCCGGAACACGAGCAGCAGAACGAGGATCAAGATCGGCGCTGCGATCAGCTCGCCCGCGTGCAGCGCCTCGATCGACGACTTGTTGACTTCGCTGCCCAGCGACGGGATGCCCGCGAGGTAAGCACGGACCGGCGGGTGCACGCGCGCTCGGACGAAGTCCTCGAGCGGCCCGATGATCGTGTTGATGTTGCCACCGGGCGGGACCCGCACGTCGATGCTGATCGCCGCCTGCCGCGGGCTCGGCCGCAGCGTCTTCACCTGCTTGGCCCTGGGACTCCACACAGATATCGCGCGGGTCCCGGCGCGGCGCCCGAGCGCTGCGGCAAGCCGGGGGCCCTGGCGATCGATCTCGCGCGCGGGCCCGACCAAAAGGACGATCAGCTCCTCGTTGAAGCTCCCCTGACGCACATCCCGCCAGTGGGAGGACTCCGTGCCGGGAATGAACAGCAGCGAGGGCTGCACCTTGCCTTCGACGCCGCGGCCGATGAGCCCGAACGCCACGACGACGACGATCCAGCCCACGAGCACCCACACGGCGTGACGAACGGCGAAGCGGGCGACCGGTGTGATCACCCGTCAGGCCTCGCAATCCGTCGCGCTGGTGCACGGGGCCACCGATATTCCTCCGTTGATCGTGGGGCGGTCCAGAAAGCGGCCGGTGCTTCGTCGACACTAACTCGTGCCCACCGGTCCCGCCACCGGGTTAGGATCGCCCGGAAGGGATTCGCCCATCTTGAGCCTCCCGCATGACACGGTCGTCGCGCTGCTCGACGAGCTCGACTTGTTCGCGTCGCTGGCGGACGACGAGATCGACGCCCTCGCCCGCAAGGTGGAGACGGTCAACTGGCAGGCGGGCGCCATCGTCTTCGAGGAGGGCGACCGCGGCGACGCCTGCTACGTGGTCTACAGCGGACAGGTCAAGGTGATGCGACGCCTCGTCGACGGCCAGCCGATCACACTCGCCCAGGTCGGGCATGGCGCGATGGTCGGCGAGCTGGCGATGTTCGCGCGCCACCACCGCACGGCAACGTTGCAGGCGGTCGAGCCGACCACCGCGATCGCTATCTCGCACGAGGATCTGATGGAGATCCTGCGCGGCAATGCAGAGGCCGCGATCAGCATGGCCGTTCACGTGGCCGGGCTCCTGGAACGGGCGCAGAACCGCGCGTTCGCAAGCACGACCTCCACCGTCAACGGCCGCATCCTGGCGACTCTGCTCGCGCAGGTCGAGGCGCGACAGATCCGCCACCCGGGCGAAAAGGATCTCGAGCTCGTGGGCAGCACGAGCGACCTCGCACGGCTTGCCGGAGCGCAGAAGGCTGACACTGCACGCGTGCTGCACTGGCTCGAGAACGAGGGGGTCATCCGCCTCAAGCGGGGCCGGATCATCGTCCGTTCGCCGGACGCACTCAGAGGACATCTCGGCTGAACAGGGGCTGCCTAGCCGCGTGCGCCTGCCTCGTGTTGACGCTGTCCGCAGGCGCCGCCGGCGCGCTCGCGCAGCAGTCGCCGCCGCTCGCGCTCGACCCGAGCGCCGCCGGGCAGGGCACGGCGCTGCTGATCGCGGCTGACGAGTCGGCGCTGTCGTCGAACGGTCAGTCGGCGGAGTCGATCACGTTCGCCCTCCCGCGGGGAATGCGCGTCGATACCGTGGCGCGCGAGCAACTCTGCGCGGAAGATCAGGCAGCGCGCTCGGCCTGTCCGGCGTCGAGCCAGATCGGCTTCGGCCGCTTCGTCGTCGCCGTACGGGGTTACCTGTTCGGGGGCGGAGAGGCCGAGCTGGCGTGGTCGATCGATGCCTACCTGGGACGATCACTTCGGCGGGGGGACACGGCATCGGTCGTGCTGACCGGCAACCTCCTTGGCGCAGCCAGCGTCGCCGCTCTCCTTGAACCGGCACTCGGTACGAGCGTCCCGACCACGGTGACGACGGTCGGCCGGCTCGTCCGCCCGGCATCCGGCGCGTACGGCATCGAGCTTCGCTTCCCGACGCTGCCCGTCCGGCTCGAGGTCGCGGCGCCCATCACGGCCACGCCCGCCCGGCTGGAGCTCGCGCTCAGTGCCGTCCGTCGCATCCGCCAGAACTTCATTCGCCACATCAGGATCAGGACGCCCTCCGGCTACGAAGTCCGGAAGATCCGCGACCACCGGCTGATCGGCCACTACCTGCTGCGCACGCCACGGAGCTGCAACGGCTCGTGGACCTCCGAGCTCCGCGTCGGTTTTCCCGGCACGGTGAAGCGCACGGCAAGCCCGATCGCATGCTCGAAGAACGGCAGCGCCGGTGCCAGCCGCAGCGCGCCGTCGACCCCAACCGCGGCGCGGTCGCGATCGGTCACCCGCTCGGGTCGTCGGGCACGCGCTACGTCCTGACGCTGGCGACCCGAGCTCGCCTGCGCGACGCCCGGTACGGGTCTTCCTGGTCGTCCTCGTGGGCGAGCGGTCGAGTCCCGGACGACGGCTTCGACGACAGGCGTCGACCTGTACTCCGGCGGGGCGGCCACCCTGCGCTCCTCGTCGGAGGCATGCGCCCGCGGCTCCGCCGGCGCGGCACTCACGCGGCTGCGGCGTCGCGGCGGCAGTGTTCCCGAGCGGTCCCGAGCGCGCCCTCTACAACAACGTGGCGCTCACAGGTCTGCACGCTGTGGCCCGCCACCGCTGCGAGCTCATCGCGAGCCGGACGCGCGGGATTCGGATCCTGGCGGTGCGATTGTCGAACACGCTCGTAGTAGGGTCCGCGCATGAGCGCAGAACGGGGTCTCGACGTCGTCGTCTACGGTGCCACCGGCTTCGTCGGCAGGCTGACCGCGGAGTACCTCGCGCGCAGCGCGCCGCCGGAGGTGCGGATCGGCCTCGGGGGCCGGTCGCAGTCCAAACTCGAGCAGGTGCGCTCCTCGCTCGGCGCGCGCGCCGCCGACTGGCCGCTCGTCGTCGCGGACTCGTCCGACGCCGGGGCGATCGAGCAGCTCGCGAACGCGACGCGGGTCGTCGTGACGACGGTCGGCCCGTACGCGAAGTACGGCATGCCGCTGGTCGAGGCGTGCGCCCGCGCCGGCACGGACTACGCCGACCTCACCGGCGAGGTCCTGTTCATCCGCGACACCATCGACCGCTTCCACGACGTCGCCAAGGCGTCGGGCGCGCGGATCGTCCACGGGTGCGGCTTTGACTCGATCCCCGGCGACCTCGGCGTGCTCCTGCTCCACGAGGCGGCGGGCGAGCTCGGCGAGACGACGCTCGTCGTGACCGCGCTGAAGGGCGGCCCGAGCGGCGGGACGATCGACTCCGTGCGCGGGCAGATCGATGAGATGCGCGGCAACCCGGCGCGCGCGCGGATCGCCGGCGATGCGTACGCGCTGTCGCCCGACCGCGCGGCCGAGCCGCAGCTGGGCGACGAGAGCGACCTGCGCATGCCCGAGTACTCCCCCGAGCTCAGGCGGTGGCTCGGCCCGTTCGTCATGGCGGCGATCAACACGCGCCAGGTCCGCCGCTCGAACGCGCTGCAGAGCTGGGCCTACGGCCGGCAGTTCAAGTACCGCGAGGTCATGGGCTTCGCCGGCGGCCTCGCCGGCCGCGCGCAGGCGACCGCGGTCGCGCTCGGGACGGGCGCGCTGTTCGCCGGGTTGTCGTTCGCGCCCACGCGCTCGGTGCTCGACCGCGTGCTGCCGAAGCCGGGCGAGGGCCCGTCGGAGGAGGCGCGGCGCAAGGGCTTCTTCAAGGTCGAGATTCACACCCGGACGCCGTCGGGCGAGCGGTGGGTCTGCCGCGAGGTCGCGCAGGGCGACCCCGGCTACGCGGCCACGGCGGTGATGCTCGGCGAGAGCGCGCTGGCGCTCGCGCTGGACCGCGACCGGCTGCCGGACGCCGCCGGCGTGCTGACTCCGGCGACCGCGATCGGCAGCGTGCTCGCCGACCGGCTGCGCGCGGCCGGGCAGACGTGGGAGGTCGAGCGCCTCGGCGCCGGCGCCGCGACCACGACGGCGCAGCCGGTCAGCGCGGCGTGACGCCGGACGACGCTCCCGTCGAGGTCTTCGCCCTCGACGCTCTCGCACGGCTCGCGACGGAGGCCGGCGATGCCGCCAGGGCCCGCGACCTGCACCAGGCGGCCGACCAGCGCATGGACCGTGCGTCGCACTTCATCACCGAGCGCGACCGGACCGACGCGGCTTGTGTCAGGCAACCGGCCTGACCAGGCGCTCACCGCGCTCGTGCGCCACGACGAAGGCCAGCAGGCCCCCATCACCATGGCGATGCCCGCGATCTGCCGGTTGATGACGACCTCGTCGAGCAGCAGGAACGACCACACGACCGCGAGCGCCGGATGCGCGACCTGCGCGATCCCGATCGTGCCGATCTGGATCGTCTCCGGTCCACCGGTGGTCGCCACGTGGGTGCGGGACATCGAGACTCCTTTGCTAGCCGCTGACGTTGTAGGCGCCTTGGCGAGGGTCACGCGTCCGTCGCCAGAACTCGATCGTCGATCCCGGCCAGAGCAGCGTGTTGCGGCGAGTGATCGGATCCTGGTACCAGCTGCGGCAGCCTCCGCCCTGCCACACGGTGTTCTGGAGCCGGGACTGCAGGTCCTCGTTGAACTCGCGCTGCGCCTCGCGACGCACCTCGACCGTCCGCGCGCCGGCCCGCAGCCTCCGCAACCGCCCCGCGATGAGCCTCACCTGCGCCTCGATCATGAAGATCTGCGAGTTGTGCCCGAGGCCGGAGTTCGGGCCGGTCATCAGGAACAGGTTCGGAAACCCGGCCACCATCGTCCCGAGGTACGCCTCCATCCCACCGCGCCAGCCGTCGGTCAAGGTCCGCGCGTCGGGCCCCGTGATGGGCACCCTTCCGAGCGCATCCTGGGCCGCGAACCCGGTGCCGAAAACGATGACGTCGGCACCATGTCGAGTTCCCGCCTCGGTTAGCACGGCGTCGCGGGTGACGTGCGCGATCGGCGATGTCTCGAGAGCTACGTCGTCGCGCTGAAGCGTCGGGTACCAGTCGCTCGAGATGAGCAGCCGTTTGCAACCGATCGCGTAGTCGGGCGTCAAGAGCGCGCGCAGCGCTCGGTCTCGGACCTGGTGCTCGAGATGGGCGCGCGCGAGGCGCTCCGTCTCGGGCATCGCGCCGCTGGGGCCTTGAAAGCCCTGCGCGCGAGCTTCGTGGATCCAGAACAGGCGCGTTCGCAGGAGCCGCCGATAGGCGGGAAGCAGCTCGAGGAGCCGACGCTCCCGCGGGGTGAAGGGACGATCGGCCTTCGGCACGATCCACGGTGGCGTTCGCTGGAACACGGTGATCTCGGCTGCACGCCCCGCGATCGCGGGCACGAGCTGTACCGCGCTCGCGCCCGTCCCGATGACCGCCACGCGCTGGCCCGAGAGGGCGATCTCATCGTCCCACTCCGCCGTGTGCAGGCAAGGCCCGGCGAAGTCCGCCAGGCCCGGCAGGTCTGGACGCGCGGGTACGTGCAACGCTCCGATCGCTGAGACGAGCGCATCGGCCCACACGACGGAGCCGTCCTCGCAGGTCACTTCCCATCGGCCGTCGGACCACTGCGCGCCGGACACGGTCACGCCGAAGCGGACGTCGGCCAGCACGCCCGAGCGCTCGGCGAAGCGCTCGAGGTAGTCGAGGATCTCGGCCTGCCCGGCGAACAGTCGCGACCAGCGACCGCTCTGCGCGAACGAGTAGGAGTACAGCGGTGCGGGGATGTCGCAGCAGCAGCCCGGGTAGGTGTTCTCGCGCCAGGTCCCGCCGACGCGCTCGGCACGTTCGAGGACGGTGACGTCGATGCCGCGCGTGCGTCGTAGTCGGTCGGCGACGCAGAGCCCGCTGACGCCGGCGCCAATCACCACGACGCGCACGGTGCGCTTCATCGCGTGCTCCCGAGCGTCGCGTGCTGCAAGCCCAGGCCGCCGTCGATCCGGACGTCCTGGCCGGTGATGTAGGCGGCCTGCTCGGTGGCCAGGTATCCAACGAGCGAAGCCACCTCAGCAGGCTCGGCCGCCCGCCGCATCGGCAACTCATCAATCACCCGCTCGAGGACGGCATCGGGCATGCCGAGCACCTTTGGCGTGGCGATGAGCCCTGGGAGAACGGCGTTTGCGGTGATCCCGCGTCCGACGCCCTCGACGGCCAGCGTCTTGACCATGCCAAGGAGCCCGGCCTTGGACGCGCTGTAGGCGACCTGCCCTGCGAGACCGAGCTGTGCGGCGGCACTTGCCACCACGACGATGCGGCCCCAGCCGCGGTCGAGCATGCCCGGCAGGCAAGCTTGGACCGCCCGAAACGCGCCCGTCAGGTTGACGTCGATGTCGCGCGACCATTGCTCGCCGCTCATCGCGTGAGCCGGCGCGATTGTGTCGACGACCGCCGCGTTGGAGATGCAGATGTCGACGTCGATGCCGTCGAGGTCCGGCACCTCATCACGGAGGTCCGCGACGATGTCGCAGTCGCCCGCCAGGTCGAGTGTGACGACGCGGTGACCGTCCTCCGTCAGACGCGCGACGATCGCGCGTCCGAGACCCCCGGCCGCGCCGGTGACGAGTGCCGTACGACTCACGCGTACAGCTCTTCGATAGCGGACGCGTACTTCGCGGCGATCGGCTTGCGCTTGAGCTTCATCGTCGCGGTCAGCTCGTCTCCGTCGGGCAACCATTCCTCTCGCAGCAGCGCCCACCGGCGCACGTGCTCAACCCGCGAGAGCTGGGCGTTGGCGGCGTCGACCTCGTTCTGGATGGCCGCCAGAAGTTCATCCTCTGCTTCTGGGGCATCCGCGGCCGGATCGAGGACGAGAAGCGCCGACACATACGGCCGTCGGTCGCCGATCGCGCACGCCTGCCCGATCAGCGGCCCCGACGACTTCAACGCGGCCTCGATGGCCAACGGCGACATGTTCTTGCCCGCCGCGTTGACGATGATCTCCTTCTTGCGGTCGACGATCGTGAGGTGCCCGTGCTCGTCCAGGAAACCGACGTCGCCAGTGTGCAGCCAGCGGTCTGCGTCGATCGTCTGCGCCGTCAGCTCGGGGTCGCCTCGGTAGCCGCGCATGAGCTGCGGCGCGCGAGCGTGAACCTCACCGTCCTCCGCGATGCGCAGCTCGACATCGGGGAGAGGAGGCCCGACGGTCCCGATTCGCTGGGCCCCCGGATGGTTGACCGTCAGAAGGCCGCAGCTCTCCGACAACCCCCAGACCTCGCACAGCGGCAAGTCGAGAGCCTCGAAGTACTCGAGCGTCGCGATCGGCAGCGGCGCAGCACCGACGAAGGAGACCTCGACGGCGTCGAGGCCAAGCCGACGGTGGACGGCCTTGCGGTCCTCGTCCCCAAGCGCGGCGGGATCGTGCAGCCCGCCGGCCACAAGCGCCGCGTGGAGCTTCTCGAAAACGCGAGGCACCGAGCCCCAGATCGTCGGACGGACTGCTGGGAGCGCCTGCATGACCTCGGCACCGTCGGCCACGCAGGTCACCGTCGTGCCCAGCAGCATCGGCCAGTAGTGCGCCGACCAGCGATCGGCGACGTGCGCCGCCGGAAGGTACGACACGCTTCGTCCGCCCGGCGACACGCCCGCAACCGTTGTCAGCGCCTCAAGCGCCGCGCCCATCCCTCCGTGGGTCAGCTCGACGCCCTTCGGCGCACCGGTGGTGCCCGAGGTGAAGATGATCGTGAGCACGTCGTCGTCGGTGACAGAACGCCATGCCGCCTCGAAATCGAATGTCGCCGGCGCCTCCGGGAGCTCGGCGATGGCGTCGGCAGTCAGGACGTGCTCAACCGCCGTGCCGGCCGCGTGCTCTGCGAACTCCGGCTCGCAGATCATCACGCGGCTGCCCGCGCGCCCGAGAAGGTCGGCGACCTGCCCCGTAGCACTCGTGTTGTAGATCGACCACGGCACCGCACCCAGATGCATTACGGCCGCGTCGACCACGTTGAACACCGGCCTGTTGCGCAGCATCAGGGCGACCGTGTCGCCGCGCGTTACGCCGAGTGCGGCCAAACCGCCCGCAACCCGCTCGACCTCGGCGCCATAGTCGGCCCATGTGAGCTCGACGCCTGTGCCGTGATCGCGCAGCGCGGAGCGATCTGCGTCGCCAACGCGACGGGCCTGGAGTGCCGCACAGAAACTCATGTCGTGCAGCGTGATCTCTAATGATCACGAAGGATATGGCCGCGCAGCCAAGATGCGGAGACCACGTTTTGTGGTCCACATACAATTCCAACATGCTGGCGTCCCTGATCGATGCGCTCGAGCGCGAGCTCGACGCAATCGCGTCCGACTCAGTGGCGCGGATGCGCCGGGAGCTCGCGAGCTACCGGCACGTCTCAGACGACGAACTGCTTCCTCTGGTGCGCTCGAACCTCGCCGCTGGGATGCGAGTGGCGCGTGGTCTGCCAGCCGACGTTTCGCCCATGGATGCGGGACGACGTCGCGCCGAGCAAGGGGTCGCGATCGACGACATGCTCAACGGTTGGCGACTCGCGCTCGAGGAGACGCGAACCGCCGCCCGCAGCGCCGCCGCCGAACTCGGCCTCTCCGACAGCGTGCTTCTCGAGTTCACTGACCGTGTCCTCACCTGGTCCGATGAGGGAATGGTGTCGAGCGCGGTCGCCCACCGCGCGACCGAACTGGAACGTGCCAGGCGAGAGCAACACGACCGCGCCAACCTCGTCAGGGGAGCGCTGCTCGGCACGATGAGCCCCGGCGAAATCCGCCGCCGCGCCGCTGCCTACAGCCTGGACATCGCCACGGACTACCTCGCGTTCCGCACACCCGTGACTGACGACGACGATGTCCGCCGGCTCGAGCGGCGCCTCGGCGTCGCCGATGCCGCCGGCCCGCGCACGGGGCTCGCCGCGCTCATCGACGGCGATCTCGCCGGCTTCGCCCGCCGCCTCCCATCAGATCTGGGCGACATCATTGTTGGCGTTGCCCCTGCCGGGCCTCTTGATCAACTCATCCCAGCGTTCGCACGGGCGTCGCGGGCGCTCAGGACCGCTCGCCACCTCGGGCGCACCGGTCGCCAGGATTTCGACGGGCTCGGCGTCCACCCCGCGGTCCTCGACGACGTCGAAGTCGGCGCACCGCTGCGGGCCGCAATCATCGATCCCGTCATCGCCAATGGCACAGGAGGCCAGGCGGTGCTCGACACCGTCGCCCGGTACCTCGACCTCGAGCGACGACTCGATCGCACCGCCGAGGCACTCCACGTCCACGTGAACACCGTGCGTTACCGTCTCGACCGATTCGAGAGCCTTACAGGACGATCGCTCGTGAACACTGAGCACCTCGTCGAGGTGTGGTGGGCACTGCATCTCCACGGCGAGTGATGCGGCTGTCGATGTAGCGCTCTCTCCCGGCCCTCGGGATCACGCGGCTAGGGTCCGCGCACCTATCGAGCAGCAGGCAGACGCAGCGCCACTCGCGACCGCAGCTTGGTCGACCCTAGGCGCTGCGACTCACTCTGGCCCGAGGCAGTCCTCATCCGGCGACGACCGCCGCGAGCTTGGCGAAGGCGGCGTTCCATCCGGCCTCGGCGTGGCCGCGGCCCGCGGGCGGGTAGGGTCCGTCGCTGAGCGTCATGCGCGTCTTTGCGCCGTGGTCGTGGAACTCGACGCGCAAGATCGTGGGCTCGTGCATGCCGACCTCTGGCATCGGGTCCGAGCGCAGGACGATCAGCTCCGGCTCGACGAGTTCGAGGATCTCGTAGCCGATCGCGAACTCGGCGCCGCCGCCGCGCGGGACCATCGTGAGTTCGTAGCGCCCGCCGACGCGCAGGTCGATCTGGATCCGCTCGCGCGGCGTGTCGAAGTGCTCGGGGCCGTACCACGCCGCGACCTCGTCGGGGTCGGTCCAGGCCCTGAACACCCGCGCGCGCGGCGCGTCGAAGATCCGCGTGATCAGGACCTCCTGATCAGCAGCCGCCACGGGGGTCGAATCACTCATCTTGCTCTCCCTTCTGGCGCAGGTGCGCTTCGAGTCGGTCGATCCGGGCCTCCCACGTCCGCTTCCGCGACTGCATCCACTCCACGGCCTCGTCGAGCGGGTCGGCTTGCAGCCGACTCGGCCGCCACTGAGCGTCCCGGCTGCGGACGATCAGTCCCGCGCGCTCGAGCACTTTGAGATGGCGCGAGATCGCCGGCAGGCTCACCGGGAATGGCTCCGCCAGCTCGTTCACGGTCGCCTCGCCCTCGGCGAGGCGGGTCAGGATCGAGCGGCGCGTCGGATCGGCGAGAGCGGCGAACGTGAGGCTGAGTTGGTCGGTTGGCACGTAACGGTCCGGTTAATTAACGCGGCCATTAAATACCATCGGCGTGCGGAACGCAACTCACGGGTGAGGTCGCCGCGCGGCGCGCCGACGCCGACCACCGCTCCGGGCCCGATGGGGTCGTGCCGGAGACCGAGCTCGCGCGGCCTTCGCGCTTCACGGAGATCCGCAGGCGCCCGCCGTCGGCCTGGGACGAGTCGAAACAGATGAGAGAACTCGTCTCACGGTGTGAGCGCGGGTCTCGGTCAGGTGCCGACGTAGGCCGCGAGATGCTCGCCGGTGAGGGTGGAGCGGGCGGCGACGATGTCGGCGGGTGTGCCCTCGAAGACGATCCGGCCGCCGTCGTGACCGGCGCCCGGGCCGAGGTCGATGATCCAGTCGGCGTGGGCCATGACCGCCTGGTGGTGCGCGATGACGATGACCGACTTGCCGGAGTCGACGAGCCGGTCGAGCAGGCCGAGCAGCTGCTCGATGTCGGCGAGGTGGAGGCCGGTGGTCGGCTCGTCGAGGACGTAGACGCCGCCCTTCTCGGCCATGCGGGTGGCCAGCTTGAGCCGCTGCCGCTCGCCGCCGGACAGCGTGGTGAGCGGCTGGCCGAGACTGAGGTAGCCGAGCCCGACGTCGGCGAGCCTGTCGAGGACCTTGTGCGCGGCCGGCGTGCGCGCCTCGCCGGCGCCGAAGAACTCCTCGGCCTCGGTCACCGACATCGCGAGCACCTCGCTGATGTCGCGGCCGCCGAGGTGGTATTCCAGCACCGATGCCTGGAACCGCTTCCCCTCGCACTCCTCGCAGGTGGTGGCGACGCCGGCCATCATCGCCAGGTCGGTGTAGATGACCCCGGCGCCGTTGCAGTTGGGGCAGGCGCCCTCGGAGTTGGCGCTGAACAGCGCCGGCTTCACGCCGTTGGCCTTTGCGAACGCCTTGCGGATCGGGTCGAGCAGCCCGCTGTACGTCGCCGGGTTGCTGCGTCGCGAGCCGCGGATCGCGCCCTGGTCGATCGAGACCACACCCTCGCCGGCGGGGATCGACCCGTGCACGAGCGAGCTCTTGCCGGCGCCGGCGACGCCGGTGACGACGACGAGCACCCCGAGCGGGATGTCGACGTCGACGTCCTGGAGGTTGTGCGCCGTCGCGCCGCGGATCTCCAGCGTGCCGGTGGGCGTCCGCACCGTCTCCTTGAGGGCGGCCCGGTCGTCGAGATGGCGGCCGGTGATGGTGCCGCCGGCCCGCAGCCCCGCGACGGTGCCCTCGAAGCAGACGGTGCCGCCCCCCGTACCGGCGCCGGGGCCGAGGTCGACGACGTGGTCGGCGATCGCGATCGTCTCCGGCTTGTGCTCCACGACGAGCACCGTGTTGCCCTTGTCCCGCAGTCGCAGCAGCAGGTCATTCATCCGCTGGATGTCATGGGGGTGCAGCCCGATGGTCGGCTCGTCGAAGACGTAGGTGACGTCGGTGAGCGACGAGCCGAGGTGGCGGATCATCTTGACGCGCTGCGCCTCGCCGCCCGACAGCGTGCCCGACGGCCGGTCGAGCGAGAGGTAGCCCAGCCCGATCTCCGCGAACGAGTCGAGGGCCTGCTCCAGCGCAGCGAGCAGCGGCGCCACCGACGGCTCCTCGAGGCCACGGACCCATTCGGCCAGGTCGCTGATCTGCATCGCGCAGGCGTCGGCGATGTTGATCCCCTTGATCTTCGACGATCGGGCCTCCTCGCTGAGCCGGGTTCCTTCGCACTCGGGGCAGACGGCGAAGGTGACGGCCCGCTCCACGAACGCCCGGATGTGCGGCTGCATCGCGTCGACGTCCTTGGACAGGAACGACTTCTGGATCTTCGGGATCAGGCCCTCGTAGGTCAGGTTGATCCCGTCGACCTTGATCTTGGTCGGCTCCTTGTGGAGGAGGTCGTGCAGTTCCTTCTTGGTGTACTTGCGGATCGGCTTGTCCGGGTCGAAGAAGCCGCAGCCGCGGAAGATGCGGCCGTACCAGCCGTCCATGCTGTAGCCGGGAACGGTGATCGCGCCCTCGTTGATCGACAAGCTGTCGTCGTACAGCGCAGACAGGTCGAAGTCGGTGACCGAGCCCCGGCCCTCGCAGCGCGGACACATGCCGCCGAGGCGGGTGAAGGTCGCCTTCCTGGTCTGGGTCTTGGCACCGCGCTCGACAGTGATCGCACCGCTCGCTCGGACCGAGGGGACGTTGAAGGCGAACGCGTTGGGCGAGCCGATGTGCGGCTGCCCGAGCCGGCTGAAGAGGATGCGCAGCATCGCGTTGGCGTCGGTGGCGGTACCGACCGTGGAGCGGGCGTCGGCACCCATCCGCTGCTGGTCGACGATGATCGCGGTCGTCAGCCCTTCGAGTACGTCGACCTCGGGCCGTGCCAGCGTCGGCATGAAGCCCTGCACGAAGGCGCTGTAGGTCTCGTTGATCAGCCGCTGCGACTCCGCGGCGATCGTGTCGAACACCAGAGAGCTCTTGCCCGAGCCGGAGACGCCGGTGATCACCGTCAGCCGGCGCTTCGGGAGCTCGACGCTGACGTCCTTGAGGTTGTTCACACGCGCGCCGTGCACGCGGATCAGCTCGTGGCTGTCGGCACCGTGCAGCGCAGGCGACTGCGTGTTCGTCCTCGTGACCGTGCTCATCGTGTCTCCATCTGTTGTCAGACCAACCAGCGGCCGTCGCGCATCAACTCGCGATCGGGCAGCTCGTTCACCTCGCGCCAAGCCTGGATGCGGCGCGGAAAGATAAGGAACCAGCGGTACGGCGTGGCCAGCGCACGCGGGTCGAATCCGGTGTGCGCGACGAACCGGTCACCCCGCTCCTGCGGCAGCGCGTCGATCCCGAGGACCTCGACTTCGCCATCGATCATGGACACGTCGCGGGTGTGGCCCAGCCCCAGCCGAACGGTTCGGGTGGCGGCCAGGTTCCTGCCGGTGGGGCTGTCCGTCGGCGTGGCCACCAGCAGCGCTTCGCCGTCCCAGTCGAAGGACAGCGGTACCAGATACGGCGCACCGTCCGCCGAGGCACTGGCCACCCAGACATCGATGTCGTGGGTGAGCCGATGCTCGGTGTCGCGACGACGCTGAGCGCGGGAGCGAGGGGCCGGCACTCATCGGTCCTGAAGCAGCCCGAGGACGTTGCCATCGGGGTCGGTGACGGTGGCCACCAGGCGGCCGCCACCGACGTCGCGCACGGGGTCCTTGACGGTGGCACCGGCGGCGGTCACCTCGGCCAGCTTCGCCTCGATGTCCGGCACGTGCCAGTAGGCCACCGGCGAAGTCATGCCCTGCGGTCCACCGCCCGGCACCAGCCCGATGTGCTGGCCCTCGGCCTCGAAGCCGACGTAGTAGGACTCGTCGGTCTGCGGCGGGAGGCCGAGCAGGGCGGCGTACACCTCCTTGGCCGTCGCCAGGTCGGAAACGGGATGCAGCACGGTCTTGATTCCCTGGGTTGAAGAGCCGGTCATGGTCACTCCTGAAGTCGTGGGTCTGGTCGGAATTGTCCTGGCTTGAAGACGAACGGGAAGTCCGGAAATCGACAGCCGGATCGCTGCGGATGGCGATTTCGCCGTTGGCCGTTCGTCTTAACCGGGCCCAGCCCGCAAGAGAAGGAGGACCAGCGGGACCACCTCCCGGCGGTCGCGATAGAAGGCCAGGGATGCGTCCGGGTCGTTGTGCGGGAGGAAGCTCGCGTGAATGGTGATGTCCATGGCGGTCACGCTAGCTGCGGCTCGGGGGCCGGCGCTTCTCGAGATCGCCGGCCCAGACACCCGTGCCTCAGGCGTTCAGGTGGACTCGGCGGCGGCGTTGACCATCCAGTTGGTGCCGAACCGGTCGACGCACATGCCGAACGTGGCGCCCCAGGGAGCCTTCTCGAACGGCATCATGACGGTGCCGCCCTCGCTCAGGCGCTCCCAGTAACCGCGCAACCTGGGCTCGTCGTCGCCGCTCAGCGAGACCGAGGCACCGGCATGCGAACGGTACTCCATGCCGGCGGGTGTGTCGGAGGCCATGAGCACGAGACCGTCGGGGGTTTCCAGCTGCGAGTGCATGATCTTGTGCTGCTCGGTCGGATCCGCGCTGGCGTGGTCGGCGAACGTCGAAACGTCGAGCTCGCCGCCGAAGACCGACTGGTAGAAGGTCATCGCCTCGCGCGCGTTGTCCCGGAAGCCGAGGTACGGGTTCAGCCGAACGGTCATGTCAGGTCCTCCCGGCTGTTAGGGGGGCGGGCCGGCGGGCTGGAAGAGCTCGATCGGGTTGCCGGCGGGGTCTTCGAGCAGGATCTGCTGGCCGCCGGGTCCGCTGACGATGTCGTTGCGGAACGTCAGTCCGGCGCCTCGCAGCCGCTGCACTTCGGCGGTGATGTCCTCGACGATGAAGTGGATGCGGTTCCAGCCGCCGGGTTGCGGTGTCCGCCCGTCGGGCATCGGCCGTCCGGCCGAGCTCGTCGGGCCGCTGAGCAAGAGCCGCAGGTTGCCGCGCACGACATCGGCAAACGCAGGCGCGTGGCTGGAGCGCAGCGTGAACTCGAAGTGGGTGGTGTAGAAGTCGACGGCCCTTTCGACGTCGTCGACCATGTAGCGGACGTTGACGAGCTCGTCAGGCACGTTCGGTCACCTCCTGCCTGGTTGTCGTGATCGCATCGATGAGGAATCGGATGCGGGTCTCCAGCTCGACGGCGACACGCTCGAACGCGGGGAGCGTCTCCTCGTCGCTCCCGGGCTCGCGTGCCGGGTCGGGGATGCTCCAATGGATCAGCGTGGGCGCCGCCGGAAACTCGGGGCAGACCTCGCGCACGCGATCGCACAGGCTGATCACGTAGTCGAAGCGTCGGTCGGCGAACTCGCCCAGGTGCTTGGACCGCCGCCGGGCGATGTCGATGCCGCGCGTGCGCATCACCCGTACCGCGTTGGGATGAAGCGGTTTGGGGTGGCTGCCCCCGCTCACCGCGCTGACCGCGCCCTCAGACAACTGCTCGCAGAGAACCTCGGCCATCTGCGAACGCGCGCTGTTCCCCGTGCACAGGAACAGCACCCGGGCCGACGCGGAGCCACGCCTGGGCAATGCGGGTGGGCGCGCGGTCGGAGCAAGGCCCGGGTGCAGCGCGCCTCCTGCGCTCACAAGCAGCTCGCCACAGCGCGCGAGATCCAGGACGTAGTAGCTGTCGCGGCCGTCCGCGGCGCTGCGGCGCGCCGACACCAGGCCACCGTCGCGCAGCTGGCGCAGGTGGTAGGAGACCAGGTTCTGGCGCCGGTCCGCAAGCTCGCACAGCTCTCCCACGCGGCGATCGCTGCGCGCCAGCTCGCTCAGCAGCCGCCACCGCAGAGGGTGCCCCGCCAGCCGCAGGAACGGTGGCGGTGAGTTCTCGCCGTGTTGGACCGTGGCCACCACGCCACGGCAGAGAATACATCAAATGAGTTTGATATGTCTCGGGATCTGATCGTCAACCGACGCGCGCGTTCGACGTGGCGCTCGCCCGGATGTCGGGCTAGCGGACGACGCGGCCTGATGAGGTGCCTGCGCACTGCCGCATCTCGTCCAAGCAGTGGCGGCACTGCGCGCCTTCCGCAGCCGGTGCGTCCGTGGCGCGGCCGTGATCACGTGTTCAGCACGACACCGGGATTGAGCACGCCCGATTGATCCAGCGCCGCCTTGACGCGGCGCATGGCCGCGACTTCGTCGGAGCCGCGGGCGGCGGTGAGCCAGCGGGCCTTCGCCGTCCCTAAGCGCTCATGTCGCACGACGCCGTCCTTGAGGACAAGCAGCGTGGCGGTGTCGGTGTCGGCGAAGAAGTCCTCCGACGACTTTGTCGCACCCTCGTACTCGTACGTGGCCGGCAGCGCCACGGTCTCGCCCTCGGGGAAGGCGACGGGGGAGGTCGACGCGTTCATCGCGCCCGTCGGCGCCAGATCCTTGAGCCGCGAGAAGTTCTCGTGCTGCGGTGCGCCGCTGAACAGACCGAGCTCGACAATCGACGGGGCGGGGTGCGCGCTCATCGCTGGTCCTTTCCGGTTCGGGAGGTCGGCGCGGCAAGATAGCAGTACCAATCGGTTTGTCAAACCGACTGGTACGCCAAGTGGTATCCTCCGGCGATCCCCGGCTCGACGCCTCGCATCGACGGACGCGCGCTGCGCTACCAGCACCGGCGCCCGCAGTTGCTCGCCGCCGCTGCCGAGTACGTCCTCGATCACGGGATCGGCGATCTCTCGCTGCGGCCGATGGCGCGCGCGCTCGGCGTCACGCACGCGACATTGATCCGCCACTTCAGCTCCAAGGAGGCGCTGCTCGCCGAGGTCGTCGAGCACCTGCGGGCCGAGCTGTTGGCCCAGATCGAGACGGACCCCGAGCTCGAAGCGACGTCATCCGTCGCCGAGCTCCTGCGCGCCCTCTGGCGCCGCTTCTCCGATCCCAAGGAGCAGCGCCAGTTCCTCCTGCTGGCCGAGATCTATGGGCAGGGCGTGCGCGATCCGGGCCGCTTCGGGAACCTCTTGGAGTCGATCGTGCACGACTTCATCGCGCCCATCGAGGAGCGGCTCATCCAGGACGGCTGGCCCCGTGATCGCGCGCCCGCCGTCGCGACCGTCCTGCTCGCGCAGGTCCGAGGCCTGCAACTCGACCTCGCCGCGACCGGCGACCGCGAGCGCGTCGACGCCGCATTCGCCGTGATCCTCGACGCGCTCGGCGATCCGGTTCTGGGCCAACGCGGACGCTGACGCCACAGGCCCAGGGTCGGCGCGACAACACCGATCGAACCTCGGGCCTGCACCTATGGCCGACGAGCCGCTGCGTGCCAACGACGGTCACGTCGTGGCCGACGTGTGCGCCGATGCGGTCCGTGCCTCGGCGACTGAGCCAGCGGGACCGTTCCGTACGATCAACGGGTGGCTGGTGCGACCGGCGTGACCCCGAACAAGCGCGGCGTGCGCTCGCGCGAGCTCGTGCTGGACGCGGCCGAGCGGATCATGGCCGAGCACGGGTACGAGGCCGCGACGCTGAACCGGATCGTCGAGGCGTCGCGCGTCCCGGTCAGCTCCGTCTACCACTACTTCGGGTCCAAGGACGGCGTCCTGCTGGCGGTGATGGAGCGGGGGGCTGCGCGCTTCTTCGAGTCCCTCCCCGCCGTGACGGAGCGCATCGGAACACCGGAGGAGCACCTGGCCGCGTTGGTGCGGCTCCTGCGGGCGGCGCTGGACGAGCACCCGGACTTCCTGCGGCTCGTCCTCGTGATGGCGGCACAGCCCCCCGCGGGCGAGGCGCAGCATGCCCACGAGGTCGTGACGCGGGTGCGCGAACAGGCGCTCGAGCGCATCCGCGAGCAGATGGCGGTCGTCTTCGGCGTGCGCAAGAGCAGTAGGACCGCGCGGCGCCTGGCGCACTTCACGCTCGCCGCGATCGACGGCGCGTTCATTGCGCAGACGTCAGACGACGCGCGCCTCGACGCGGTGCTCGAGCACCTGCCGACGGCGCTCGTCGCCATGCACGCCGCCATGGAGCGGTGACGCCCTCGTGATCAGCGCGGCGTCGCCTTCGCCGCATGACATCCTCGTCCGCCGTGGCTCGGACTGAGGAGACCTTCGTCGACGCCGGCGGGCGCGAGGTGCGCGTGACGAGCGCCGACCGGCTGATCTTTCCGGCCACCGAGCGCGTGCCCGCGCACACGAAGCTGGACATCGTCCAGTACTACCTCGCGGTCGAGGCCGGCATCATGCGCGCCCTTCGGCGGCGGCCGACGACGCTCGAGCGCTGGCCGAAGGGCGTCCACGCGGGCATGGTGCTCGCGACGCGCGAGGACCCGCGCAGCGGCGACGCGTTCTTCCAGAAGCGGATTCCGAAGGGGGCTCCCGGCTACGTGGAGACCGCTCGGATCGCGTTTCCGTCCGGCCGTACCGCCGATGAGATCTGCCCGACGGAGATCGCGGTGGTCGCGTGGTGTGCGCAGATGGGCACGATCACGTTCCATCCGTGGCCGGTGAGGAGCGACGACGTCGACCATCCCGACGAGCTGCGCCTGGACCTCGATCCGCAACCGGGGACCGATTTCGCGGACGCCGTGCGCGTGGCCGCGGTTGCGCGGGAGCTCCTGGGGGAGCTCGGTTACGTCGGCTTCCCGAAGACCTCCGGCGGCCGCGGCGTCCACATCTACGTCCGGATCGAGCCGCGCTGGACGTTCACGGACGTGCGCCACGCGGCGATCGCGTTCGGCCGGGAGCTGGAGCGGCGCCTCCCGGGCGAGGTGACCACGAAGTGGTGGAAGGAGGAACGCGGCGAGCGCATCTTCGTCGACTACAACCAGAACGCGCGCGACCGGACGATCGCGTCCGCCTACAGCATCCGCCCGAAGCCCGGCGCTCCCGTGTCGGCGCCGGTCACGTGGGACGAGCTCGCGCGCGTGCAGCCCGAGGACTTCACGGTCGCGACGATGCCGGCGCGGTTCGCGGAGCTGGGCGACCTCCACGCCGAGATCGACGACGTCGCGCATTCGCTTCAGCCCCTGCTCGACCTGTACGAGCAGCAGGGGGCCGGCGACATGCCATATCCCCCGGACTATCCGAAGATGCCGGGCGAGCCCAAGCGCGTGCAGCCCTCACGCGACCGCGATCGGCCGCGCGACTAGGGCGCGGCCTGCGGCAGCTTCTTCGTCCCGCGCCTGGCCGGGTTCGAGGGCGGCGGTACGACCGGCCCGATGTCGCCGTCCGGAGCCTCGTCCAGATCGATGATCACCGGCGCGTGATCGCTGGGCCCCTTGCCCTTGCGGGCGTGGCGGTCGACCCAGGCGGCCTTGACCCGGTCGGCGACCTCGTCGCTCGCCAGCACGAGGTCGATCCGCATGCCGCAGTCCTGGTGGAACATCCCTGCGCGGTAGTCCCAGTAGGTGAAGACGCGCTCGTTCGGCCAGCGCTCGCGCACGATGTCGCGCAGCCCGACCGCCTGAAGCCGCCCGAGGGCTTCGCGCTCTGGCGGAGTCACGTGCGTCTGACCGACGTAGGCGTCCGGATCGAAGACGTCGTCGTCGGTTGGCGCGATGTTCATGTCTCCGCAGACGATCGTCGGCTCGGCCCGCTTCGCGACCATCGCGGTGAGCGACGCCAGCCACGCCAGCTTGTATTCGTAGTGGTCCGACCCCGGCACCCGCCCGTTGGGCACGTAGACGCAGGCGATACGGACTCCGCCGCAGGTCGCGGCGACGGCCCGCGCCTCCGGGTGCGGGAAGCCAGGCGCGCCTTCGATCCCTGCGACGACATCCTCGAGACCGACCCGCGAGAGGATCGCCACGCCGTTCCAGGTGGCCTCGCCGTGGGCGGCGACCTCGTAGCCGCGGTTCGACAGCTCGTCGCCCACCAGCTCGCGGAACGCATCGTCGGCGAGCTTCGTCTCCTGCAGGCAGACGACGTCCGGCTGCCGCTCGTCGAGCCAGGGCAGCAGCCGCGGGACCCGTTGCTTGAGCGAGTTCACGTTCCAGGTCGCGATCCGCACGCCGTTCAGCGTAGATGCCGGGTCGCCATCACGGCCACTCGCCGCCGGTCCTCAGGAGGGCGTGCGGGCGCGCAGCAGTTCGGCCAGCCCTTCCACGTCGGCGACCGTGACGGTCAACTCGGGGTGCCGCAGGATCCCGAGCGGGTCGAGTCCGCGCACGGGGGTCTTGAACAGGATGAGCACACCGCGGTCGCCGTTGGTGGCAAACGTGAGGCCGCGATCGGTGATCGCGAGCCGCGCGGGTCCGGCGGTCTTCCAGAACGCATACGGCCCCGTGACAGCCACGCCGGTGATGTTCGTCAGCGGCGTCCGTACGTGCCAGGGGCCGAAGCGAGCCTCGAGGGCCTCGTCACCGACCTCCACCCACGCCGTCTTCGGGGTGACGCGGAACGCCCGCGCGAGCGGGCGATAGCTCGGCGCGAAGGCAAACTCGAAGTGGCGTTGGGACGCGGTCAACGCCCGGCGAATGTTGCCTTGCCGGGACCCGACGTGAGAAACGATTCGATCGCGTTGCGGGCGTCGTCCGTGTCGAAGAGGCCCACGGCGTCCTCGAGCAGGCGCTCGTCGGCCGCGGCGACGCCGCCCTCCGGGTAGGCGGCTGCGAGCTGCCTGACGACGGCGAACGCTCGTGCCGGCCCTGCGGCCAATTGCTGGGCGAACTTCTCGGCCTCAGGCTGCAGCTCCTCGGCCGGCAGCACCCGGTCAACGATGCCCCAGGCCTCGAACTGCTCGGCCGAGAAGAGGTTGCCGCTGAGCGCAATCGCCCGCGCCCGCCCGACGCCGGCACGCGCGGCAACGCGTTCGACACCCCCCGCGAGGGGCACGATCCCCAGGCGAGTCTCGAGCAACCCGAGGTTGGTGCCCTCGGCGGCCCAGATCAGGTCCAGGAACAGCGCGAGCTCCAGACCGCCCGCCATGCACGTGCCGTGAACCGCAGCGAGCGTCGGGAACGTCAGCGCCTCGAGACGTCGGCCGAGGTCCAGGAACCGTTCGATCAGCGGCCGCATCTCCGCGGCGCTGCGGCGCGCACCAAGAGAGCACGGACATCGTCGGCGGCCTCCAGGTCGTCGACGACCTCTTCGAGATCGTCGACGACCTGCTCGCCGATCTGGTTCAGGGGCGGGTTGTCCAGGGTCAGCAGCGCCAGGGCGCCGTCCCGCTCCAGCTGCGCGGTGCCCATCAGGTCACCTCTTTCTGTGCGATGGCTTCCGACAACCGCGACGCGCAACGCTTCACGGCGGCAAGAGGGCGACGGTGAACGGCGGCATACGCGAATCGCATCCCGCTGCGTTCGGCCATCCTGGCTGCCTCCTTCAGGAGCCGCGTCTTGCCGAGGCCGGGTTCGCCCATGACCGTCAAGACCGAGCCGGAGTTCGATGGGGCGGCGGCGATCCGCCCGCTGATCGTCTGGAGTTCGTTGTCCCTCCCGTGCAGCGGCGTCGACGATGTGGATGCCGCTTCCTGAGTTGGCCCACGGCAGTCATATCGGTGGCCTCACCCAAGCTCATCGGCCCACGAACCTCGCCTCGCGGCGCTCGACGAACGACCGCAGCCCCTCGCGACCGTCCTCGGTCTCGAACAGCTCGGCCATGTCCGCGTCGAGGCGCGCGAATGCCGCGGCTTCGCCTTCGAGCCGGGCCTGATGCGCGGAGGCCAGCGTCGTCTTCACGCCCAGCGGAGCTGACTTGTCCGCGATCGCGGTGGCCAGCTCGGTCGCCCGGTCAAGCTGCCGGCCCGGCTCGACGACCTCTTGAACGAGGCCGAGCCGATACGCCTCGGTGGCGTCGTACTCCTCACCGGTCAAGAGCCACCGCATTGCGTTGCCCCAGCCGGCGTCGCGCGGCAGCCGGATCGTCGCACCCCCGAACGCGTAGATCCCGCGCCTGATCTCGAGCTGCGCGAAGCGTGCGTCCGATGCCGCGATGCGGATGTCCGCCGCGAGCAGCAGCTCGATCGCGAGCGTCATCACCCAGCCCTGCACCGCGGCCACGACCGGTGTCGTCCATACCCCGTCCTTGCGCCATGGGTCCCGCCGCCCGGGTCCGGAGAAATCGAGCCCGCCCTCGCGGACCAACGGCCCGACCTCGGCGAGGTCGAGCCCGCCCGTGAAGTGGTCGCCGTGCGCGAACAGCACCCCGCAGCGCACGTCGTCATCGGCCTCCAGCTCGTAATAGGCCGCTGCGAGCTGGTCGATCATCGCCAGGTTGAAGGCATTGCGCTTCGCGGGCCGATTGAGCCCCATCAACAGCACATGGCCGTGGCGCTCGACCGTGACTGCGACCTCCTGACTCTCGGAGGGACTGCTCGCATGGCTCATGGGAGGGGCTCCTGTAGGCGGGGAACGGGAAGGGGCGGCAAGCCTACAGAGCTAGTAGTGTTTTGCAACTGGAAAATCGTTGCCGGGTTGCCTGGCCGCAAGAGAGAGGACAGTCCCATGCCACCGACCACAGTCCTTGACCGCTTCCGCCTCGACGGCAAGGTGGCGATCGTGACCGGGGCCTCATCCGGGCTCGGTGTCGCGTTCGCCAAAGCGCTCGCCGAGGCGGGCGCCGATCTCGTCCTCGCCGCGCGCCGCGCCGACCGGCTCGAGCAGACCCGTGGCCTGGTCGAGGAGCGCGGCCGGCGCGCGCTCGCCGTGACCGCGGACGTCTCGCGGCCCGAAGACGCGCAAGCCGTGATCGACGCCGCGATCGGCGAGTTCGGGCATGTCGACGTCCTCGTCAACAACGCCGGCAAGGGCACCGCTGTGCCGGCCACGCGCGAAACGCCTGCGCAGTTCCGCGAGGTGATCGACATCAACCTCAACGGCTGCTACTGGATGGCGCAGGCCTGCGGGCGGGTCATGCAGCCGGGCAGCGTGATCGTCAACGTCGCCAGCGTGGCGGCGCTGACCAGCGGTGGACTACCCCAGGCGGCCTACTCGGCAAGCAAGGCCGGGCTGATCGCGCTCACTCGCGACCTCGCCGTTCAGTGGACCGGCCGCAAGGGCATCCGCGTGACCGCCCTGGCCCCAGGCTTCTTCCCCTCCGAGATGAGCGACCAGTTCCCCGACGGCTACATGGACGCCCAACTGGCACGCGTGCCCGCCGGGCGCACCGGCGACCCAGACGAGCTGGCCGCGGCGCTCGTGTTCCTCGCGAGCCCCGCGGCGAACTACGTCACCGGCACCACGCTGATCGTCGACGGAGGCTTGACCGCGTTCTGAACACGTTTCCAAACGCAACTGGATGCTCGCTATCCTCAAGGCGGCATGAAGCACGCCGAATTGCTCGACGAGAACTGCGCGATCGCTCGATCCTCGGGCATCGTGGGCGAGCGCTGGGTCTGGGTGATCCTCCGCCAAGCGTTCAACGGCGCACGCCGGTTCGAAGATTTCCAGCGCGGCATCGGACTGGCTCGGAACGTGCTCACCGACCGCCTCAACTGGCTCGTCGACCACGGCATCCTCGAACGCCGACCCTACGCCGAGCACGCGGCGCGCGACCTCAACGAGTACCGCCTCACAGCCAAGGGATGCGCACTGTTCCCCGTCTACACCGCGCTCATGCAATGGGGCAACGACTGGACCGACCTCCCCGCCCCGCCCGTCGAGCTGCTGCACAAACCATGCGGCCACCGCGCCAGCGTCCGCGTCGTCTGCTCAGAGTGCGGCCAGGACATCGACATCCACCACACCGAACCGGTCGTCGGCCGGGGCCTGGTGATGGGCGGCCCCCGGCGCCAGCCATAGCGTTCCACGTGCTGACCGCCGACCCCAACTCCCGGCCCTGGCGCTCCACCCACTGCTGCAGGCCCCGGCGATCCTCGCCGTCGACACCCTGCGCCGACACAGCCGGACCGCCTTTGGACGCGCGGGCTACCGGTGAGCAGGCGTGTGCATGGGGATGCGGTCGAAGGTGTCGGGGTGCGGGCCGATCCTGCCAGTCTCGCCTCGGTCGAGCTCGTCGATCCGCTTGATGTCGTCGGGCTGGAGCTGGAAGTCGAAGAGCTTGAAGTTCTCCTCGATCCGGGTGGGGGTCGTGGACTTGGGAAAGACGATGGAGTCGCGCTGGATGTGCCAGCGCAGCACGACCTGCGCCGGCGTCCGGCCGACCCTGTCGGCGATGGCGGTGATCACCGGGTCGCCGAGGACGTTGCCCTGTGCGATCGGCGACCATGCCTGGGTGGCGATGCCGTGCGCCTCGCCGTAGGCGCGGACCTCGTCGTTGAGGAAGTAGGGATGGAGCTCGATCTGGTTGATCGCCGGGACCACGTCGGTCGTGGCCGCGAGGCGCTCGAGATGGTCGATCTGGAAGTTCGAGACGCCGATCGAGCGCGCGCGCCCGTCGGCGTGGAACTCCTCGAGCGTCTTCCAGGTCGAGACGAAGTCGCCGTCGTAGAGCGTCGGCAGCGGCCAGTGGATGAGGAACAGGTCGACGTAGTCGAACCCCAACTCGGAGAGGGTCGACTCGAATGCTCGGCGGGCGTCGTCGGGCCGATGAAATCCGTTGTTGAGCTTGCTCGTGATGAACAGGTCGGATCTGTCGAGTCCGGAAGTCAGGACGGCCTCGCCGACGCCCTTCTCGTTGCCGTACATCTCCGCGGTGTCGATGTGGCGGTAACCGGTCTCCAAGGCCACGGTCACGGCGGCAGCCGTCTCGTCGGGATGGATCTGAAAGACACCGAAGCCGAGTTGGGGGATCGGGTGACCGTCGTTGAGCTGGATCGTTGGGACGGCGCTCATGCGTGCTGCGCTCCTTCGTCGGGGTGCGTTGTGTGGCGGCCGAGGCTGTCGCCCAGGTGCTTGGGCTTTGCGGTCCGCGCGGGGGTCGGGCGTGATCGGCGGCCCGGGTGCTCGGGCACGATGGGGTCGGTCGCCAGCGCGCCCGTGAGCGAGCGGCGCATCTGCGTCTGACTGATGAGAGAGGCGATGGACAACATGGAGGCAGTGTTGGCCTCCAGGTCCATAGTTTCAAATCATTGTTTTGGCAGTTCTATAGTTTTGCGCTATGGATCCAGGACGCGTGCTCACCTTCCGTGCCGTCGCGCGCCGGCGCTCGTTCTCCCAGGCCGCACGCGACCTCGCGCTCTCGCAGCCATCCGTCTCCAACCAGGTCGCTGCGCTGGAACGCGAGATCGGTACGCGCCTCCTCGAACGCCGGCCCGGCGGCCTCAGGCTGACGCACGCGGGTGAGATCCTGCTCGAGCACGCCGACGCCGTCGCCGAGCGTTTCGAGCTGGCCACGACACAGCTCGCAGTCGTCGCCCGCGGTGAGCGCGCGCGCTTGCGCATCGGCGCGTTCCCGACCGCGCTCGCGGGGTTCGTCCCCGCGGCCATCGCGCGGCTGCGCGTCCGCTTTCCCGACATCAAGGTCCGTGTCGACGAAGGCACCGATGACCTCCCGGCGCGCGTGCGATCAGGCGAGCTGCACCTCGCGGTCGGCTTCGAGGACACCGCGGAACCCCGCCAGGAGCTCGCAAGCCTCGAACGACGCGACCTCATGCGAGAGCGGTTCATGGTCGCCCTCGCACCCGACCACCGACTGGCCAAGCGCTCGCGAGTGCGCCTCGCCGACCTCAGCGACGACGACTGGACCGCCGCCTCGACCGACGGGCTGATCGTCCGCGCCTGCCGCGCGGCCGGCTTCGAGCCGAACCTCGTCTCGATCACCCACGACCAGCTGGCGATCCGCGCCCTCATCGTCCGAGGACTGGCCGTGACCCTCGTGCCCGAGCTCCTCGCCGACCCGTTCAAGGAGCTCGCGCTGCGACCCATCACCGGCCCGGGCCCCGGACGCAACGTCTACGCCATGCTGCCCCCCGGCGGCCGGCACCCGCTCGTCACCCCCGCCCTGGACGCGCTGCACAGCATCGCCACGGAACTGCAGGTCGCGGGCAGCGCCTGAGCCGGGTTGGCCCTCCGGTGCCTGGCCGCACATCCCGCCTGTGCTGCTGGGGCCAGCGCGCGCGGCTCAGTCGGCCCGCAGCGCCGTGCGCAGCGATGACACGCGCGCGGCAGCGAAGCTGCGACGCGGGTCGCGGAACTCGAGGTGGCCGAGCAGGCGCTTCCATGCGGCCAGGTCGTCGCTGCCCGACGGCGACTGGACCCAGGCCCACAGCGCGGCGTCGTCGTCGCCCGTCATCACCGCCTGGCGAAGCCAGACCTCCAACGCGTCGCGCTCGCGGACGACCCCCGGAGCCTCGGAGTGCGGGAGCAGCGGGCCGGCGTAGCGCTCGACCGCCTCTCGGACCGCGCCGCGGTCGAGCAGGCATTGGACGCGAGCGGCGTCGCACTCGACGTCGGCCACCAGGCGGTAGGGGTCGGTCTCGATCGCTCGGCCGAGGAGCTTGCGCAGCCGGTGAACCTGGACGCGCACGGTGCCTGGCTGACCGGCGTCGCCGTAGAGGTCGATGGCGAGCTCCTCGCTGGTCATGCCATGGGGACGGGCGGACAGGAGCGCGAGGATCTCGGTGTGGCGGCGGGTGAGTTGCAGCGGGCATCCGTCGAGTTCGACCCCGGCGTGGTCGCGCCCGAGGAGGCGGAGGCGCAGGAGCGGGTGGTGGCGCGTCGCGACGCGGTCGTCGAGCGCGCGGACGACGAACGCGACGTTGTGGTCGACGGGCTCGGCGAACGCGCGCGTCCCGCCGGGGAGGAGGAGCTCGCCTCCGGCGGCGGGGACGCTCAGCCTCTCGGCGCCGATCCACGGGCCCGGGGTCGCGACCAGGACCCGGCCGCTCGGCGTGACGAGCGCGCAGCGCTCGCCGCCGACGTCAGCGATGCGCTCGTGGTAGCGCGAGCGCAGTCGATCGTCGCTGTCGTGCATGAGGCAGCGCAGGTGCGACTCGACGGCCTGGGCGGTGGCCATCACGCAGGCGAGCGCGTGCGGATGGACGGTCCTCATCAGGCCGGTCAGGTCGATGATGCCGAGCAGACGCCCTGTGTCGGGATCGAGCACGGGCGCGGCGGAGCACGTCCAGCGCTGGACGACCTCGTTGAAGTGCTCGGCCGCGAAGACCTGGACCGCGTGCTGGGCGGCGAGCGCGGTGCCGATGGCGTTTGTCCCCGCGCCGCGCTCCGACCACACGGCGCCCTCGGTGAAGTGCATCGAGTCGGCGGCGTCGAGGCGCAGCTGGGCACTGCCGTCGATCCACAGCAGCAAGCCGGCGGCGTCGCTGACGACGATCAGGTGGTCGCCCTCCTCGGCGAGCGCCCCCAGGCAGCTGCGGATGAGCGGCGCCGCGGCCGCCAGCGGATGGACGTCCCAGCGCGCGGAGATCTCGTCGGCGTCGGCGACGACCGGGGCGACGAGGGGGGCTGAGGGGTCGACGCCGGCGTCGTGCGATCGCCGCCACGACTGGGCGATCGGCGCGCGCACCGCTTCGAGCTCGCCCTGGCCCATGAAGCGCTCCCACGCGTGTCGCACCTCGCGCGCAGCGAGCATCGGCGGCGTCGCCGCGTCGATCGCCAGCCATGGGTTGGGCTGCATCGTGGTCTGCTCTCCTCCTCGCGGAACGGTACGCCGGGCGGACGGACCCCACAACCACGCGGTAACGCCGGTGTAACGCGCCCCCGAATATCAACTGCGACCGCAGCGAAACGCCGTCCGCCGCATCCGAACGAGGAGGCACAGCCTGTGAGTCGCGCCAGCATCACCAAGTCGCACCAGAAGATCCAGGAGCTCTCCTGGGAACCGACCTTCGTGAGCCCGGTCGAGAAGTTCGCGACCGACTACACGTTCGAGAAGGCGCCCAAGAAGGACCCGCTCAAGCAGGTCCTGCGCTCCTACTTCCCGATGGAGGAGGAGAAGGACAACCGCGTCTTCGGCGCGATGGACGGGGCCATCCGCGGCAACATGTTCCGCCAGGTCCAGCAGCGCTGGATGGAATGGCAGAAGCTCTTCCTGAGCATCATCCCGTTCCCCGAGATCTCCGCCGCTCGGGCGATGCCGCTGGCCATCAACGCGGTCCCCAACCCGGAGCTGCACAACGGGCTGGCGATCCAGATGATCGACGAGGTCCGCCACTCGACGATCCAGATGAACCTCAAGCGGCTGTACATGAACCACTACATCGATCCCGCCGGGTTCGACATCACCGAGAAGGCGTTCTCGAACTGCTACGCCGGCACGATCGGACGCCAGTTCGGCGAGGGCTTCATCACGGGCGACGCGATCACCGCGGCCAACGTCTACCTGACGATCGTCGCCGAGACGGCGTTCACCAACGTGCTGTTCGTCGCGATGCCGGGCGAGGCGGCGGCCAACGGCGACTACCTGTTGCCGACCGTCTTCCACTCCGTGCAGTCCGACGAGTCGCGGCACATCTCCAACGGCTACTCGATCATCCTCATGGCGCTCTCGGACGAGCGCAACCGCGAGCTGCTGGAGCGCGACCTGCGCTACGCGTGGTGGAACAACCACTGCGTCGTCGACGCGGCGATCGGCACGTTCATCGAGTACGGCACCAAGGACCGCCGCAAGGACCGCGACAGCTACGCCGAGATGTGGCGGCGCTGGATCTACGACGACTACTACCGCAGCTACCTCGTGCCGCTCGAGAAGTACGGCCTGACGATCCCGCACGACCTCGTCGAGGAGAGCTGGAACCGCATCTGGAACAAGGGCTACGTCCACGAGGTCGCCCAGTTCTTCGCCACCGGCTGGCCCGTCAACTACTGGCGCATCGACGCCATGGACGACGAGGACTTCGAGTGGTTCGAGCACAAGTACCCGGGCTGGTACGACAAGTACGGCAAGTGGTGGGAGCGCTACGGCGAGCTGGCCAAGCGCAACGGCCACGGGCCGATCACCTTCGAGGACGTCGACTACCAGTACCCGCACCGGTGCTGGAGCTGCATGGTCCCGTGCCTGATCCGTGAGGACATGGTGGTCGACGAGGTCGACGGCCAGGTCCGGACGTACTGCTCGGAGACCTGTCACTGGACCGACGCCGTCGCGTTCCGCCCGGAGTACGGGGGCCGCCCGACGCCGGCGATGGGCCGCCTCACCGGCAAGCGCGAGTGGGAGACCCTGTACCACGGCCAGGACCTCGCCGAGATCGTCGAGGACCTCGGCTACGTCCGCGACGACGGCAAGACGCTCGTCCCCCAGCCGCACCTCGACCTCGATCCGAAGGCGATGTGGACGCTGGACGACGTCCGCGGCTACACGCTCAACAGCCCGAACGTGCTGCTGAACGAGATGTCGCCCGAGGAGCGCGAGAAGCACATCGCGCACTACAAGGCCGGCGGTCCGGCCGGCCGACCCGCACCGGAGGCCGCGACGGCCTAGCCGCCGCGGTCGCGACGGGGAGCAGCCACCCGCTCGGGCTGCTCCCCGCCGGCCTCCTCACGACACCAGGAGCTGCAGGACATGGGTGACACCCACAACGTCAGGCTGGAGCCGGTCGGCATCGAGTTCGAGGTCGACGAGGACGAGACGATCCTCGACGGCGCCTTCCGCCAGGGGCTGATGCTGATGCACGGCTGCAAGGAGGGTCAGTGCGCGGCGTGCAAGTCGTTCCTCATGGACGGCGAGGTCGACATGGACCGCTACTCGACGTTCGCGCTGCCCGACTACGAGCAGGAGGAGGGCTGGACGCTGCTCTGCAAGGCCCACGCCGTGTCCGACCTCGAGATCGAGCTCATCAACTACGACGAGGAGATCCTGCGCAGCGGCATCGCGATCCAGACGCTGTCGACGCGCGTGGAGGCGATCGAGGAGCTGACGCACGACATCCGCCGTCTCGTCCTGCGGCCGGTCAACGGCAGCGTGATGGACTTTCACCCCGGCCAGTACGTCGACGTTCGGATCCCGGGCGCCGACGAGCACCGCTCGTTCTCGATGGCCAACACGCCGTCCGAGGGCGGGGTCCTGGAGTTCATGATCAAGCTCTATCCCGGCGGCCGGTTCTCGGGGCTGCTGGCGGACGGCGCCCTGAACGTCGGAGACGAGCTCGAGGTGCGCGGCCCCTACGGCGTGTTCACCCTGCGGGAGTCCTCCGATCGTCCGCTGCTGTTCATCGGCGGCGGCGCGGGCATGGCGCCGATCCTCTCGCTGGTGCGCGCGCTCGCCGAGCGCAACAGCTCGCGACCGGCCGTCTTCTACTACGGCGCGCGGGGCGAGAAGGACCTGTTCCACCTCGCCGAGCTCGCGGCGCTGGGCGAGACGCTCCCCGGCTTCCGCTTCGTGCCGGCGCTCTCGGAGCCCGAGCCGACCGGCAGCTTCGAGGGCGAGACCGGGCTCATCACGGAGGTCGTCGACCGGGGCCACTCGGACCTGGACGACGTCGACGCCTACCTCTGCGGGCCACCTCCCATGGTCGACGCCGCGATCGCGCTGCTGACGGCGAGAGGCGTGCCCGAATCCCGGATCCATTTCGACAAGTTCACGACCACCGCCGACACCGAGGAGAGCAGTCGCGTATGAGCACCGCGAGTCCCCCCAGGGAGCGCAGCGTCCCCAAGCCGGTCTTCACCGATGCCGAGGCGGGCGCCCGCGAGTTCCCGTCCTCCCAGAGCCGCACGTACAGCTACTTCACGCCCCGCAAGCGTCGCGCGACGCTCTACGAGGACGTGACGGTCGACGTCCAGCCGGATCCCGAGCGCCATCTGACGCAGGGGTGGATCTACGGGTTCGCCGACGGGGTCGGTGGCTACCCGCAGGAGTGGACGGCCCTGAGGTCCAGCAACTGGCACGAGTTCCTCGACCCCAACGAGGAATGGGAGCAGACGATCTACCGCAACACGGCCAACGTCGTGCGCCAGGTGCAGCAGACGATCGCCAACGCCAAGGCCGCGCACGCGTTCGCCGGCTGGAACCGCAGCTGGGCGACGGTGGTCGAGCGCCACGTCGGCGCGTGGGCGCATGCCGAGCACGGCCTCGGCCTGCACGTCTATACCGCCTGCCAGCGCGACGCGCCGACGAACATGATCAACAACGCCCTCGCCGTGGGCGCGACCCACAAGCTGCGCTTCGGCCAGGATCTCATCCTCTACAACCTCGACCTCACCGACGAGCTCGAGGGCTTCGACGGCGGCGCCCACCGCGAGGCATGGCAGGCCGACGCGGTCTGGCAGGGCGTGCGCGAGAACGTCGAGCGCCTGACCGCCACCCGGGACTGGGCCGAGGCGTTCTTCGCCACCGCGCTCGTCTTCGAGCCGCTGGTCGGCGAGCTGTTCCGCAGTCACTTCGTCATGCAGGTGGCCGCGCCGCAGGGCGACTTCGTGACGCCGGCCGTCATGGGCACCGGCGAGGCCGACGCGGTGCGCGAGCAGCGCGGCGCACGGCACCTCTTCGGGCTGCTCGTCAACGACCCCGAGCACGGCGCGGACAACCGGGCGCTGCTGCAGCAGTGGCTCGCGACATGGACGCCACGGAGCGTCGGCGCCGCCCGGCAGCTGCAGCCCGTGTGGTCGCAGGTGTCCGAGAAGGTGGTCCGGTTCGAGGAGTCCTTCGACCGTGCGCGGGCCCGCTTCGAGGGCATCCTCGACGAGCTCGGCCTCCAGACCCCAAAGGAGCTCTGAAACCCGATGACCCTGCAGGCTGACAGCCGCTTCCAGGCCGACCCCACGTCGTCCAACCGGGCCGGCGTGACGCTGATGAACAACCAGGTCGGCTACGTCGTCGCCAAGGTCATGACCGGCAAGCCGGGCGTCACCGTCGAGGACCTCCCGTCGATGATCCGCGTCGACGGCGTTGGGAAGATCGACTTCGACTTCGCCGAGATCGCCGAGGCCCTCGGCTGGGACGACTTCGGCAACGACGACTTCGAGGAGATCATGTCGACGCACTACGGCCGCATGGTGGTGCTCGACGACCGCGTGCTCCTGTTCGCCAACCCCGAGGACGCGGCCGAGTACATCGGCTTCGACCTCAAGGCCGTCTAGCCGGGAGAAGAGCCATGTACGAGAAGGACGGCGAGCGCTACTTCGTGGTCGACTCGCACCTGCACTTCTGGGACGCGAGCCCGGAGAACTGGGTGCCCGGCCAAGAGCGGTACGCGAAGGGCTGGATCGAGTGCTTCCACGCCTACCAGACGCTGGCTCCGCCCGAGACGCACTGGCCCCTGGAGAAGTTCCAGAAGTACACCGAGGAGGACTTCCAGCACGACGTCTTCGACGAGGGCTATGTCGACGTCGGCATCTTCCAGTCGACGTACCTCAAGGAGTGGTACGTCAACGGCTTCAACGCGATCGACCAGAACGCGTCGCTGCTGGAGCGCTTCCCTGGCCAGCTGAAAGTCAACGGGCGCTTCGACCCCCGTGACGGCGAGGCGGGACTCCGTCAGCTCGAGGAAGACCACGCGCGCTACGGCATCCAGGGCGTCAAGCTCTACACCGCCGAGTGGCGCCAGGGCTCGCGCGGCTGGTCGCTCGCGGACCCCGCGGCGGGCGCCTACCTGGAGAAGTGCCAGGAGCTCGGGATCAACAACATCCACGTCCACAAGGGCCCGACGATCTGGCCGCTGGACAAGGACTCCTTCGACGTCCGCGACGTCGATTACGCGGCGACGACGTACCCGGAGCTCAACTTCATCGTCGAGCACGTCGGGCTGCCGCGCATCGAGGACTTCTGCTTCATGGCGACGCAGGAGCCCAACGTCTACGCGGGCCTGTCGGTCGTCATTGGCGGCTTCATGCACGCTCGCCCGCGCTTCTTCAACAAGGTGATGGGCGAGCTGCTGTTCTGGGTCGGCGAGGACAAGATGCTGTTCGGCAGCGACTACGGCATCTGGCTGCCCAAGTGGCAGATCGAGCGCTTCGTCGACTGGGAGTTCCCCGACGACCCGGAGTACAGCGACTACCCGCGCCTGACGACCGAGGGCAAGAAGAAGATCCTCGGCCTCAACGCGGCGCGCCTGTACGGCATCGACGTGCCCGCCGAGGCGCTGCCGGTCGCCGATGGGGCGCGGCTCGTGGAGGAGGCGGCGTGACGCTGGAGGCGCGGGCCCTGCTCGCCCTCGCCGGCGTCTACGACCCCGAGCTCGACGAGGCGATCACCAGGCTCGGCTTCGTCGAGTCGTGCGTCATCTCCGACGCCGGCGACGTGCACGTGCGCCTGCGGCTGCCCACGCCGCAGTGCGCACCGAACTTCGCGTACCTGATGGCGGCCGACGCGCGCGCCGCGCTGCGCCGGCTGCCGGACGCGAGGAGCGTGACGGTCACGCTGCAGGACCACTACACCGCGGCCGAGATCAACGCCGCGGTCGCCCGGGACGCGGGCTTCGACGGCGCGTTCCCGGGCGAGACGGAGGGCGACCTGGCGGCGCTGCGCGCGCTGTTCCAGCGCAAGGCGCTGCTGGCGCGCCAGGGCCGCGTCTGTGCGGCGCTGCTCGCCGGGTGCTCGCCCGAGCGCCTCGTGACGCTGCGCGTCGCCGACCTGCCCGACATCCACGAGGCGCGGCGCTGCGTGGCGCTGCGCCGCGAGCTCGGCCTCCCGCACGGGCCGGATGCGCCCGCGTTCGTCGCCGGCGATGGCTCCCCGATCCCGGCGGAGCAGCTGCGTCGCTGGCTGCGCCGCGCCCAGCTCGTCGGCACCAGTCTGGAGAGCAACGGCGGCCTGTGTCGTTCGTTGCTCGCGGCTCGAACTCGAATGGAGGCCGCCGCATGAAGGCCGCCCGCCTGCACCATTACCACGAGCAGCTCAAGGTCCAGGAGATCGCCGAACCGCGCGTCACCGACCCGCACGACGTCATCGTGCGCATCGGAGGCGCCGGCCTGTGCCGCACCGACCTGCACATCCAGGAGGGCCAGTGGGCCGAGAAGTCCGGCGTGGAGCTGCCCTACACGCTCGGGCACGAGAACGCCGGCTGGGTCCACGAGGTCGGCTCGGCCGTCACCAACGTCGCCGTGGGCGACACGGTGATCCTGCACCCGCTGGCGACGTGCGGGCTCTGCCGCGCCTGCCGGGCGGGCGACGACGTCCACTGCGTCAACAGCACGTTCCCGGGGATCTCGATCGACGGCGGGTTCGCCGATCTGGTCAAGACGACGGCGCGCTCCGTGGTCAAGCTGCGGCCGACGCTGCACCCCAAGGACATCGCGGCGCTGGCCGACGCCGGGCTGACCGCCTACCACGCGGTCAAGAAGGCGGCGAGCGTCCTGTACCCGGGGACGCGCGCGGTGGTCATCGGCGCCGGTGGCCTCGGGCACATCGGCATCCAGTGTCTGCGCGCGCTGACGCCGGCGGAGATCATCGTCGTCGATCCCTCCGAGCGGGCGCGGGCGCTGGCCGGCGAGCTCGGCGCCGACGCCACGGTCGCCGCCGACGGCCGCCAGGTCGACACCGTGCTCGAGATGACCGACGGCGACGGTGCCGAGGCGGTCATCGACTTCGTCGGTGAGAAGGGCGCCATCGAGGACGGCGTGGCGATGCTGCGCCAGGCCGGGTCCTACTACGTCATCGGCTACGGCGAGAACGTCAACGTGCCGACCATCGACATCATCTCGCGAGAGATCAACTTCATCGGCAACCTCGTCGGGTCCTACAACGACCTCGACGAGCTCATGACGCTGACCGCCCAGGGCCGCGTCGCTCTGCACACCAGCGTCTACCCACTCGAGGCCGTCAACGACGCGATGGCCGATCTCGACAACGGACGACTGCAGGGACGGGGCATCCTCGTTCCGGCCGGCGCCGCCTAGGAGGCACCGCCATGGGCAAGATCCTGCACTTCAACCATGACGCACGGCGGCGGCTGCAGGCCGGGGTGGACGAGCTCGCCGACGCGGTGAAGGTGACGCTCGGCCCGAAGGGACGCAATGTCGTCCTGGAGCGGCTCACCGGGCCGCCGACGATCACCAACGACGGCGTCTCGATCGCGCGGGAGATCGAGCTCAGCGACCCGTTCAAGAACATGGGCGCGCAGCTGGTTCGCGAGGTCGCCAACAAGACCAGCCACCTGACCGGCGACGGCACGACGACGGCCACCGTGCTGGCCCAGGCGATCGTGCGCGAGGGGATGAGCACGATCGCCGAGGGCGCGAATCCGATGCTCCTGCGGCGCGGGATCGAGGAGGCCACCGAGCGCGTCGTCGCCGAGCTGCGTCAGATGGCCCGGCACGTGACGAGCCGCAACGACCTCGAGCACGTCGCGACGATCGCCGCAAAGGAGGACGAGCGGATCGGCGCTGCGGTCGCCCAGGCGCTGGCGAGGGCCGGCGAGGACGGCGTCGTCACCGTCGAGGAGACCGACGTGCCCGGCATCGACGTCGACTTCGTCGAGGGCATGCTGGTCGAGAACGGGTTCGTATCGCCGTACATGGCGCGCGACCAGCACCGGATGGAGACGGTCTTCGAGAACCCCTACATCCTGCTCACGACCAAGCCCATCAGCGCGGCCCAGGACCTGATGCCGGCGATCGGCCAGGTGATGCGCGACCCGCGGCCGCTCGTCGTGGTGGCCGAGAAGGTCGATGGCGCAGCTCTCGGGATGCTGATCCACAACACGACGCACGGGACGCTCGAGGCCGTCGCCCTCCGGGCGCCGGGGTTCGGCCACCGCCGGATCGCGCACCTGCAGGACCTCGCCGTCTTCACCGGCGGGCATGTCATCACCGACGAGACGGGGCTTGCGCTCGAGAGCGTCGACCGGTCGTGGTTCGGGACGGCTCGGCGCGTGGTGGTCACCGCGGACTCCACGACGTTCATCGAGGGTGGCGGGGCGCCGGATGCGATCGAGGCCCGCCTCGGTCAGATCCGCGCCGAGGTCGAGCGCGCCCCGCACGAGCGCGATCGCGAGGTGGCGCAGGAGCGCCTGGCCAAGCTCGCCAACCGGCTCGCGGTCATCCGAGTCGGTGCGGCCACCGATGTCGAGCTCGACGACAAGCGCCGCCGCACGGAGGGATCACTGTCGGCGACGCGGGCCGCCATGGCCGAGGGCATCGTCCCCGGCGGGGGCACCGCACTGCTCCGGGCCGAGCGGGCGTTGGAGGCCGTCGAGCTCGAGGGCGACTACGCGATCGGCGCCGACATCGTCCGGCGGGTCCTGGCCGAGCCGCTGTTCTGGATCGCGACGAACGCGGGCTTCGATGGTCAGGCGGTGACCGACCAGGTGCGCGTGATGCCCGACGGCGGAGGGCTCGATGCGCTGACCGGCGAGTTCGGAGACCTGTTCGAGAAGGGCGTCATCGACCCCGTCCGCGTGACGCGCCTGACGCTCCAGCACGCTGCGTCGGTCGCTGCGCTGCTGCTCACCACCGAGGCCGTGGTGGCCGAGGCGCTCATCGCCCAGCCCGGCGCGGTCGTCGCGCCCGGCTTCGGCGACCTCGCCGAGGGGCTGGCGCGCCCCTCCTCGCCGGTTTGACAGACGTCGTCAAGACCACCGACAAGGAGAAGGACTGTGACCCATGACAGCAACGGCGCGCGCCCGCGGCGTCTGACGACCGAGTTCGGGATCCCGGTCCCGGACAACCAGAACTCTCTGACCGCCGGTGAGGCGGGTCCGGTCCTGCTGCAAGACCACGTGCTCATCGAGAAGCTCGCGCACTTCAACCGCGAGCGGATCCCGGAGCGCGTCGTGCATGCCAAGGGCGCCGGCGCGCACGGGTTCTTCGAGGCGACCGCCGACATGCGTGAGTTCACCCGCCTGGGGATCGTCAGCGAGGTCGGAAAGCGCACGCCGCTGTTCGCGCGCTTCTCGACGGTGGCGGGGGAGAAGGGCTCGGCCGACTCCGCGCGCGACCCGCGGGGGTTCGCGTTGAAGTTCTACACCGAGGCCGGGGTCTACGACCTCGTCGGCAACAACACGCCGATCTTCTTCATCCGCGATCCGCTGAAGTTCCCCGACTTCATCCATTCACAGAAGCGCGACCCGCTGACCAACCTGCGCGATCCCGAGATGATGTGGGACTTCTGGTCCCTGTCGCCCGAGTCGTTGCACCAGGTGACGTGGTTGTTCGGCGACCGGGGAACGCCGCGGACGTACCGTCACATGGATGGCTTCAGCAGCCACGCATACGCGTGGGTCAACGCCGCAGGGAAGCGCCACTGGGTCAAGTACCACTTCAAGACCGAGCAGGGCATCGAGTGCAACACCGCCGCCGCCGCTGACCAGGTCGCCGGCGAGGACCCCGACTTCCACACGCGCGACCTCTTCGAGTCGATCGACCGCGGTGAGGCCTCGGTCTGGCGTGTGTACGTGCAGATCATGCCCGAGCAGGACGCGGCCGGGTATCGCTTCAACCCGTTCGACCTCACCAAGGTGTGGCCACACGGCGACTACCCGCGCATCGAGATCGGGCGGATGGTGCTGGACCGCAACCCGCAGAACTACTTCGCGGAGGTCGAGCAGGCCGCGTTCTCGCCGGCGAACATGGTGCCGGGCGTCGAGCCGTCCCCGGACAAGATGCTGCAGGGACGCCTGTTCGCCTACGCGGACGCCCACCGCTACCGGCTGACCGCCAACTACGCGACGCTGCCGATCAACGCGGCGAAGTGTCCCGTCCATCACTATGGCCGCGACGGGTCCATGCGCTTCGACGGCAACTTCGGCGGCGCACCGAACTACGAGCCCAACTCGAAGGGCGGACCGGTCGAGGACCGTCGCGAGGTCGAGGCGCCGATGCCGCTGACGGGGACGACGGTCAGAGCCGCGACGGCCTCGCACCACGAGGACGACGACTATGTCCAGGCAGGCGACCTCTACCGCGTGATGGACCCCGCGGCGCGCGGGCGGCTGATCGACAACCTCGTCGGTCACATGCGAGACGTCTCGCCCGAGATCCTCGATCGCCAGATCGCACATTTCGGCGCCGCCGACGCCGAGTACGGCCGGCGCGTCGCCGACGGGCTCGGGCGGCCATTCTCGGCTCGGGCTGCCGCGGCATGACACGGATGCCGCCAAGAGCGGCCGACCGCGTCGCATCCCGACCCGGGCTGCTAGGTCCGGCTGCGACGGCTGGTGCCCGGCGGATCACGCAGCGAGAGCGCGTGATCGCTTCACTGCTGCGCTGCCCCTCCGGCAAGTGAGTCAACGGCCGCGTGCCGCGATGAGCGGCGCGCGGCCAATGCCTGGCTTGCGATCCATCCCGCGTAACGCGTCGGTAACTCGCCGTGCGGGACGCTTCATGCCGATCGCCATGCAGCCTCCCACGGTCATCGAACTCAGTCGCCTCACGGCGCATGCAGAGCACCGGTTGCCTGCTGCGGAGCGTCCTCTGGCGCCTGCCCGCCGGTTGGTGCGCCCCGACCGAACGCGCCCTTGGCCCAAGCCATGAGCCGCGTGTCGCTCGGTCCGCATGCGTTCCTCTACGAGGCCTGTGACATCCCGCCCGGGATCACGCTCGCTGAGTTTCGATCGCTGCGCTCCGTTAGGCGCGAAGCACGGCGGCGCATCACGCTCGCGCGCATCCTCCCCTCAAACGCGAGAAGAGCAGCGTGATCTTCGCGGCCTGGAGGCGGGCACGGCGTACGGCGGGATGCAGACGTCGCACATGGCCGGGTCTGCTTTCAGGCGGCGGCGCCGTGGCGCAGCAGCCACGCCGCCTCGACGGCGTAGCGGCGCAGGAGCGCCGCCTTGGACGCGGGGGCGGGCGCCTCGGTGCCCGCGTCGACGGGGACGCCGAGCAGCTCGGCGACGCTCGCCGCGATCAGCCGGTGCCCCTCGGCGCTCGGATGGATCCGGTCGACGCTCCAGAACGCGTGCTGTCGCGTGCGCGGCTCCGACCAGGCGTCGAGCAGCAGGGTGTCGTACCGGCCCGCCGTGTCGCGGATGACGTCGTTGACGGTCTCGATGCGGCGTCGCAGCCCGCCACGCAGCGGCGGCAGCAGCGGGCCGGCGGTCGCGAGGTCGGGCACGGTGGACAGGACGACGGTGACGCCGGGCCGCGCGAGCGGGGCGACCAGCCGGTCGAGCTCGTCCGCGAACCGCCGGCGGTCGAGGTGCACGTTGAGCAGCGCGTCGTTGCCGCCGATGAACACCGTCACCAGGTCGGGCCGCAGCGCGAGGGCCGCGAGGAGCTGGCGGCGGATCGCGTCGCGCGCCCGGTGCCCGCGCACCGCCAGGTTGGTGAACTCGAGGTCGGGCGCGCCACGGCGGAGGTGGGTGGCGAGGAGCGCCGGCCACCCCCGCAGCTCGCCGCCGGGCAGCGGGTCGCCGAGTCCCTCGCTTACCGAGTCGCCGATCGCGACGTATCTCATCTCGCGGCTCCCGCCGTGGCCAGCTGGGGGTACAGGGCGGTGACGTCCTGCGACAGCCTCGACTTGACCGAGCGCGTCGTGTCGTCGGCCAGGACCTCGTAGTCGCCGGCGGCGATCGCGTCGACGGCCTGACGGGCGACCTCGCGTGGGTCGTCCTTGGGGACCTCGAGCCCGGCAGTCATGTCGGTGTCCATGTACGCGACGTGCAGAGCGGTCACCAACGTGCCCTGGTCACGCAGTCGCAGCCGCATCGAGTTTGTCGCCGACCACGCCGCAGCCTTGGAGATCTCGTAGCCCCCGCTGATCGCCAGCCACGAGAGCACCGACAGCACGTTGACGAGCGCGCTCGCGTCGTGGCGGGCGAGCACCGGAGCGAACGCGCGACCTACCCGGATCGTCCCGAAGAGGTTGGTCTCCAGCTCGGCGCGGATGTCGGCCAGCGGCGCGTCGAGGACGGGCGTGCTCAGCGCGATGCCCGCGTTGCTCACGACGATCGAGACGTCGGGCGCCGCCTGCGCGGCGGCGGCGACCGACGCGTCGTCGGTGACGTCGACGACGAGCGGGACGATCCGCTCGTCGCGCTGCGGCTGCGGCGCGCGCGACGTCGCGTACACCTTCGCGGCGCCGCGCGCGAGCAGCTCGTCGACGAGCGCGCGGCCGAACCCGCGGTGGCCACCGGTGACGAGGGCGGCGGCCCCCTCGATGGGCGTGCCTGAACTGGACATTGACGGCTCCCTTTCGCGGCTGTGTGCATCCTGCTGGACCGGCGCGAGTTGCTTGACCGAACTGACTGGACGCGACCCTAGCAGCGAGAGTCCGATGACGCAACTGACTCCGCAGCTCGCGGGGCATCGGCCGAGCGGCGGCGCTCGGGTGAGGCGGGGGAAGCCGGCAGGCGGGCAGCCTCGCGGCTGGCCAACTGTCCCGGACGCGGTTAACGCTTCGCGCTGAGCGCGGCGTGCATGGCGACGAGTGCCGCGGGCATGTGTTCGACGAGGTGGGCGAACTTGACGTGGGGGTCGGCCAGCTCGGCGACGAACGCGCCGTCGATGACTGCGAGGCTGAAGCGGGCCAGCCGGCCGATCACCTTGCTGCGCGGGTCGAGGTCGAAGGCGAGCGCGAGCTGCTGGCGCAGTCGGCGCAGCGCCTGGTCGCGGACGCGCGTGACGACTTCGCGGGCCTGGGCGGCCTCCCCCGCCGGCGGCTGCGCGGCCATGACGACGACGAGCTTGAGGAAGTCGGGGTGCTCGTCGAGTGCGGCCTCGAGGGTGGCGATCATGGCGCTGAGGTGCTGCTCGGTGCTGCCGGTGCGCTGGTCGACGTCGGGGAGGTCGGCGAAGAAGCGGTTGGCGCCGCGTTCCATGACGGCGAGCAGGACGCCGTCCTTGGAGCCGAAGTAGTGGTAGACGGAGCTCAGCGGGATTCCTGATCGCTCGACGATGGCGGCGATGGTCGCCGCCTCGTAGCCGTGCTCGGCCATGACGCGTTCGGCGGCGTCGAGCACGACCTCGCGTGAGCGGGTGCCGCGGCGGTTGGGGGTCACGTCGGGGCGGGCGATGGCCACGCGGCCATGGTACGGCACATCGATGAAGATTTGTAGTTGACACTCCAATCGCTCCTGCGCTACGGTTCCACACCATGATTGGAACTAAGACTCCAAAAGGCACGGAGTTGAAGACGCAGACGATCCGCGCCGCGGGCCGGGAGCTCTTCGTCGCCGAGGCGGGGGAGGGCGATCCGGTGGTGCTGCTGCACGCCGGCGGGCCGGGCGCGACCGGGCTGTCGAACTACTCCCGCAACATCGACGCGCTCGCGCAGCGCTACCGCGTGATCGTTCCCGACCTGCCCGGCTACGGGCGTTCGAGCAAGGGCGTCGACGGCAGCGACCCGTTCGGCTTCCTTGCCGACTCCATTCGCGCCCTCTTGGACGAGCTCGGCGTCGAGCGCGCGCATCTGGTCGGCAACTCCTACGGCGGGGCATGCGCCCTGCGCCTGGCGCTCGATACGCCCGAGCGCGTGGACCGGATGGTGCTCATGGGCCCCGGCGGCATCGGGACGACTCGCGCGCTGCCGACCGATGGCTTGAACCGCCTGCTCGGCTACTACGGCGGCGAAGGGCCGTCACGGGAGAAGCTCGAGAAGTTCATCCGCGAGTACCTGGTCTTCGACGGCGCCGCCGTCCCGGACGAGCTCGTCGACCTGCGCTACGAGGCGAGCATCGACCCCCGCCGCGATGAAGGCACCGCTCATCGGGCCGTACCTGCGCGACGGCAACTGGTTCCCCGAGCCGGACTACCGCGCCGGGCTGGTCCAGGCCGAGGCGACCAAGCCGGCCGGCCGCCCGATCCCCCAGCCCCTCGTCGCGACCAGCACCGAGGCGTCGGCGCGGCTCGACGACGTGCTCGGCGAGACCTGGACGGTGATCGCCCGGCCAGGCGCGCTGGCGCGCACGGCGCGCGAGCGCGCCGAATGGGCGGCCCACGGCGCGCCCACGTTCGAGCTGATCGACGGCGAGCCCTCGCGCGACACGGAGATCGCGGACCGCGACGGCCGGCTGACCGGCTTCATGGACGAGCACCGCGTCGACGCGCTCGTGCTGCGACCCGACCACTTCGTCTACGCGGCGGCGCGCGCCGGCGAACCGCTGGCGCCACCGCCTGCCCTCTTGAACCCCAACCGCGAGATCGCCCTCCAGGAGCAGTCATGACCCGCCACGCCCCCGTCTGCAAGCTCGGCCACGTCGCGCTGAGCACGCC